>JANNQN010000253.1:0-6705 GCA_031400775.1 Planctomycetia bacterium | reverse complement strand
CCGAGGGTCTCGCGCCATGCCCCCCTTTGCCTGTGCCGGACCGATCGATCGCCGCGAGTTTATGCGCGTGGGCACGGTGGTCTTGATCGGACGTAGCGGCCCGCGATATTCGCTCGGTGCGTCGGGCTTGCAGTCGTATGTTTCGAGTTGGCTGGGGCCGCCCCACATCCAGAATAGGATGACGGTCGTATCGCTGCTGATCTGAGCCGCAGCGCGGGCCGCAAGCAGATCCGACAGCCCCAAACCGCCCAAGGCCAACGTGCCCACGCGCATAAACTCGCGGCGATCGATCGGTCCGGCACAGGCAAAGGGGGGCATGGCGCGAGACCCTCGGGAATCTTTGGCGGGCGTTGGCCAGCGATCACGTTGTCGCAACCGCCGACTAATCTACCAAAGTTGATGGGAGAAGCGAAGCCTGCCCTGGGTGACGGCCTATCCGCGAATTGTCTCGGAGAGGGGGACAGTCCCGACCCTGCGTCACGCGACAGCGTGCCCCACGGTGCCCTGCTCGAAGCCATCGCAAAATTGGGAACTGGGTGATTAGTGTGTTGCCGGCTAGCGCAGCAAAAAAGCCCGCTCGAATTGAACGGGCCTTCAATTAGGCGCGGAACAACTCGCTAGGCTAATTGAACCGTTTTCTCCACCACAACATCATGCCACAGGCCAGGATCGCCAGCACTGCCGTACTTGGCTCAGGGATTGTTGCCACGCGGAATCCGAACCAGTTGTCCTCCTCCGACGGATCGAGGTCGAGGCGGAACGAGGACCGCAGGCCGCTCGCGCCGCCGTCCCACACACCGCCCCGCATGCCTCGAGATGAGCCAATCAAGTCTTCGTTCCACTCAAACACATTGCCCCCCTGGTCAGCAGTGCCGTAAAAACTGTCGCTGAACGGTCCCGCGCTGCCGACGGTCGTGACGTTGCCGTTCTGGCTGTTCCAGTCGGCGCCATGACTGTAGTTCGCTACGTTGGCCCCCGGATTGCCGATGTCGCCCACACTATTGGCAGTGGCGATGGTGGGCGCCGTGTTGCTCTCCGTGGGATAGAGCCAGTAATCGTCCGCATCGCCGCCCTGTGCCGTCGGCTGATGATACGCCGCCTTGTACCATTCATCCTCACTGGTCAGCATCCAGGTGGCGCCGGCGTTTCGGATGATGCTCGAGCCATTGCTAGGAATGGGCGTTCCACCGTCAAGCGTGTAGGCGCCGGTTTCCGTGTCGCCGCTCCCCTGGTTGTTTTGCAGCCAGTTCGCAAAACGGATCGCGTCGTACCAACTCGCATAGATCACCGGCTTGTTGCCCATGTCAGTCTTGGCCGCATAGGTAAAGCTGCCGCTAAGGCCGCTCTGCGTGATCCCGCCGCGGGCGTTGCTGCCCATGTTCGTGTTGTACAGGGCCAGCGGATCGCTGGCGGCCTTGGCGTTCAAGAACTCGACGTACTGGGCGTTGGTCACCTCGGTCGTGCCAACCAGATAGGCGTAGCTGACACCACCAAAGCCGGTCGTGTCGTTCGCGTTGCCCGCGTTGCCGACCGGGACGGTGGGAATCGTGACGGCGTATGCATCAGAGACGAAGGTGACGAATGCCGCGAAGAGAAAAACGACGAGTGTTTTCCACATTAGCGCTGCTCCTAGGGAATGCCACTGACCCATGTCAATGATGACAGCGATGGGGAGTCTAGTTGCGCCGCGGCGCGATTGTCAAGCATTTCCTTGGAAATTGGGACAGTCCCCGACAGTTCACGAATGGCCGTTTTCTCAATTTTCCCCGGCCGTTGGCTCTCCGCCGACAATCCGCCGCCAAAGCGGGTACACGAGCGCTCCCGAAGCCAGCACCACGCCGGCGGGCACCAGGTATTCCTGCCTGGCAACCAGGATAAACAGCCAGCCAGACACGGCGATCAGGCTGGGCAGGGGATAGAACCACATCCGAAATGGCAGCCGCACGTCGGGCCGGGTCGTGTGCAACAGGTGCAGGCCAAAAATCTGCCCCAAAAACTGCACGAAGATCCGCACGATGACGGCGGCTTCGATCACGGCTTGCAACGGGAAGAAGCAAAACACGGCGGTCAGCGTTCCCAGCGATAACAACGCCACGGTCGGATAGCGGCCCCGCGGGTGCAGGTAGGCAAACACCTGAAAAAAATCGCCGTTGCGGGCCGCGGCATAAAGTATGCGCGAATAACCCATCGTCATTACGAACACCGAGGCCAGCGCCGTCCAGATGATGAAGTAAGAAAAAACGACCGCTACCCGCCGGCCGTAAAGTTTCTCCATGAAGTCGGCCGCGATGTTCTCCGACTTGGCCGCCTGCTGCCAAGGCACGACGCCCAGGATGGCAATGTTCATAGTCAGGTAAATGCCGGCCACGATCAGCACCGAAAAGATGACCGCGCGGGGAATGTTCTTCTCCGGCTGCACGACCTCATCGCCCATGTGGCAGACGTTGTAGTAGCCGAGATAATCGTAGATGGCGATCAACATGGCGCCGCCCAGGCCGGTCATGAACATCCGGTCCACGCGAAAGGCATCCGGCGGAAACTCGATCAGCGACGCGTCGAAGTTGGCGATGCCCGCGATGATGACCGTGAAGGTCGTGATCAGGGTGCCGGCGCAAAGAATCACGGCCAGCCAGGCCAGTGAGTTGACGTGGCGACACAAGGAAATGCTTACCAAGAGTGCTGCTGCCGCCGCGCAAACGCTCAGTCCGCGTGGGATGCCCCACTCGTCAAACCGGCTTTGCAGCCCAGGCAGGGCGTAGCCCAAGTAATCGCTGGCGCCGATGTAGCCGGAGGCCAGCTCGAGCGTGCCGCTGATGAGGAACTGCCAAATGAACAGAAACGCTACCAGCCGGCCCAGTGGATAGCGGCCGTAAATCTCGCGCAGAAAATGATACGTGCCGCCGCTGCCGGGTAGCGCCGCTCCAAGCTCGCTCCACACCAGGCCGTCGCACAGAACCAGCACGGCCGCCACGATCCAGCCCACCAGCGCCTGTGGCCCGCCCATCGAAGCCACGAACAGCGGGATCGTGATGAACGGCCCGACTCCCACCATGTTGGCCACGTTGAGCGACGTGGCCTGAAGCAGTCCAATCCCGCGGGTCAGCGAGGGGGCATCGCCAGCGGCGGGGGGCTGCGCATTTTCAGCAGGGGATGGCGGCATTCGCTCCTCGCGACTCCGCTCGACGCACCGGAAGCTCGACAGGCCCATGGCCCGCCCGAGGGCGCGATCATACGGAGAAGGTAGCCGCCCAGTATACGCGCGACGGTCGACGAGGTGAACTCGTAGTTCGTGGGTGGCCCCGACAAATGTCAGGGTCGCGCAGCGACAAGAGGTCCGGCAGACGGCCCGCGACCAATCGCCGATGGCGCGGGCTCCTCTTGTGCCTGCGGCACCACGACAACAAGTTGTCGTGGCCACCCGATACCAGCGCTAACCACGACAGTCAGAACTTTAGTAGTCCGTCGCCTGAAACGTGCGGGCCGAGGCGAACAGCACGACCGCGGCAAAGGCCAGCGAAGTGAGGACCGACAGCGTCATCGAGAATCCGTGCGCCTCGAGCAGACTAATGTCGAACGCCTGGCCAAAATCGTTGCCCGCTCCCAATGAACCGAAGAGCAGCATTCCCAGGTCGGCCGGCTTGGGCAACACCCAGTATCCGAAGTCGATAATCGCGCTCAGGTAGGAAGAGCGCAGCGCCTCGGACGCCAGGTCGGTCGAAGTCATGAACGCGTGGCGGCCGAAATTCATGCTCCAGGCGACGCACCAAAACAGGATCGAGCCGAAGACGCAGACCACGGCATTACGCGTGCAGACGGCCAACAGCACCGAGAAGCCGAAGAAGATCGAAAAGTGCAACAGCAACAGCGGAATACAGAGCAGGTACGTCGGATCCCAGAACCCGGTCCGCACTCCGATCGCCGTCCAGGTGCCACCGACGAAAAAGATGGCGTTGACCAGCACGAAACAGAGCACACCCAGGTACTTGCCCAGGATGAGCGACCAGCGCGGCGCCGGCTTAGCCAGCAGCACGCTGATATTCCGGCCGTCCAGAAAGCTGGGCAGGAATCCGGCCGTCCAGATCAAGGTCAACATCAACCCCAGCGTGTCGGCCACTCCGCCGGCCAGGATCAACTCGAAAAAATGAATCGCCGATTTGGTGTCGCGGGTGAGCGGAACCTTGATCGCGCCGAATGCCAGTGAAAAGTCGCCATCGGCGACAATCACCCCGGACGATTTGAGCTTTTCGGCGTTGGCCGCGTCTGGATCGCGCCGCGAAACGAAATCGGGGGCCTCGTCGCCTTGATACAGCGTCGGACGACCCGCCACGCTGATGCTCAGGCAAACGCCGATCGACAGCGCGCTGATGACCAAGAGCACCCAGAATATTCCTTGTGCGAGCGATTGCCGGAAGGTGTCTCGCACCAGCCAGACAAACGTCGCGAGAATCGGTGAATCCTTCATGCCAGGGCTCCTTCATAAAGCGGCTCGAGGGCCGATTCGATGCCGGCGTTCTCCAACCCAACCGAATCCGGCGCCAGATCTTCGACGCGACCCGTGTACACCACGCGGCCGGCTCGCAGCACCGCCACTCGGTCGCACAAACGGGCGACCTCGGCCAACGCGTGCGAAACCAGGATTACGCTGTGACCCGACTCGCGGCGCTGGCAGATGACTTCGGCCAGCAGTCGCCGGGCAGGCATGTCCATGCCTTCGGAGGGTTCGTCAAGCACGAGCAACTCTGGATCGTTGACCAGGGCTTGCGCCAGCGCCAGACGCTGGAGCATGCCCTTGCTGAATCCCGCGATCGCCTCGCGCGTGCGGTCGGCCAATCCGACCCGCTCGAGCAGTTCCGCGCTGCGCAATCGAGATTGCCGCCTGCTGATGCCCGAGAGACGCCCGTAGCCTTCGACGAGCTGCCGCGCGGTGAGGTAGCGGGGAAAGGACGGGTTTTCGTGAACGTAGCCGACCCGCGCGAGCGTGCCTCGGTCGGAGAGAGGGGCGCCCAGCCGCATCACGCGTCCGTCGGTGGGTCGACAAATCGACAACAGCACCTTGACCAGCGTGGTCTTGCCGGAGCGATTGGGACCGACGAGTCCGAAGACCTCGCCGGCGGGAATCGACAGGCTAACCTGGTCGAGAGCCGTGATCCGGCGCGAGCCCCAGCCGACGCGATAGATTTTCGTGACTTTTTCGAACACTGCCGCGGCTTGCGGCTTACTACGAACATCCATATTCGGGGGATCCTATTGAATCAGGGAGATCTGTACGCCGCTCTGCATGATCTGCGTAAACGCGGTCTGTAGATTGGCGACGATGGTCGACTCGTTTCCGTAAATGATCTTGTAGGCCGGCATGTTGTCGGTGACGTTGCCGCGGATTTGCATTTGATTGAGCGAGTTGGTCGCGGCGGGTGCCGAAGCGGCGCCCGGCGCAAAGACCGGACCGAAGCCGATGCAATGAATCAGTGCCGGTTTCGAGGGCGTGGAATGCCCCGGCGGGCTGGCCGTGTCGAGAGCGGCAATCTGTGTGCATAGATTCCAGAGCGGGGTCGTTACAGTCGACGAATTGTCGGAGTAACTGCTGACGCCGGTGGGAAATTCGCTGCTGCCCGGGCTCGCGCTGTTGTAGCGAACCCGATAGTAGCTGTTGGCGGTTCCCAAGTTATTCAGCGTGGCGGTGGCCGTCGTGTTCGGCGCGCCGTCGGTCTCGAAGATGATGATTTTCTGAGCACCCCGGCGCCCCATTCCGCCGGCGTCGCCAGCCGGAGCGCCCGGGTTATAGCTCACCAGCGTCGAATTGGCACTGAACTGGTTGTAAGCCAGCATCAGTCCCATCGCGTAGCAGGTGCTGCCCATCGCCCGCGGCACTTCCAGGTTGTTTGAATCGTAGGGTCGCACGGTGGCACTGGCATTGCCGATCGTCGCAGGCGGATACCATAGCGCTTCCTGCATGTTCGAATAAGCGCGACTCAGGCCCACGCGCGCCCGATTGAAGCGCCCGCTACCGCTGGACGACGTCGACGGCGCGCTGAAGTAGATCAGCGACACCAGGTCGTTCGGATGATTGGTCTCCACGTCGGTGAGTGCGGCGCGAATGCCCAGCTTGCAGGCATACATCGGCGCCTCGTGGCACGTACCGGGCCACCAGCAGAACCGCGAGTTGGCGGGACTTACCTGGTTCCACAAGTTGTAGTTCCCCAGGAAGTCAATCATGCTCAGCGGCCCGAACCAGAAATGCGTCCGAGGCCGCAGCGGATTGTCGCCATAGTGCATGTAGGGCTTCGGATTGGCGGTCAAGCTGCTGTTGGCCGTAATTCTGACGGTGCCCCAGGTGTAGTCGGTGCCGTACCCGGCCAGCCCCGCGGTGCCGCTATTGATGATCAGCCAACTGCTCGAACCCGTCTGCACCAAGCCGAGGCAATAGTCGATGTAGTCCTTCCAGAACCGCTCGTTGAGATCCGAAGGGGGATATGTCGCCGAAATGCTGTTGGGAATGGAATCGTAATACAGAATGCGGCCCGACTGGAGCCGCGATGGAAACGGATTGGGCCCCACGTTCTTGATGAAGTTCAAGATGGCCGTGTAATTGATATGGTAGGTCGTGTTGCTGGGCGCCTGCCAGCTACCCGCGCTGGTCCAGAGGCGCGTTCGATTCGTGCAAACCCACAGCATCGCGTTCGTGTTCGTGATGCCCGCGAGCAACGC
>JANNQN010000252.1:0-7820 GCA_031400775.1 Planctomycetia bacterium | reverse complement strand
TGCCGGCGCGCGACTATCTGCGCGGGCGGTTGTGCTACCGGCTGGGCGCGGTGTTCGCCATACAAAAGTCCGAGCACGAACGGGCCATCGCGTGGTTCGACCAGGCGGTGCCCCTGCTGGAGCACCCGGTGCCGACGTTTGTCGTCGACTCGGGCAAGCAGGGCGAGACGTTCGTCAGCATGGCGGTGTCCTATTGGGAAACCGGCAACCGGCGCGAAGGCCTTCGACTGACCAACCAGGGCGTGCGAATGATGCAAACGGCCGCCGACGAGGGCCTGCTGGAAAAATCGGCCCTGGCCATCCCCTACGGCAACCTGGCCAGCATGCACGAGCAATTGGGCGATGGCCCCGAGGCGAAGAAGTTTTCGGAGCTGGCTTCGCGTTATGAAGCCCCAGCGAAACAATAATCCCCCCGGCGACTCTCGGCTGGTTCGCGCCGCTTGCCCCAGCGGCCTACAATGGACCAGAACCCCCCGAGGTCCGCCGTGCTCGCGCGATTGTTTCTGCTGTTCACTTTGGTGCCGGTCGTCGAGATCGTGCTGTTGGTGTGGATCGCCAACCGGACCTCGGTGCTGGCCGTGTTGGCGTTCGTCGTCGGCACCGGCATTTTGGGCGCATGGTTGGCGCGGCGGCAGGGATTTCAAACGCTCCGCCGCATTTCGGCCGATCTCGAGGCGGGGCGGGCCCCGGCCCAATCGATGCTCGACGGCTTGTTGGTTTTCATCGCCGCCGTGCTGTTGGTGGTGCCCGGCTTGCTGACCGATCTGGTCGCGATTTTGCTGCTCTTCCCTCCCTCGCGACGGGTCGTGAAGTCGCTGCTCGGCCGGCGGATGCAGGTGCGCGCGGCGGCGGGCGGACAAGCGAGCTTTGCGCACGACGAGATCATCGACGTCAAGGTGATCGAGGCTCCCAGCCGGCAATTGCCCGACTAGCATCCGTCGCTTACTGCGCGGTGCGCTTCTTGCGGCTGAAGAATTGCTTGATCTCGGCCAACCCGGTGCCCAGCCGCTCGACTTCCGCGGGCGTGTTGTAGAAATAGAAGCTGGCTCGCGTGCTGGCGTTGACCTTCAACCGCTTGTGCAGCGGCATCGCGCAGTGATGGCCCGCACGGACGGCGATTCCCTGGCGATCGAGCAGTTGGGCGATGTCATGCGCGTGGACGCCCTCCATCACAAAACTGACGATGCCGCTTTTGCGCTCCGGCGGCGGACCGAGAAATCGCAAGCCCGGCACGGTGGATAGCACTTCGTGCGCCTGCTCGCAAAGCTGCCGCTCGTGGGCGTGAATCGCTTCGATACCGATCTGGTTCAGGTAGTCGATGGCCGCGCCGAGTCCGATGGCCGAGACGATGGGCGGCGTGCCGGCTTCGAACTTGGCGGGCAGCTCGGCCGGCTCGAAGCCAGCGGTCGTGACGCGCTCGATCATGCTGCCACCGCCCAGGAAAGGCGGCATCGCTTCGAGCAATTCGCGGCGTCCATAGAGCACGCCCACGCCGGTGGGGCCGAGCATCTTGTGGCCGGAGAAAACCACGAAGTCGGCGCCCCAGGCCTGAACGTCCGTGTGCTGATGCGGCACGCTCTGTGCAGCGTCGACCAACACCAGCGCCCCGGCCGCATGCGCTCGAGCGACGATCTCTTCGATCGGATTGACCGTGCCCAGCACGTTGGAGACCGCGGCCACGGCCACGATGCGAGTGCGCGGCGTGAGCAGTTCGTCCAGAGCATCCAGGTTCAGCAGCCCGTCGTCGGTGATCGGCAGGAACCGCACGCTGGCGCCTGTGCGCGCGGCGGCTTGCTGCCAGGGGACGATGTTCGAATGATGCTCCAGCTCGGTGAGCAGGATCTCGTCGCCCGCCTTGAGGTTCGCGTCGCCCCAACTACGGGCCACGAGATTGATGCTCTCGGTCGTGCCGTGCGTGAAGATGATCTCCTCGCGCGTGCTGGCACCGATGAACTGCTGGACCTTGGAGCGGGCTTCCTCGTACAGGTCCGTGCTCTGATCGCTCAGCCAATGAATGCCGCGATGGACGTTGGCGTAGTGCTGCTCGTAGGTATCGGTTATCGCGCGGATGACCTGCCGAGGCCGCTGTGTCGTGGCGGCGTTGTCCAGGTAAGCCAGCGGCACACCGGGTCGATCGCCCGTGGCGTGCAGCACGCTGGAGAGGATCGGAAAGTCGGAGCGAACGCGCTGGAGGTCGAACGCGGGGGCGGGCGCTGTTTTCATGGTAACCTCATCCGCGAAGCAGCTCGTCGGCAGGATCGGAACGAGGCGAGGCGGGAAGGGGCGCGGCGGGAAGGGGCGAATAGACGGCCGACTGCAAGGCCCGCCAGGCGAGCAAGCAGCACTTCTGACGATTGGGGGTCAGCTTGGCGCCAAATAGTTGCAGCATGTCCTGCCCGCTGAATGCCTTGACCTCTTCGACCGGCTTGCCGTTCACGCGCTCGATCAGCATCGAGGCCGAGGCCTGGCTTATGCAGCAGCCGTCGCCGCTGAAATAGGCGTCGCGAATCGTCCCGTCGGGTTCGATCGCCAGCTCGACGCGCACCACGTCGCCGCACAGCGGATTCTCGTCCTCGTGGGCGTGGGTTGCCGCGGGGCACTGTCCGCGATGGAACGGCTCTTCGTAGTGGTCGAGAATTCGCTCTTGATACAGTTCGTCTTCGATGGGCATGCCGATGCGGCCAAGGAGATTGGATGCGTGCCCCCACGTAAACGGGCACGCCTTCAATTCAAGTCTATGACTGCGGCTCGCAATGAACAAGTCGCGCCCGGCGCACTCCGGCCGCGTGCGACCGTGGCTTGCAGCGGACAATAGCGCCCGAATACCGCTCAAACCGATCCATTTGGACTGCCAGAATTACTGGCGGACTATTGGGGCAGGCGGCCGGTGGCGATCTTTGGAAACGCGCTCGAGCAGCCCTGCTTCATGAACTCGACCAGATCCTTTTTGTCCTGATCCGTGAGATCGAGCTTCTTGATCTTCTCGCTCAGGTTCGGGTTGGGATGGCCTCCCTTGGCGTACCAATCGACGACTTCTTCCAGCGTGCCGACGCTGCCGTCGTGCATGTACGGAGCGGACAGGGCCACGTTGCGGATCGTGGGCGTCTTGAAGGCCCCGCGGTCCTTGGGATCCTTGGTCACTTCCTCGCGACCAATATCGGGCTTCTCCTTATCCATGCCGATGCCGATGTTGTGATACTTCTCGTCGGTGAGGTTGGCGCCCACGTGGCAGGCCGTGCAGCCCACCTTCTCCGAGAAAAAGAGGTCTCGCCCCCGCTTGGCGCTGTCCGACATGGGATGTGCCTTGGCTTCGGCCGAGGCCACCTCGAACGTGGCGGCCAGATCCGGATCGTCCTTGATTTCGTCGGCGTCGAGCTTCTCGAAGGGTCGTAGTCGCTCGTAGTAATCGAACGGTGCCGGCTCGGTGACGATGGCCCGCTCGAACGTGGCCAGAGCCTGGCCGACGGTGTCGATGTCCATCTTGCCGAAAACCTTGTCGAACTGCAGTTTGTATTCGGGGATCGCCTTCAGGCACTCGACGCACGCGTCGTGGGTATTGCCCATTTCAATGGCATTGGCGATCGGCCCGACGGCCTGATCCTCGAGCGAGCCGGCGCGACCGTCCCAAAATTGCGGGCCGCTCAAGATGCGGTTGTAGCTGATCGGTGAATTGCGTCCGCCCATCTGATCGCGAATGCCGACGCCGAACTGCGTGTGCCGCCCGAAACCTTCCTCCGGATGGTGGCAACTGGCGCAACTGATCTTCACGTCGGACGAAAGGCGAGGGTCGAAGTAAAGCTGCCGGCCGAGCTCGATCTTGGCCCGGGTGAGCGGGTTCTTATCGACGCCCTGCACCTGGCTGATACCCGCCGCGAGGCCCAGCGGCAGCTCGAAATCGAGCGGCTCGTGATTGCGCGGGTCGTTGAGCCACACTTCAAGCTCAGCCAACTTGAGCGGACCCTCGCCCGGAATGCCCGCTGTTAGCTCAGGCGAGCCGAGCATGACCTTGCCGCTGGCGGGTTTGGCATCGGCAGCCGTCGCCTCGGGCGGTGACGAATCGGTGGTCGTGACCGCGGGGGCCGGCGTTGCGTCGGCAGCAGTTTCAGCGGGTGGTGACGATTCCGCCGCTTTGTCGTCCGCCTTCACGTCGACGGTCTTCTTCGACTCGGCGCATCCGTAAATGCCGATCGCGAGCGTGACCAATAGCGCAATTCGGCTGAACATCTTGGTTGCACAAATCATTGCTGAATTATCTCCTGCGTTTGCCGCGCGATTCGGCTGCCTCAACCGGAGGCTTCAGCTCTGCGGGCAAGAAGTATTTATCGTATAGCAAGGCGGCTATCGCACCGCCGGCCAGAGGACCCACGAAGTACATCCACACATACGACATGTCGCCGGTGGCCAGCGCCGGGCCGAAGGTGCGGGCCGGGTTCATGCTGGCGCCGGTCAAACCGCCGCCGACCAAAATATCCATCGTCAGCACCAGGCCAATCGCAATGCCGGCCACGTTGCCGTTGCGACCGTGAACGCCCGAAGCGAACACGGCTACCACCAAGAAGAACGTCAAAATGCCTTCCAGCACGATGACCTTGAAGGCGTTGCCTTCGACTCCGGCGAGCGGCGTCAGGCTGCCGATGGTCGAACCCAGCTTGGAATCGGGACCGACAAACCATTGCAACAAATAGGCGGCGGCCGCGGCGCCGACCAGTTGAGCAATCCAATACGAAATGGCTTTGGCCCAGTCCATCCGACCGGCCACCGCGATACCCAGAGTCACGGCCGGATTGACGTGAGCGCCGGAAATACTCCCCCAGGCATAAACGATAACCATCAACGCCAGCCCATGCGCCAGGGCCACGCCGACGGTGCCGGCCGAATTGGCTTCGAGCACCGCTCCGGCGCCGGCACCGATGAACACCAGGGTAAACGTGCCGATCAACTCCGCCAGGGCTGCTTTGATGTCCATGGTTTCCGCCTGTTATTTTCGCTGGATGAAGCGCAGGACTCGAAAAAGATCCGAGCGGTTTTCCGTCGCTCGACTCGAAGTATATCAATAATTATTATCGGTTCAAGACCCGGCCCTGATGGGCTCTCGATCGCCGCCGTGTGCCGATTGTTGCGCCGTATCAGGCGCCGAGCACCGAGGGAGTGACGTACCAGCGCAGCTCGCCCGAGCCGACGGTGATCGTGTCGCGAAAGCGAATCGCGGCCACGGCCCCTTTGGCGAAGGCGATCGCCTCTGGTTGAGCGCCCACCAGCGCCGCGCAAAGCTCGTCGACGTCCGGCGCATGGCCGACCCATGCCAGTTCTTCGGCGCCGCTGGCAATCGACAAGCTAACGAGCTGGGCCAGCTCGCTGCCCGGCCGCAGACTATCCCATTCCACGAGCTCGGGCGGCGGCGTGACCTTCTGGCAGATCGCCTCGGCCGTCTGCCGGCAACGCACCAGCGGACTGGTAGCGACCAGTTTCGGCGCGAATCCGCGGCGGAAAAGTTTCTTGGCCACCTTGCAAACCTGCTTCGTACCCTTGTCGGTCAGCGGTCGCAGGTCATCGTCGGGATAGCGCGGGTCGCCGTGTTGCCCGGCCAGGCCGTGGCGGACGATATAGAGCAGCATGGCAATTGATCCTCGTTGAAGGCGATCCTCATTGAAGGGGGCGCTAGCGATCGCGCCACACGATTTGATCGGCGATTCCCATGGCCAGTTGCAGTGGCTCGATGGCGGTCTTGAAACGGCGGGCATCTCGCGGATAGCCGGCCGTCGGCGCCAGACCCGGCACGCGCGTACACCAGAAGTCGTTGAAGGCCCGCATGGCCAGTTCGCGCAGGTACTTCGACGTCATCGAGGCCAGGGCGGCCGGCAGAAAATCTTCGCCGCCGGCGCGAAAGTGGATTTCGACGCGGGCTTCGCTTGGACCCCAGCGATAGAGACTATGTTCCGCGCGTTCCGTGTGGACTTCGATCAGCGGATCTGGAAACTGCATCTGCAATAGCCGTCCGTAGTAGTTTCGCCCGCCGTGCTTGTCGCACACGATGACAACCGGCTCGCCGGCGCACAGCGCCAGCATGTCGGCCACAAGCTCGAGCGTGAACCGCGACAGGGCTTCGGCCTTATTCCCGAGCTCACCCGTGGCGCGATTGAACTCGTCGGGAAAAACCGCGCGGCTGCGAAGCGCGACCAGCCGCACGCCCGAGCGCGCCAGACCGCGCTCGAGCCGGGGTACGAGCCGGGCCAGGTCGTCGCGGTCGGCCGCCAACGGCAAGAGCACGTTGTAATTCTCGTGCCAGGGTACGCTGGTCAAGCGGCCATGGGAGGGCTCGTCGAGCAATTGCCAAACGTCGAACCAACTGGTCGGACATCGGCCGGCCAGCGCAAGCGCGGCTAGCACTCCGCGCTCGAGCACCGCCAGGCCCTGGGCCGGCGAGTAGAGGAGCTTGGAATCGGCGATCGCCACGCGCCGCATGCTGCCCCCGCCGCGGTGCGACTTGCAGACCTCTCGCTTCAGGCGCTGGTAGAGATCCGTTTCCGCCGCGGAATCGTCAACCCACCACACCGAGGCCGAAATCACCAGCGGACCCAAGTTGGGGCCGTAACCGGCTTCGTCCGTTCCGATCAAGTAAGGCATGGGCGAGCGCGGGGCCGTCGTCTTCCGTGCAGCCGTGGGCCCAGACGTCAGGGTCCATTTGTGCGGGGCAGTATACCAGTTCCCGCCGTCAGCCAAAGCAGGCACAAGCGCGAATGTCGGGTCGGTCGCGACTTGTGCTCGTGAGTCGATCCGGCCATCGGTTCGGCGCCAATCGTTTCGGTCGGCCCTCGTGCATGGTACGATAAACGGCCTAAGCTCCACCGCATTGGCGCCGCCGAACCCAGGGCGTGCTTCCGGATGCGGCTTTCCGCTGCCGACCCCCCAATCCCTCGACCGATCCACGGAGTCTGTTCATGCGCCGCTTCCGCACCTGGCTGGGAATGCTGTTGATCGTTGCCGTGGCCGATACCGCTTGGGCCGATGCGCTCGAGCGCATCGGCTTGGAAAAGCTGCGCGCGACCCACGAAAGAATCGAATCGCTCAAGAAGGAACGTCGCAAGGTGTCGTTGACCAGCGGCTACGACGACGTGCGGTCGCTGTTGCACGTCCACTCGGCTTTCTCGCACGACAGTCGAGGCACGATCGACGAGATCGTGGCGGCGGCCAAGCAGGTCGGCGTGCGTGCGATCTTGTTCAGCGAGCATCCGGCCGGACATTACGACTACGTGAAGGACGGGCACCGCGGCCTGAAAGACGGCGTGCTCTTGATTCCTGGCGCCGAGGCAAACGGTTTTCTGGCCTATCCCAAGCGGAGCATTCAAGACGAAAAGTCCGAGGGTCCTCAGCAGTTTTCCGACCTGGTCCGCGGCACCGATGGATTGATCTTCTTGTGTCACCTAGAAGAACGGATGGATTGGGAGATCAAGGGCCTGACCGGCAGCGAGATCTACAATACGCATGCCGATTTCAAGGACGAGCCAAAATTCATGAGTGCGCTGCGCTCGCCGCTGAACCTGGTGGGGCTGGGCGCCGCCGTCAAGCAGTATCCGCAAGAGGTATTCGGAGCGCTGCTGGACTACCCGGCCGACTATCTGAAGCGCTACGATCAACTCTGCCAGAAGTCGCGCTTGACCGGTGTCTCGGCCAACGACGCGCACCACAACCAGGCATTCCGGGCGAAGCTGCTCGAGGACGGTACGATTCAACTCGAGGACGCGCTGGGCGAGAAGTTGGCCAAGCTCGATCCCGAAAAGCTCCCCCCGCTGAAATTGCTCATCGGCAGCAAGAAACCTGGC
>JANNQN010000251.1:0-9883 GCA_031400775.1 Planctomycetia bacterium | reverse complement strand
GGCTCAAAGACGTCGAAGCGGGCGTCGTCGACTTGGCTTTCGCCGATCCGCCGTTCAACATCGGTTACGACTACGACGTCTATCACGACAAACTGGAGAGCGAGAACTATCTGGCCTGGAGCCGCGACTGGACCGCCGAAGTCGTGCGCGTGCTCAAGCCCAACGGCACCTTCTGGCTGGCCATCGGCGACGAATACGCAGCCGAGCTCAAGGTCATGTTGCAGCGCGAGCACCGATTGACCTGCCGCAGTTGGGTCGTATGGTATTACACCTTCGGCGTGAACTGCAAGACCAAGTTCAGCCGCTCGCACGTCCACTTGTTCCACATGGTCAAGCGGGCCGACGATTTTACCTTCAATGCCGACGCTATTCGCGTTCCCTCGGCCCGGCAGTTGGTCTACGGCGATCGTCGCGCGAATCCCACCGGGCGGCTGCCGGACGATACCTGGATCCTGCGTCCGCAAGATACGCCCGAGAGCTTTTCTGCCGAGGAGGACACCTGGTATTTCCCGCGCGTCTGCGGCACGTTCAAAGAACGGGCCGGCTGGCACGGCTGCCAGATGCCCGAGCAATTGCTGGGGCGCATCATTCGCGCGTGCAGCAATCCTGGCGAGGTCGTGCTCGATCCGTTTGGCGGCAGCGGCACGACCCTGGCCGTGGCCAAAAAACTGGGGCGGCGTTACCTGGGCTTCGAGCTCTCGCCCGAGTATGCAGCGCGCGTCGAGGAGCGATTGAAGAGCATCGCGGTGGGCGACCCGCTCGATGGCGCCGCCGAACCGCTCGTGAGCGTGCCGAATACCGCCAACGGGCGGAAGCTGGAAGACGTGAAGCCGGCCAAGTTCCGTCGCAAGCCAGCCGCGCCGCCCGCGAAATAATCAACTCCGAATCAGGCCATCCCGATGAAATTCGCCATCTGTAACGAAACGTTTCTCGATTGGCCGTTCGACAAAGCATTCGACTTTGCGGCCGAGTGCGGCTACACGGGCATCGAGATCGCGCCGTTTACCATGGCCGGCGACGCACGTGAGGTTTCGGCGGCTCGCCGTGCCGAAGTGCGGCGACAGGCCGACGCCGCGGGCCTGCAAGTCGTGGGGTTGCACTGGTTGCTGGCCAAGACGAACGGGTTTCATCTCACGACCCCCGATGCCGACGTGCGTCGCAACACGGCTGCGTATATCCAAGACCTGGCCCGGCTGTGCCGCGATCTGGGCGGGTTGAAAATGATCTTCGGTTCGCCGGTGCAGCGCAACGTGCTGGCGGGCGTTTCGCCCGAGCAGGCAATGGATCATGCCCAGGGAGTGGTCGACGATTGCCTGGCCGTGCTTGAAGAGACCGGCGTCACGCTATGCATCGAGCCGCTGGCGCCGGCCGAAGGCAATTTCCTCAACACGGCGGCCGAGGCGGTGCGACTCATCGAAAAAGTCGGCCACCCGAATTGCCGCTTGATCCTGGACTGCAAAGCCATGTCGAGCGAAGCCGTGCCGATCCCCGATCTGATCCGCCGGCACGTCTCGCTTCTGGAGCACTTTCACGCCAACGATCCCAACAAGCAAGGCCCAGGATTTGGCGAGTTGGATTTCGTGCCGATCTTCGCGGCACTGGGCGAGGTCGACTACCAGGGCTGGGTTTCGGTCGAGGTCTTCGACTACGCACCGGGGATCGAGCGGCTGGCGCGCGCGAGCATCGAGAACATGCGGGAAGCACTCGAGCAGTTGGCCGGCAAGTAGAAAGCGCATCTCTGCGCTTAGATGAACCGGCGATGCTGTGAAGGAATCTCGCTGCTGGGCGAGCCAGCAGTGGCACCCAGAACGAACGGCTTAGCCGCTGGCTTTCAACTCGGCCAGATGCTGAGCCGTGCCCACCAGGCGATCCCAATTCTCGGAAATGTATTGCGGCGGACCGCCGATCAGGGCCACGACCTGGGCCACCTGCTCGGTCTCGACCATCTCGATCGCATCCCACGGGCAGACCTTCAAATCGTAGGGATTGGTCTTCTTGCCCGGTATGTGAACGCAAACCTCGCAACCGACGCAGCGCTCCAGATCGATCTCGCACCAGCTTTGCAAGTTCTGCATGTGGTCGTACTGCTGAATCTTGAAGATGCAGTCGACCGGGCAGACCTCCAAGCACGCTTCGCAGCCCGTGCAGTTGTCCGCATTGATGACGGCCAATTCCTTCGGCAACTTTTTGCGAGGGCCCTGTTTGGCCATGAAACGCGTCCCCGTGGTCTATGTCGGTGAAGCGGCGATTTGTACGGCCGCGATCAGACGTCGAGCAAAACACTCAATCCAATCATAGAGTCAATCGACAACAACGCCAACCGCTGATCGGGCCGTTTTTACCAGCGGCAGCGGGAAATTGCGGGCAAATCGGAGGCGAATACACGGCAAACCTAAGTCTCGCGGAATCCGTAATTTGCAGCCAGGCGCCGCTGATGGACTTAGGTCGACTTGGGAATCGACTCGCCCGAGATCAGGTCTTCGAACGACTGCCGGCGGCGAATCAGGTGGATGCGTCCGTCCTGGACGAGCACCTCGGCCGCCAGCGGCTTGCTATTGTAGTTCGAGCCCATCACAAAGCCGTACGCCCCGGCACACTCGAGCACCAGGTACTCCCCCACCTCGGCCACGGGCAGCGACCGAGCGCAGACGAATCCGCCCGACTCCTGAGTGAAGATATCGCCCGACTCGCAAAGCGGTCCGCCCACGACCACCTCGTGCAGTTGTCGCGTGGGCCCGCCCGATCCGCTGGGCACGATCGACATGGGATGATACGCGCCGTACAGAATCGGCCGGGCAAGGTTATTGAAGCCCGCGTCGAGCAAATAAAACGTATTGCTGCCCATCCGCTTGATGGCGCGTATCTGTGAAACCAGAAAGCCGCTCTCGGCAACCAGGTAGCGACCCGGCTCGATCTCCAACCGCAGCTTGTGTCCAAAGGCGTCTTCCAATCGTTTGCGAGTCGCATCCCACAGCGCGAAGTAGGCCGGCAGATCGACGTAGCCCTCGCCGTCGCGATACGGAATCGGCAATCCGCCCCCCGCGCTGATCGAGGTCAACGAGCGACCGACCTCGCGAGCCGCTTTTTCCAGCGCCCCACAGACTTGCGCCAGGTGCTCCAAATCGGTGCCCGAGCCGATGTGCATGTGCAAACCGGTCACGCCCAGGCCATGATGGTCAGCCGAGCGCAAGCACTCGGCCAGCTCCGTGTGCCAGATGCCGTGCTTCGATTGCTCGCCGCCGGTGTTGGTTTTTTGGCTGTGCCCGTGTCCGAAACCGGGATTGAGTCGCAAGGTGATCTCGCGACCGGGCGCCTGGCGGCCCAGTTGCTCGATCATGTCGGGCGATCCACAGTTGACCGGAATGCCGTGGGCGACGACCACGTCCATCGCCTCGCGGTCAAAGATGTCGGCCGTGTAGACGATCGGCGGCGGATCACCGGCGGTCGAGTATCCGGCCGTCATCGCGCGGCGGATTTCGCCCGCACTGACCGCGTCGACCAGCACCCCGTGCCGGCGCATCAGATCCAAAATGGCAATATTCGAGCAGGCCTTCTGGGCATACCGAATGTTGTCGAAGGCACGCAGGTCCTCGATCCGCTCGACGATCTTGGCGGCGTCGTAGACAAAGGTGGGCGTGCCGAAGTCGCGAGCCAATTGCTCGACGCCGATGCCGGCGATTTCCGTGCGGATGGGAGAAAAACGGGTGGCGGTCAGCATCTCACGGATTCCGGGACGATTCGTTAGCTAGAGTGACACCGGCGCGTCGCCAGCGGTTCGCAAGCCATCAGATATAGCCCATCGCCGTGGGCAAGAGAAGTGCCCCCTGGCGGGCGCGACACGGTCGAGCGCGATGTGCCGACAAGGACTATAACATCGCAGCCTGCGAATCCTTCGCTTGGCTCTTCTTGGCGCTGGAGGCGAAATACGCCCGCACGCTCTGCGGAGTCAACAATTGGGTGGTTTTGCTCGCGGGTTGCTGGGCAACATCCGTGGCCGGGGTACTCGCTTTGGTCGTCAATGGCGAAACGGCCGGCTCCAGCTCGGGTTCATCCAGTTGGCCGATCGCTTGATCCACCGCAGCCAAAGTCGTGGCCGAGGGTTGACCTGTCGCGGGACTCGCAGCCGGGCTGGCGATGATGCTTGTTTGCGCCGACGGATTGAGCAAGTAGCCAATCACCATCAGCGCGTCGCGCGCCGTAACGCGCCCGTCGCCGTTGACGTCCAGGTAATACGTCGAATCCGCGCCATCTGCCGTTGCCAACGGTGAGGCAAGCGCGGCTAGCGGGCTGACCGCGGGCTGGGGCGATAGCAACCTGTTGACCACGAGCAAGGCGTCGGAACTAGTAATCCGCGTGTCGCCGTTGACGTCCAGTGACAACTGCGAATTGTGGGCCACGACCGGCGCCACGGCGGCGATCGCAGCCCCCTGCCGGATGATGCGGACAGCATCGGCCACGATATACCCGTTGGCGTTGTTGTTCAAGCGGACCGTCAGCTCGCCGGTCGTCACCTGGAACAGGGCCAACGACTCCCACATCACGCCGTCGGCGAAGGCATCGTTGGGCGACTGGCGCTGGTTGACGCCGACAGCGGTCTCGGCGACGTTTCCGTCGGCGATAATATACGAAGCGTTCGTCGCGCGATTGTTGAATGGCGTCCACGTGGTGAGAACTTCGTACTGACCTGGCGCGAGTCCGTGAAACTCCCAAGAGGTGTTGGAATTGCCGGGGCCGGCCGGGGCCGAACGGTGCTGGCCGGCAAACGCCAGCGAGTTGGTATTCGCCGGCCAGGCGCCGATTGCCGTGAATCCGGACGTTACGTCGTCGACGGTCAACTCGGCAGGACCCGTGGCAACGCCGGTACCCTGCACGGCATATGTGTAGGGATGCTCGCTATCGTCGTCGTTGGCGATCGAAATCACGGCCTGTCGCAGTCCCGAGTCGCTGGGATGGAAGATGATTTGAAACGTGCTTTGAAATCCCGGCGCTATCGACGAGCCCGGTTGCACCAGCACGGTGAAGTCCGCAGCATGGGCGCCCGCGACGGCCACGCGGGGCGCTCCGGTCAGGTGCAAATCGGCGTTGCCCGTGTTGGTGATCGCAAACGTGTGGGTGACTGAATTGCTGTTACTGGCCACGGCACCGAAATCGGTACCGTCATCCACCGCGGGCGACAAATCGAACGTGCCGATCGAGCGGTCGGAGCCGGCCACGTCCATTTCCGGCTCGGCGGGCGGAATGCCGTCGGCCACGATGCGGATCGCGTCGGCCACGACGAGTCCGTTGGCATTATCGCCCAGGCTCACGGACAGCGATCCGTTGGAAATGGAGAACAAGCCCAGGCTTTGCCACGTGATGCCGTTGGATTGATCGCCCGTGGGGGCGATGCGCTGGTCGATCGTCACCGTGCCGCGCGGCGCCAGTCCGTCAAGGATCGTGTAAGGAGCGTTGCTGGCCCGATTGCTGAACGCGGCCCACTTGGCAAAGACCTCGTACTGGCCGTTCGGCAGGCTGCCGAAGGCCCAGGTCGCGAAGTTGGCGCCCGTGCCCGCGGCGTGGTAGTCGTAATCCAGTTGATAGGCCAGCGTGTTGGTCAGATTCACCCAGCCGCCCGTCTTGGAATAGCCAGGGTCGCCGTCGTCGATGATTCGTTCATTGAACGGCGGATCGGAAAAGATCACGGTGGCGATGCCCAGCGGGTCGCCCAATTGGGCATGGAAGGGATTGAACAGGTTGAGCGAGAACTTTTCGTTGGGCGAGTAAACGCCGCTGGTGATAACCGACACAGTGACCAGTTGCGTCGTCGTGCCGGGGGCAAAGGTGAGAACGCCAGCGTGCGAGATGTAGTCGATTCCCGAGAGCGCCGTGCCGTCGGCCGTGGCGAATTCCACCGTCACGAGTTGACCGCTGGGCGCGCCTAAGGCCACGGTAAACACGGCCGCGAGAACGTCGGGCGAAGTCGTCGTCAGGAACACGTCGTTGACATACAGCCCCGGCACGAGGTCGTTGTCGAGGATCGTGCCGACGCCCACTCCCTTTGACAGACGGCTGCCCTGTGGGCTCAAGAGCTGAACCGTGAAGGTCTCGGTCGATTCGTTGAGCTTATCGCCGATGATCGGCACGGTGACCGTTGCCGTGCCGCCGCCGGGGGCGAACGTCACGGCGCCGCCGGCAGGCAGAAAATCGTTGCCGGCGATGGCTGTGCCGTTGAGCGTCGTGTAGCTGACCGCGACCGTGCGGTCGGTCGAGCCCAGCGCCGAGATCGTAAACACGGCGTTTTTCGTGCCCGCGTCGCCTTCGACAACGGTCACGTCATTGATCGACACGTCGACGTCGTCGTTCTTGATCGTGCCGGTGGCCTGGCTGCGAGTCAAGACCGCATTGGTCACGTTGCTGAGATTGACGAAGAAGGTTTCATCGGGCTCGACTGCCACGTCGCCCACGACGCTGACCGTAACTGCCTGGGTCGTGGGTCCACCGACCGTAAACGTCAAGGTGCCGGAGGCGGCCGCATGGTCGTTCGGAGCGACGGCCGTGCCATTGGCAGTCGAATAGGCAACCGTTACGTTCGCGCCTAGCGTACCGGTGAAGATCACGTTAAAGGCGAAGCTGGTCGTTCCGCTATCGCCTTCGAACTCGACGACATCGGCGATCGAGATCTTCGGCTTCACGTTGTCGGGAATTTCAAAGGAAATCGTCAGCAGGACCGAATTGGAATCGGAGGTCGAGGCAAACTCGCCCAGCCCGCGACGCGCAAAAGCCGTCCAGATCTCGAAGTGGTCGACGCCGCCGTAGAGCATCGTATCGGCCAGCAAAATCGCATCCCGGGCGTCGATGAACGAGGGCTCCAGGGCTTGGATCTTGAGAGCATTCATCACCAGGTGCAAGGCGCGGATATTGCCCGCGTTGCTCGTGCTGCTGTAGACATTCGGCTCGAACCCGTACTTTTGGATGAACAGATGATTTATGTCCCACAGCGCCGCCGCCCAGCGCGTGCCCGAGTCATGAACAGCAACGCTTTGACCAGCGCCGATCCCATAGTTCAGAAACGTTTCCAAGTTGGCATTGCCGATATCGAAGTCGTAGCGAAAATCCCGAATGCCCACACCGTTCTGCGGCTGGCCCAAAAGATAAGTGCCGACGCCTCGTCCGCTGGTGGTCTCGCTCGCGACCTCTTGCGTCAGCATCAGCGCCCACCAGTCGCTCCAGCCTTCGCCCATGCCGCCGCTCTGCAGGGCCGAGAGCCCGAAGCCATTGCCCGTCAGGCGATTCGACACTCCATGGCCGAACTCGTGGACGATCACCCCGGCATCGAAATCGCTGTCGCGCCTGGGGTCGGTGAGGTCGAACTCGAACATCTGCATTCGAGGCGCAGTTCCGTCGGGGGGCGTGAGCATATTGGCGTTGTTGAAGCCGGATCCGTCCTGGGCCTCGGCATCGAGGGCGTCGTTTCCCGTGCCGCCCCGACCATAGTTATTCACCTGGAAGTTGCGCGCCGCCTCGGTGAAGCCATACAGGTAGTGCACGTCGTGCAGAAGATTGCTCCAGTAAAACAGATTGGTGACGGCGGCCGACGTGTAGGTGTCCGGCTGTTGCGCGGGATTGAACGGCACCAGAGCGCCCGTGAAATTGAGCCCGGCGCCACCGTCGGGCTGCGAGCCGGTGTCGGGCTGGTCGTCGGCATCGCGGTCCGCATAGGCGTTGACGTTGTTTCCTCGCGTGATCGTGAATTCGGGTCCGGCAATTCCGTCGGTGTCGTGCCAACCAAACGGCGAAGGGATGACCGCCGGCACCGGAGCGATGACCTGGGGGTTGTTCTGCACGCTTCGCGATCCGTCGCTCGGACTCTCCAGAGGCTTGCCGAATACCTCATACGCGGCATGGCTCGCGTAATCCACCAGCGCGTTCAAATCGCCGCTGTTGCCGTCGACGTCGACGTTGTACCAGTGCAAGTTATCCGGCGTGCGCACGACCAAATTCCACGAAAGGGCCACCTCGTCTCCGGAAACAGCCACGTAGCGCAGTTTGGCGGGGATGGTGTCGAGCGACAAGCTCGGAAGCGAGAACGTGGCGGACCCATTGGCGCCGGTCGACACGACCGACGGTTGGTGAAGCGGCGATAGATCAAAGTCGTCGGCCAGCGCCACGACGGCCTGCTGCGCGCTCAACGCCGGTGTCGCCAGCGGCTGGCTCGCCCGCTGGCCGAGGCCGCGCACGAATCCTCCGCCCACGTTGAGCAACTGGCCGGACGCCGACACCGTCATGTTGAAGTTCGCGTTGACGACCTCCAGCCCGTGCAGCGACTGTTGAAAAGTAAGCGTCGTGGCCCCCGTCGTCTCGGTGACATAGTTGGTCGTGACGACGTAGTTGTCGAGATCCGACGGCAACAGGCCCAAGTCGCTGACATGGCTGCGCAAGTAGTTCTCGGCGATGCTGATCGGCGGGGCTTGCGAAGGGGCCGTGAGATAGCCGTCGTAGTCGAACAACTGGTGCTGCGGCGGCAGGTACGAGGGAACATCGTCCAACCCGCCGGCGTGCAATAGCCGCCGATCCTCGAGATACTCCAGCCGCAGCCACGTGGCGCGCAGCGATCTAGGGATGGTGCGGCGCCGCCCACGAACCGAGGAGGCGAGGGCTTGGGTTGTGCGTGATGACTTCATGGTGCGCTCGGCTCGGCAGGTTGAATCATGGTGCTGCGCGGCGTGGGGGCAAACCAGCGGGGTGAGTGGACAGGTGCGGCGGGGCAGATCCCCGGCAAGCGGTCGGGCTGGATTGACGAACCGATACTAGTTAGATCCGGTGGCGGTCGCAAGAAAAATCGCGGTTTTGGGCCGATATGGCAAGGTCCGCGTAGCCGCGGCGGCCTGGGCAAGCTTTCAGAGCGAACCGATCGCGAAAAAAAGCGGCGGCGCACCATTCCGGTTCGGCGCCGCTTGAATCGATTTCTTGCTCTTCTGGATTCGGCTTATTGTCCGAGTCCCGGCAAGCCGCCGCCGGCTTGGGCGTTCTTGAACGCCGTGCCCAGCAGTTGCAACACGCCCTCTTCGGCCGTCAGGCGAATGCGAATCGCATTGGGTTGCGGGCTGACGACCAGCGTGACGTGGTCCTTGCCCTTGGCTTCGGCCAAATCCTTGGCCATCGCGGCCACGGTCGGCTCGTCTTGCATGGCGGCCGCGAATTGGAAGATGGGCGCCAAGCTGACATTCAACTGAAACGGCGGCACCTGCTTGCCGGCATCGGCCTTCGAGGTATCGATCAGCTTCTTGCAAAGCGCCTGGCTGTCGGTTCCGACCGCCAGGTAAACGCTCGTGGCTCCGATGCCCACGGCCACGTCGAGCTTGTCACCGAGCACCTTGGCGATGCTTTCGTCCGCCGGCACCGGGATGACCGTGGTGTGAAAGCGAACGCCGCCATACTGCGTGGCATCGAACTTGATGCCCGGGAAGTTCGGTTCCTTCTCAGCCAGCTTGGCAAACTTCTTGAGCGCGTCCTCGAGCTTCTTGGGATCGGCGACGTAAGCGCCGACGACCAAAGCCATCGACTTGTCGCTCAGGTTGAGCGTGGCGCCGGCGTCGACCTTGCCGCTTTCGATCGTGGCCTGAATGGCCTCGAAGACTTGCGTGACCATTTCCTTGGCCAATTTCTGCGAGGACTCATCCGGTAGCTTCTCGTTGTTCTCCAAGTGCTTCATCGTCTGATCGCGCAAGGCATTCAATCCGCTGACCAATTGCTCGATTTGGCTCTTCTCGATCTTGGCCGTCAAATTGAGCGACGCCGCGGCGTCGGGCACGAGAAAGCCGGCGAAGTCCGTGGTCGAATTCTGAACCTGCGAGATCTGCTTGGCCGAGTCGCTGTCCGGCACGACCGAGACGCTCAAATCGAC
>JANNQN010000250.1:0-37455 GCA_031400775.1 Planctomycetia bacterium | reverse complement strand
GGGGCGTTGGCTCCGTCGGAGTACTCGGCCGGCGCGGTTCGCAGCAATTGCTCCAGGGTGCTTCCCCAATCGGGATGCAAGAGATTGTTGTTCGAGCCGTCGATGGCACGCAGGTCGGCCGCCAGCATGGTTCGCTGCTCGAGCGCCTCTAGTTGAAAAGTTCGCCGCACGAGAGACGGGCGCCGAGAAGGGAGATCCCACGATCGATGCGCGCAGAAGCGCGTAGCTGCACGAAGTGCGCTCATAGCTTGCCTCTTCGAAGTAAGAGTACTTGCCGTTCCGGCGGCAAGGGGGATGGGACGCGCGGTTTCGCATGGCGGTCGCCTTGCACGGGAGCAAGGAAAACCGTCAAAATTGATCCGCGGACGTAGGCGCCATTTTACCGCTTGTGGAACTTTGTCAGGAAATCTTTGTAGTGGTTGAGGTACAACCCAGTAGACGGAGGCTGGATGTGATTTTTGCCCGGAAAAGCGGCCCGCCAAACGTCAATGCAACCTATTCCATTAGTCACAAATGCCCGCGATTACCGCCGCGCGATAGCAATAATTCTTGACAAAACCTTTGCGGTCCAAAAATCGGTCAACGGTTAGGTTGGCCGCGTCACCAGTCCTGGTTCTTCTGCCGGTTTGACAGGTCCTCGGAGGCCAACTACGGTGGAGCCGCACGCTAGAGCCGTGTGCCTTCTTGCGTCGTGAAAGGCACGCTCGACGCGCTCGCTCAAACGCGCCAAGGGAGGGCCGCCACTCACGTTTGCCAAAGGCGCCTCGTGATCTTTCCGCTGCCTCTGACGCCCTTCGAGAGGTACTACCTTTCGGATGACAGCCGCCAGTACCCCACGACGTTTCCGGTCGAGCTGCGCTTTTCCGGCCCTTTGGCTCGCGAGCCCTTTCTCCAAGCGATCGAGCAGGCCATCGAGCGGCATCCGCTCTTGGGCGCGCTCGTGGCACGCTCGGGCCTGACTCCAAAGTGGATTGCCGGCCCGCGCGAGCCGGCTTGGGTCGACTGGGCCCATTGCACAGCGCCGATCTCGCACCCCCGTGGTGAATTTATCGATCTGGCCGTCGAACGCGGAATGCGCGTTTGGGTCCGTGCCAGCGACGAGTCTGCCCGGGTGATATTCCAGTTTCACCATTCCTGCTGCGACGGATTGGCTGCGACCCAATTCCTCGACGACGTGCTGGTGCTGTACGCCTCGGCCGTTACCGACTCCTCGCAGATCCCCGCACTCGCGCCGGTCGATGTGGAGCGATTGCGCGATCGAGCCTCGGTCGACCTGAGTGGCGCCCAGCCGGGCTTTCGCGCCTTCGTCCGCGATATCGTCATTACGCTCTACGTCTGGGCTCGCATCCTGTTTCGCCGCGTGGCGATCGTCGCGGCGCCGATTCCATCCGCCGAGACTCGAGCGGCCGATCCGTCAGTCGAACGACGCGACTCACTCGA
This sequence comes from Planctomycetia bacterium, assembly GCA_031400775.1. Classification (GTDB taxonomy): domain Bacteria; phylum Planctomycetota; class Planctomycetia; order Pirellulales; family PALSA-1355; genus PALSA-1355. Next base: position 36,015 of record JANNQN010000250.1, on the reverse strand, counting down.
CATCCTCAGCTTCGAGCAGCACCAGCTCACCGTCGCGGAAGCCGAGGCCTATCGCCAGGCGTCGCTCACGCGATCGATGACGCAGAACGACCTCATGATTCGCGACCTGATGCTGGCCATCGGCGACTGGAACCGACGCCAACGCCCCGCTTCGCGGGCAGCCTGCCGCGTCAACGTGCCGGTCAATGCGCGCGGCCGCGAAGGGGCCGATATTCCGGCTTCGAATCGGCTTGGCTTCGCCTTTGTCACCGCCAGGCCACGCGACTTTGGCGATCGCGATAAGCTGCTGCGAATCGTTCACGCCCAGACCGAGCAGATCAAGCAATGGAAATTGGCGCTCTACTTCCTGGGCGGACTGGGACTGGCGACGATTTTTCCCGGCGCCGTGCCGGCGAGCTTGCGCTGGAAGAAGTCGTTCGCGACGGTCGTACTTAGCAATATCGGCCGGTTGATGGTTAATTCGCGCCTGCCCCGCAGCGAGGACCGGCTGGTTTGCGGCAACGTGATTCTGGAGCACATTACCGGCGCCCCTCCCATTCGCCGCAATACGCGAGCCGCGTTGCTCGTGGGAGAATACGGCGGGAGGACGACCATTTCGCTGCGCTGCGAGCCGCGCTTGTTCAGTCCGGCTGATACCCGCGCGCTACTCAATATGTATGTCGCGCGGCTGCGTGAGACGGCCGGCTCGATCAACTCGCCGTGATCAATCCGCCGAGCAAGTCGTCCATGGAGTCGGACTAAACGTGGATCGCGGCTCCGCCGTCGACGGTCAGCACTTCGCCCTGCACCAGGTCGCTGAGCGGACTGCTGAGAAACAGCACCGCGTCGGCCACGTCGGCGGCCGTCAGCATTCGATCGCCCATCATGGCCTTGTCCTTGCGAGCCTCGAACATGCGATCGGCGTAGGGAATTCGCCGGGTCGAATCGGTATCCACGAGCCCCGCCTTCACGACGTTGATGTTGATGCCCTTGTCGCCCACCTCCAGCGTCAAATGTCGGGCGAGACTCTCCAGCGCGGCCTTCGAGCTGCCGATCAGTCCGTAAAACGGCAGCGCGATGTCCGAACCGTGACTCGACAGGGCGATCACTTTCGAGCGGCCCTCATGCTCCTTCCGCGTGAGCAATCGCACCGACGCCTGCACCAGGTACAAAAGCGCCAAGACGTTGGTGTCGTAGGTCGCGTGGAAGTTACGCGCGGTCGAGGCCAACAGCGGGCGAAACCCGCCGGTGGCGGCGTTGCTCACCACGACGTCCAGTCGTCCGAACGTCTCGCCGACGAACTCGATCATCGACTCAACGTCGTCCTTCTCGCTCACGTCGGCCTTGACCACCGCGGCGTTTCGTCCCATCGATTGAATTTCGGCGGCCACGCTGTCGGCCGCGGTTTGCGACGTGACGTAATTGAGCACCACGTCGGCGCCGGCCTCCGCCAGTCGCAGCGCACACGCGCGCCCAATGCCTCGGGATCCGCCGGTCACTAGCGCGATTCGCCCGGTCAAGTCAATCATGATTGATCTCTCTCAACAACTCGAAGGGTAATGATTTCGAAAACCGTCCGGCCAATCGGCAACGGCCAGCGCCGCGACGTGAGCGTCGACGCGCCAACATTGCAGCCGCCGCACGGCCGGAGACGAAGAACTAATCTGCTCGAGGTCTGGAACAATTTCGATTCGCTGCGGGGCAAAGCCCTCGCCGGCATGACACGCCTTGAAGACCGCCTCTTTCATGGCCCACAGCCGCTCGGCCCCGCGCCCGTGCGCCGGCAATGTCGCCAGCCAGCGCCGCTCGGCGGACGAAAAACACCAGGCGAGCGATTCGGCCCGACACTCCTCGGACGAAACCAGATCCACGCCCACGCTGGCGTCCAGCGCTACGGCCACCAGCACCCCGCGACCCGAGTGCGCAATGGACAGCCCCCAATCCAGCTCTCGGCCCGACACGAACACAGTGGGTCGCGCGCCCAGGTGTTTCTGGGGAGATCGCGACTCAATGTGGATTTCCCTTGGCGATATCGCCGCGCGCCGATCATTTCGTTCGCCCAGGCACTCGGCGATCAATTGCTTGGCCAACACGCGTCCTGCCAGCCACGTCGCTTGCCGCTTGTGCGAGCGCATCGTGAGCCAGGTGACATGCTCCCCGGCCGACAACCAAAGGGCGGCGGCTCGCCGATCGGTCGGCAAATCCCCTTGCGCGCGATAGCGGCAATGTATGGCTGACACCACGCTTATCTTCCCCCGTCGCCAAGCAGCACGGTGCGATACCCGACGGCGTCCAGAATTGGTTGGCTGTCGTCGCCGTACAACGTAAAGTCGAACAAGCTGTGGCGGTCCTTGCGTCCGCGAAATCGCATCACGACCAGGCAGCTCTCGCCCGGGCGCGGAGCCCGCGACCAGCGCAGTCGCTCGAACTCGTAGGGCACCTCGATGGCGCCGCCAAAAAGCAGGTAGAGGAAACTGCCGCAGGCGACTTCACAAGCATCGAGCACGGCCATCGGCAGCAGCCATCCATCCTTCGAGCGCGGGCCGGCCAGTTCGTCGGTGGCCGGCGCGACGATCTTGCCCCAGCCACCTTCGTAAATGTAGCCGACTTCTTTCAAGCACCGCAGCGGCGGACCGTGAAACAGCAGTACGTTGTCGGAATAGGCATAAGGGTACCAACCCAAGGGCGGCAACGTGGGTGGCGCCGCCACGATCGGCTCGGACGCCGTCGGAACAACTGCCTCGATCAGCCGCTTGGCGGCATCGATCACGCGGCCTTGTCGATCGCGGACTTCAGTCGTCAACGCGCAAGCCAGCCCGACTCCGCTGGCGGTGGCCGTGACCGTGGCGGCAATTGTGTTGTCGGTCGGAAAGGCAAGACCGTTGATTACACGCACATTCCGCAACTCAAAGACTTCCCGCGGGCCGCCGAGCGCTCGAGCGACTTCGGCGAGCGCCTCGATGCCCACAACGGCCGGCAGGAACGGCTTGCTCTTGAGCCGGTGCTCGATGAGAAACGGATCCGCCTTGGGATCGAACACAATTTGCGCCGTGGCTCCGCCGTCGGCCCCTTTCACCAGGCTGGCCAACAGTGGGCCCGCGGTCGTGGCGCTCTCGGTCTGTCGATTCTCTCGGCGGGCTGCCGGTGCATGCTCCAGCGGCGCATCAGTTCGCTCGAACTCGTAAGTGTAAAAAGCCCGCTCGAAAAAGCCGTCGCTGATCAGGACCTCGCTCTCGGGCAATCCCAGTTCCAACTCGTCGGCCAAATGCACGACGCCCTCGGCCGGCGCGATGAAATCCATCTTGAAAGTGTTCTTGTTGATTCCCACCGAATCGGTCATCACGGCCATCCCGACTTCGCTCCAGGTCTGCCAGTGCAACGCGGCGGTGCGAACTTCGGGGCGGCGCTCGCGAAACCATCCGCACAGTTTGCCGAGCATGGCGTTGGCCGCGGCGTAGTCGCTCCATCCATTGCCGCCGAAGCAGCCGCTCAGCGTGCCGAATGCCACGAAATACTTGAGTGGGTCGTTGCGCGTCAGGTGCATCAGCGCCAACGTGCCTTCGACCTTGGGAGCCATCACGCGCCGCACACTGTCGGCCGGCGCAGCGCCAAATCGAAACTGCTTGGCGTATCCGGCTCCGTGTACGATGCCTTCGATCGGGCCATCGGCGGCACGTATCTTGTCCAGCACGGCGGCGAGTTGAGCGGCGTCGGCCACGTCGCACTCGTGGTAGGTGGCCTTTACGCCCGCCGCTTGGAACTTGCCAAGGCTCTCCGCGATTTCGCGATCCTTGCGCACCCGATCCCACTCCGCGGCCGGAGAGCGGCCCGCGTCGATGGCCTCGCGCACGATCGCGGCCTTTAGCGATTTGAACTCGTCGTCGGTGCAGTTGCGCCAGGCGGCATCGGGTTGCGGGGCAGGACTTTTTCCCAGCAAGTGCAACGTGACGCCAAAACGGCGACCCAATTCCAGGGCCGACGCGGCCGTAATGCCCCGCGCGCCTCCGGTCACGATCCAGTTTCCACCCGCGATGCGCGGGCCGCGGGGCAAATCCTGTGCGGGCTGGCGCCGCGTAGCGACGGTCCGCCGCACTCCGCCCGACCAGGCGACCTCGACTTCCGGTGCGCCGCTTTCCAATTCGCGGCAAATCGCCAGGGCCAACTCGGCCGGCGGCTCGTCCGCCGGGGCGTCAACGACCTTGATCGTAATCCGCGCATGCTGGTAGCGTTCGTCCTCGACATAGATCGACTTGAGCATGCCGGCCAGCGCCCCTCCCTCGGGCGCCGGCACGTTTGACCCGAAGCCGAAATCTCCGCCCAGGGACGTCACGGCGACGAGCGTGCATGGTTCGGTCGAGGAGCTTTTCGCAACCAGTTGAAAGAAACGCTGCGTGACGAGATATGGGATATACACACCACGCTCGATGCGTCGCGCGGCGCTGGCGAGATCGCCCATTTCGGTAGCCGCCTCAGGATCGCGGGCCGAAAGGAGCAACAGGCAACGAGCGGGCGACTCGCGCCAAACTTGCTCGAGCGCCGCGCAGGCCGCTTCGGCATTGTCGCCGACCGGCAGGTGATGCGCTTTGACACCGCGGGCGGACAACTGCTCGGCCAATGCGCGGGTGTCGGCATTGTCGCCCCACAACATAACCTCGCCCGGCAATGCACGGGTCGTTTCGGCGGCCAGCGGGGCATCGACCATCCTCAGCAGGACCCGGTCGGCAATCCTAGTTGCTTTTTGTTTCTGCGCCCCCGGCACGCCCAACAGCTCCTCGCTGTTGAGAATGTCGTCGACGTTCTTGGGATAAAACCGCTGGTGATACTCCCAATCCGTGATCAATACTTCGCTGTCGGCCCCTTGGGTGTACAGCTCGCGCAACAGATGCCGCACGCCGACTCGACTGGGCATCAGCACCAGGCGATTGGCCTTGAGCATCGTGGCCGTTTCCGGACGCGACGCCATTCCCAGGTCATTCCAAGGGTGCCAGTGAAAGCCCACGGCGTGGCACTCGGGCCTTTGGATGCGATACCACGACACCATTTTGCAGAGCATGTCGCTGGCGGCCGAGTAGTCGGTTTGGCCGTTGCCGCCCAGACGTCCGCTGGTGGAACCGAAACCAATAAAGTGCCGCACTGGATCCTGACGGGTGAGATCCATCAGGTTGTACGCGCCGGCGATCTTGGCTCCGTTCGTGGCCGCCACGCCCTCCGGCGTTTTCTTCTCGACGCGCGAGGCCTGTTCGATGCCGGCGCCATGCAGGATGCCCTCGATCGGACCATCGATTCTTCGCACTTTGTCCAACACGCGGGCCAGGGACGCGCGATCGGCCACGTCGCACGCATGGTAGGTGCATGCGACGCCAGCCTCCGAGAAGGCGCGCAAGTTGCGATCGATCTCGATGGCCTTCAAAATCCTGGCCCAGGCGTCGCTCGGTTTTTCTTTCTTGCCGCGGGCGTCGATCATCACCTGAGCGCGAAGCTCGGCCGTGCCGGCTTCATCCAGATTGCGCCAGGCCGGATCGATCCGCGGGGGTCGGCTCATGCCAATCAGATGCAGCTTCAATCCAAAGCGATTGGCCAACTCCAGTCCGCACATAGCGGTAATTCCGCGTGCGCCGCCGGTCAACACCCAGGTGCCGCCGGGTCGGATGGCGCTTTGCGATTCGAGCGGCGCAGCGACCGGCAGGGCCACTTGCCCATAGCGCCTTCCGCCGACGAAGGAAACTTCGTAATCGTTGGTGGCAGCGGCCAACTCGCGACAAATATTGGCGGCCAGCGAATCGACCGGCTCGTCGGCGGGAGCATCGACGGCCTTGGCGAGTAATCGCTTGAAGCCGCGCACGATCGAGCACTCGAGAAACAACCCCTTCATGAACCCGGTCAAAAAACCGGATTCGGGCGCCGTCACGTTGCCCGAGAATCCAAAGTCGCCGCCCAGGTCAACCGCCGCAACGACGCTGCAATCGTCCATTCCTCCGGCCTCGCCGGCGATCTGCAACATGCGTTGTGCGACGAAAAAAGGCACAAGCGCCCGGCGCTGGAACAGACGGTCCCACTCGTCCGGCTGGGTCCGATCCACTACCTGGCCGTCGCGATGCGAAGTGATGAACAGATGGCGAATCGGCTGCGCTCCGGCGGCCCGCTCGAACTCGGCGACGGCCGCTTCGGGCGAGGCACTGTCGCGGAGGCGCACAACCTTCGCTCCTCCGGCCACGAGCCGCCGCTCGAGCGCTTCGGCCAAGGGCCCTTGGCCCTCGATGGCAGCGGCCCCATTCCACTGGGGGAAATCGGCCGGCGGCGTCTGCCAGGGAAACGGGCGGGCGCGCATCACGAATCGCATGCTTTCGCCTTCGGTCGCGTCGACAACCAGGTCATCGCTGCCGGTTGGCTCGATCGCTGCCGGAGAACGCGCCGTCGGCGCTGGGTCCTTACCTCGCACAGCCGGAGCGTTCGGCAGAAGTGCCCCGACGTGAACCCGCTCGCGAACGGCGCCGCAATCGACCAACAAGTCGCCTCGCGCGGCATCGACCACGGTCAGCACGCGCATCGTTCCCTTGGTGGGCATCTCTGCCAGAGCGGACAGTAATTCACCGCTGTCGCGCGGAGCCCGCGGGCCGGCGAGTCGTTGTTCGATCCACGCCAGTCGCGACAGGGAATCGGTTGGGGCCGGCAGCGACGTCGTCTGCAATACGCAATGGTTGGTGGCGACCAGCGGATCGCGGCCGTTCCGCACCGCCACACTATCGCCATTGTGCTCAGCGGCGCATACGCGGTTTTCACCCTGATGGCTCAGGCAGGCCGTCCATCCGCGCGGCGAGCGAACGCCCTGCAAGTCGGCGGTCGCGCGCTCTAGCACTCCGCTGCGAGCCAATAGTCCATCGACCCGCAAGGGTGATCCGCCGTGAGCCGCGCCGTTGTTGGCGACGCCGGCATTGAGCACCACCCCGGCCGAAGCGGCCAGTCCATTGCCGTTCAGCCCCACCAGGCTGCCGGCAATGCCGGCGAATGTCACGGTCGCGCAAGCCCAGCCCTCGGCCGGCTCGCGGACCAGAATGAACGGAGTCAACATCTCGACCAGGGCCGGCGGCAGCGTCAACTCGCCCACCAGGGCGTGCAACACACTCTGACCCGTTGGGCCTGTTGCGACCGTGGCCACCTGCGCGCAATTGGCGGCCAGGTCGTTGAGCACGGCCAGGTTCAGCGCCGCCAGATTGCCGAGCGGAACCTCGACCGCCTCGGCCATTCCGCGCAGCTCTTCGAGTTGATTGGCCGTGAAGAACGTCTCGGGCCGAGTGCGGGCGTCTTCGGGAATCGGCAACTCGCTCCAGTCGTCATCCGTCAAATCGGCGATTCGCCGCAGGAGGCGATTGATCTCCGTTTTTTTTTCCATCCCATGCTGCCGCCCCATTTCGTAGGGCGTGCCGCGCAGGTGGAGCATGTCGACCTTGATCGCCGCCAACGGCGTGGAGGCGGCGGCTGTCACTCCACCGGCGGAAGTGGCCGCCTGTGGAGCGGGCGCGGCATTTTCTTCTACCGGGGCGGCGGCAGCGGCCGGTGCGGCTTCTTTTTGTGGCACGGTCTTTTTAGACACGCTGGCCAGGAAATTTACGATGTGTCTGAGCGTCGGAAAGTCGTCGAGCGTCAGACTCTCGTCGCCGGTCATACTTGTCAGCGGCGCCAAGTCGAAGTATTCCTGGAGCTCGCCGAACATCTGGGCCTTCTTGATGCTGTCGATGCCCAGGTCGGCTTCCAGGTCAGCATCCATCTCAACCACCTCCGGCGGATAGCCGGTTTGTTCAACCACGAAGTTGACCAGGAATTTTTCCAATTCCGATATTTCCAAGCTGGGACCGGCCGCAGGAATTGCCGCCGCGGACGCGGCAGCGGCCTGCGGACCCGGAGCAGGCGCGGGTGCTGGCGTGGCCTTGGCAACCGGCGCGGGAGCCGGTGTTGGATGCAGCGCGACGGCGTCGGACCCTTTCGGGGGCAATGCGGCCAGGAAGTTCAAGATGTGCCTGAGCGTCGGGAAATCGTCCAAGGTCAAGCTGTCCGTACCGGTCATGTTCGCCAGCGGCGTGACGTCGAAGTACTCTTGCAACTCGCCGAACATCTGGGCCTTCTTGATGCTGTCGATGCCCAAGTCGGCCTCGAGATCGGCATCCAGCTCGACGACTTCCGGCGGATAGCCTGTCTGCTCGACGACAAAGCTCACCAGAAAGTTTTCCAACTCGCCCAAGTTCGTCGTCGGAACCGCGGCACGAGCCGGCGCGGGGGCCGGCGCGGCGGCAACCGGTTTGGGTGCGGGGGCAGCGGTTGGCGGTGACGGAACCGCAGCCGCTTGATCAGGACGAGCCGTCTTCGATGGGGTGCGGCCGCTGGCGCTGTCGCGCATTTTCTCACGACGTCGCGCCGTGGCGTCGAAATGCCAGATCTGGCCCGGTGCTTTGGCCGTCGGCGACGCTGCTTTCATTGTTGCAGGTCGCGTGGCGGCCTGTCGCGGCTTGTCGAGCGCCCCGCACGCTTCCAATAGCGCCTGTACGCGCACGATCTGCTCCACTCCAGGTCGTGAGGGATTGTCGCAGGCGATGCCAGCCAGTTCGGCGGCGGCGAGAATGCGGCGGTTGAGCCGCGTCAGGGCTTGTTGCGGTCCGACCTCGACGAACACGGTCGGCCCCTGGTCGGCCAGCTTGCGAATCAAGTCGGCATAATAGACCGGCGTGATCAGGTGCGCGACCAGGTTTGCGCCAATCTCGCTCGGATCGCCGACCTGCTCGTTCGTGGCCACGCTGTAGATTGGCACCAAAGGCGCGGCGAACGACTCGCCGCTGAGATGGCTTTTGAACAGTCCGGCGGCGTCTTGCATGAGCGGCGTGTGAAACGGACACGGCACGTTGAGCATCCGCGTCTCGTACAGCCCCTCCTTCAGCGCGCGTTCCAACTCGGCTAGCGCCGCCAGGCTGCCGCCGACGACGGTCTGGTCCGGCGCGTTGTGATTCGCCACGAACACAGGACCGCCGGCTCGCGAGCCGAGTTGCGCGATGACCTCTGGAGTGGCGGTCGTGGCCAACATGCCACCCAAGCCCGCGGGACTGGCGCCGATCGCGTCGCAGCGCCGGCGAGTAACGCGCGCCGCCTGCTCGAGATCCCAGGCCCCAGCGGCCAACAATGCCGCGTATTCTCCGTAGCTGTGACCCGCCACGGCGTCGGGGACGATCCCTCGCTCGGCAAGCGCGACAAGCGCCAGCACGTCGGCCAACAGCATGGAAATCTGCGTGGTCCAGACGTCTTTGCCGAGCGGCGACGACTCGTTCCACGCCAATTGCTCCCAGGTTGGATAGCCCAGGCGGGACATCACCGAGTCGATGGTCCGCTGCTGTGCCGCGACCGCCGGCACATCGGCCACGAGTTGCCGCAGCATGCCGGTGTATTGCGAACCCTGGCCAGGGAATAAGAACACGATGCGCGTGTCGGGATTGGCCTGACGGCAGAAAATGCCCTGCTGCTCCAGCACGGTTTGCGCGGCGGGGTTGTCGAGTTGCTTGACGGCAGTCGCCAGGCGGGTCTTGAGCGTCGCCGGCGAGTCGGCCACAACGACCAGCCGAAAACGGTCCGCGGAGGCGAAGCGCCGCCGACTCGAAGTTTCGAATGCCTGGGCATCGACGAGCGCCGCTTCGACCGTTTGCCGCAGCGTAGCTGGATCGGCCGCGCCAAAACGGCAGGGTAACCAAGTGGTCGATGCGGGAGCCAGTTGCGCGGGCGGAGCCGGGGCCGGCGCCGGCTGGACGGGTGCTGGCAACTTGACTGCAGGTCGCGTGGCCGTGGCCGTCGCGCGGGCCGCTGCCAAAGCCGGTTCGGGCGCCGGCGCGGGAGCGGCCGGTCGAGGCGCCGCGGCGGGACCGGCGGCCGGCGCCGAACCCTTGGGGGGCACGGTGTTTTTTGACACGCCGGCCAGGAAGTTCACGATGTGACGCAATGTCGGAAAGTCGTCGAGCGTCAGGTTATCGACACCCTCGGTGCTCGTCAGCGGCGTGACGTCGAAATACTCTTGCAGCTCGCCGAACATCTGCGCCTTCTTGATGCTGTCGATGCCCAAGTCGGCTTCCAAGTCGGCGTCGAGCTCGACTACTTCCGGCGGATAGCCGGTCTGCTCCACGACGAAATTGACCAGGAACTTCTCGAGTTCCGCCAATTCGAATCCGGCGGGCGCCGCGGCAGGCGCGGGAGCCGGCGAGGCAACTTGCGGTGGCGATGTCGGCGGGGCGGGCGCCGCGGCTCGCTGCGGCGCAACGTTCTGCGTTGTCGTCTTCTGCGGCAAGGCAGCCAGAAAGTTCACGATGTGACGCAAGGTCGGAAAATCGTCGAGCGTCAAACTCTCCTCGCCGCTCAGACTCGCCAGCGGCGCGATGTCGAAATACTCTTGCAGCTCGCCGAACATCTGGGCCTTCTTGATGCTGTCGATGCCCAAGTCGGCTTCCAGGTCGGCATCCAACTCGACCACTTCCGGCGGATAGCCGGTCTGCTCCACGACGAAGTTCACCAGAAACTTTTCCAGCTCGGGCAGTTCCAAGCTGGTCACGGCAACCGTAGCGGCCGAGGCGGTGGGCGGTGGCGCGGCCGCCGGCACTGAAGCGGGGACCGTCGACGTTACCGCCACGCGGCTGCCAGACTCCAGTACGACGTGATAGGCCAGCCCGCGCGAACAGGTGCCCACGCCGGCCAGTCGACGTCCATCCGCCGTTGGATCGAGCGCGGTAAGACCGACCGGCGCTTGCAATACCCGGGAATGTTCGGCCACGGCGGCCGAAGGATGTTCGAGGCCAAGCGCCGGGGGCAATTCGCCGTGGTTCAACTCAAGAATCGCCTTAAGCAGCGAGACGAACGACGACGCGCCAACCGTATTGCCCACCTGACCGACTACCGAGCTGATCATCAGCGGATGTTGTCGCACAACTTGACCGTACACGTTGGCAGCGGCACGCACTTCGTCCGCCGTGTTTTCTTTCGTTCCCAAAGCGCCCAATTCCAGCACGCCCACGTCGGCAGGCCGTAGCGCTGGATCGGCGAACGACCGGCGCATGGCTTCCTGCAAGGCCGCGGCGGACGTCGTGCCGTGGGCAGCGCCGACGCCGCGGAGCACGGCATGAATCCGATCGCCATCGGCCTTTGCATCGGCCAGCCGCTTCAGCAGCACCACGACCACACCCTCGCCCGGCACCTGCCCGTTGGCGGTTGCGTCGAGCGGTGAGCGGGGCGAACCTTCGGCCAATTGCCCGGTGATCGCCAGGTTCTCGTAGAACGGCCAGGCCATGCGTTTTTGTCCGGCCGCGCAGATCATCAGATCGCAATCGCGCGCCAGCAGCATGTCGACGCTGATCGCTAGCGCCGCGAGGCCCGATACCTCGCCGACGTCGAGCGCCGCGGCCCCGCCCATCAGGTTCCACGTTTTTCCGATTCGCGATGCCAGCGAGCTCGTGCTGAAGCTGCCCGTCTCATCGATTAATGCCGGCCAGCGAGCCAACAACGCCTCCGAGTAATCCTGGCCGACCTTCGCGGCCTTCTCCGGCTGGAACCCGCGCTGCGTGAGCGACTCCCTGATATAACCCTCCAACTCAGGCAAGCGCAGTCCGAACTGCAACTGGCAGGAGAAATCGCCGCCGAATTCGGTTCCCACGACCACGCCCGCGTTCTCGCGATTGAAGGGACGCTTGTCGTAGCCGGCGTCTTGCATCGCCTGGTCGGCCGCTTCGAGCAGCATGAATTGCAGTGGATCGGCCTGGGCCACTTGCTTAGGCGGAACTTTGTGTCGTTTCCAGTCATATTCGAAATCGGTGACGAAGCCGCCCACTAGCTTGCTGGGATCGGGCCCTTCGGGGTTGCCAAACCTGAACGCCAATTCTTTTTTCGCCCGTTCGAGCGGCAGCGGAATCTTCGGATCGCGCCCTGACTCCAGTAGTTTCCAGAACTCCGTGGGATTCGACGCGCCCGGCAGCACGCAACCCAAACCGATCACTGCAATCGCGTCATCTTCAGCCGAGGCGGCGCGTTTGACAGCGCCACTCGGAGCGACCAGCGACCGGCTCGCTTCGGTGAACTCGTCGAGCACGCAGTGCATGTTCAATCCGCCAATCCCGAAGGCATTGACTCCCGCGCGCCGTGCGGATCCGTCGGCGTGCTTTGGCCAGGCCACGGCTGTAGTCGGCACGTACACCGGGGCGTTGGCCCAGTCGATGTTCGTATTCAGCTCGCGAATGTTGATGGCCGGCGGGATGACTTCGTGCTGCATCGCCAGACAGGTCTTGATGACTCCGGCGATGCCGGCCATTTCCAGCGCATGGCCGATGTTGGCTTTGACGCTCGTGATGGGAATGCGCTTGCCCGGCGGAAATTGTCCGCCGAGCAGTTCGATCAGCGTGTTGAGCTCGGTGGCGTCGCCCAGCTTGGTGGCCGTGGCATGGGCCTCGAGGTATTCGATGTCCCCCATCGCCAGTCCGCCCCGATAGGCGCGCTGCATGGCCTTGATTTGGCCCTCCTTACGCGGCGCCCAAAGACTTTTGCCGCGGCCATCGGACGAAACACCCAATCCGCGAATGACCGACCAAATCCGATCGCCGTCGGCCAAGGCGCGATCCAGCGTTTTCATGATCAGCGCGCCGTATCCCTCGCCGCACACAATGCCGTCGGCTTCAGAGTCGAACGGGCGCGAGCCGGTCGAGCTGAGCGCTCGAGCGTGGGAGAACAGAACCAGCGTATCTCCTTTGCAATCCGAGGCGCCGCCGGCGATGGCCATATCGACATGGCCGAGCTGCAACGCCCGTGCGCCTAGCAACATGGCCTGCAGCGACGAAGCGCAGGCCGAGTTGATTGCCACATAGGGACCGGTCAAGCCAAATGCTTTGCTGACGACCCCGGCCACGAGACTCGAAGCCGCGTCGGGCGTGTCGACCGTACGACGCGTCACGCTGCCGCAAACGCGGGCCACGAGCTCGTCGATCACGGCCTGCTGGTCGGCCGCCGAGAGGGTATGAAACTCGGGCACCTCGTGCAAGAACTGCGCAGCGCCTTCGATGCAACTGTAGTAGGTATAGTCGCCAGAGAGCGAGCTACCCTGAGCGTGGCCGATGTAAACGCCCGTGTTGCGGTGCTTGAGGTTGAACGGGTCCAAGCCGGCATTGCGCAACGCCTCGGCGGCCGTGTCGCACATCAGCAGGTGAACGCTATCGATCGACTTCACCAGTGCCGGATCGATCGGGCAGCGGGCATGATCGAACTGGCGGCTCTTGACCAGCGCTCCCAACTTAGAATACGTCTTGTTCCGGACTCCGACCTCGGGGTCGTAGTACATGTCCTGATCGAGCCGATCGGGCGGCAGCTCGACGACTGCGCTGCGGCCTTCGATCAGCAATCGCCAGTACTGGTCGAGATTGTCGGCCCCCGGAAGACGGCAGGCCATGCCGACGATGGCCAAGGGGATTTGAAAGGGTGCGTTGTGGTCGTCCATGGGGGTGATTCACTCGCAATTACTGGAGCCAATGGGTTCACCCTCCGTGGTTCGATCTCGCGACCGGGTCGCATTCCCTCCTTGCCTTTGCTGTCAAACGACGACTCACGACGCCCGCGTCGCCCTTGTACACAAACCACACGAACGCGCGGGCGGTCGTTGCGGTTGAAGCGGTCTAGTTCATCACATGCGTTGCTCGGGGAGCGCCGGCGCCACTAGATACAACTTGCTCGAGAACGTCCACCAATCGCTCGATCCGTTCGCCCGCCGTATTCACCACCAGCAGCCCTGAATTGATCGATTCGTCGACGCTCAATTTGCCGCCGGCCAACGCGGCAAAAGTCGTCGCGCTCATGTAGTAGCCGGCCCCTACTTCGGCCGGCAACCCGCGCTCGACCCGCAACCTCTCGCCGTCGAGCTGCAACTGCCACTGCCCTCCGCCGGGGCCATTGACTTGCAGCGAGACGGCGGGACCCTTGGTTTGCGCGCCGCCATTGCGGTCGGCGGCCGACCATCGATCGAGATGACCGGCGACGTCGAAGTCGGCCGTGAATTGCTCGTGCCGAGGATGCATGAAGTTCCGCTCCACCGGATACCGGGAGACGCGCATCAAGACCTCATAGGTCATGTCGGGGCAAGGCAGATGCGGCAGGGCGGAGAGCGTGTTCGTCAAATCGAATTTGGGATCGTCGCGCCAATGCGACTGATAGATCAACATGTACTCGTAGAATAGGCCCTCGATGGCCTTCAATTCGTCCTCGGTAATCGACGCGGCCAGCGGTTTCGGATAGTGCCGCTCGATCGCATCGCGCACTACCAATTGCACTTCGGACACGGGCACGGGCTTTGGCGAGGCCAGGTGATAGGTCTGGCCGTGATGCTGGGGATGCGTAACCAGGTACGCGATCGCGGCAGCCAACCAATCGACCGGCACTAGATTCTTGCCCTCATCCCCTTTAAGCCCCAGCTTGGCAAAGAACCGCTCGCTCATTTGCGCGACGGGGACGCGGCCGGCCATGGCATGCGCCAATTGCAACGGCAGGTAAAAGCCGTGGAAACTTGTGACGTAGCCGGTTTTGGAGTCGCCCACGACGCTGGCCGGCCGATAGAAAGTTTTCTCGAGCAGAAAGTCATCGGCTCGAATCAGCTTTTCAGCCTCCAGCTTGCTCTTCTCGTAGACGTTCCCCAGCGTCTGTCCGAGGTCGATCTCGCTCTCCAAAATGCGCCCCTGGCGCAGCCCACAGATGTAGGCCGTCGAGACGTGGTGGATGCGGCGGATGCCCGTCGCGCGACACATTGCCAACAAGTTGCGCGTGCCCTCGATATTGGTCAGAAATGGCTCGCCGTTTTTGTCTTCGCGAAAGGTCATGCTGGCGGCACAGCTCAGCAGCATGTCGCAGTGCTCGGCCAGCCAGCGCCGCTCGGCCGGATCGATGACCACCTCGGGCTGGCGAAGGTCGCCTTCGATCACAACGGGGCGGGGCATGGCCCGACCGGCCAACTGCTCCCAATGGCGCATGATCCCTTCCAGCATGGCCGGTCCCTTGCCGGGACGAACCATCACCGCCAAGGGAACCTCGGCGGCCAGCAACTCACGCACGAGATAGCGGCCGACCAGGCCCGTCGCGCCTGTCAAAAAGAGATACTTCATGCGGTCAAATCTCTGGGGATTCTTTGACGCGACAGACGGCGGGAATTGTGCTAGCACGACAGGTGCTGGTGCCAGCGACCGATGACGAAGTTCCAATTCTAATGGGGGCAACTTTTCATGTCAACATGGGTCGAATACACAGCTTATGACTATTGAGGTGTCCTTGACGAGGACGAAAAATCGGGCTTTGGCCAGGGTATTCCGCTCATACGTTTGACCGCCCGGCAGACGTGGCCGGGGAGTTTATTCGCCAACTATTTGGGCGCTGATCGCGCCGTTCGTGGGCGCCTGGGCAGTCGGCACGCGGGGCGTCGGCTCGACCGGCACGAACTCGCGTTTCGGATCGCGCGCCACGCGGCTGATGACCGTCCGCGGATCGTGATTCCACAAAATCCACCAGCCCTCGTCCGCGGCGCGGCCTAATAGCTCGGGCTTACGGCGCCGAGTATCAAGCGGATAGGTGTCGTAGCCCAAGTGCCACATCCGCCGCATGTGCGCCGTCGACGGGCAGATGTCGCCCAAGTAGACCGCCGTCTGGCCGCCGGATTCGAAGAACAGAGCCATGTGCCCGCGCGTGTGCCCGCCGGTCACCTGGCACCGCAGCCCGGGCACGATTTCGTGACCGTCGTCGACCACCAGCATCAGCCCAGCTTCATAAAGCGGCAGGATATCTTCCATGGGATAAGCGGTCGTCAACTCGGGGCTGCCGCCGGTCGCATCCTCCCACTCCCAGCGGCCGACGAGATGCCGTGCCCGCGAGAAGATCGGCACGCGGCGCTTTTGGGCGTCGAATCGCGTGGCGCCGCAGACGTGATCGAAATGCAGATGGCTGAAGACCATGTTGTCGACGTCCTCGGGAGCGACGCCCAGCGCGTGCAGACTATCGAGCAGCGGCTCGCCCGACTCCATCACGTAGAACTTGCGGTCCAGCGGCGAGAACTTTCCGCCGTAGCCAGTGTCGATCAGCACCGTGTGCGTGCCGTCGCGCGCCAGCACGCAGTTGTTGGCGCAGACGATGCGGTTGGCCGCGTCGGCAGCAACGACGCCGCCCCACAGTGTGCGGGGCACGACTCCGAACATGACTCCGCCGTCGAGCCAAAACGTGCCGCCGTTGATCATGTCGATTTGCCAGTTGCCTACATGCATGGTCACGATCTCACCGGCAGGTTAGGGCAACTGGTCTCGCAGAATCTTGCCCGCCGGCGATCGCGGTAGGCTGTCCAGCGGGAGAATGCGTTCGGGCCGTTTGTAATACACCAGGTTCTTTTCACAATGCGCTCGGATCGTGGCCGGATCGAAGCCCGCTTCGAGCACGACCGCTGCCTTGATGAACTGGCCGCCGCTCGCGCGCCGACCGGCATAGACTTTGACTTCCAGCACGCCGGGCATCGCGGCGATGACTTCCTCGACTTCGATTGGAATCACCTTCAGGCCCTCGACGTTGATCACGTCGGCCTCGCGCCCCATCAAGTGAATGCGTCCGGCCGAGTCGATCTTCGCCAGATCGCCAGTGGCGAACCAGCCATTGTCGAGCGGCGACATATCGATTGTATCCTCGCCCAGATAGCCCGACATCATCGAGCTGGAGCGAATGAATAATTGCCCTACGCCCGGCGGGGCCTCGGCGGCGTCCGGACGCGGGCGCACTTGGGCTTCGACGCCCTGCATCGCCGGACCCACGCAACCGCCCAGCGCCTGCCCGTCACTTTCAAGCGCCACGGTGATACCGCCAGTTTCCGTGGTTCCATACAGGGGACGCACGACTACGCCGCTTTTGGCGTGAAAACGGCTGGCCGTTCGCTCAGACAACGGCGAGCCAGCCGAAAGCACGGTCCGCACGGCCCCACGCAGCCGATCGCCGGCGCCGAACATCAACACGTCGAGCATCGCAGGCACCGCCGGCAAGATGCTGACTCGCTCTTGCGTCAGGGCCTGAAACACGCGGCTGGCTTGAAAGCTTCGCATCGAGACCACCCGCGCGCCGCTCAAGAGCGGCACCATCACGCACATGCCATAGGCATAGGCGTGGCACATCGGCGAAACGGCCGCGATCGTGTCTTCGGCCGTCACGCCGATGGTTTCGATGTAATGGCGGGCTTCTTCGGTCGCCGCCCGGCCCGGACGCACGGCCACTTTCGGAAGACCGGTCGTGCCGGAGGTTGGATGCAGCGGCACCGCCGGCAGATCGGCGTATTGGGTGCTGAACCCGGTCAGCGAGGGGTTGACTCGCGCGACCGTCAATTCAATCCAATCAACTCCATCGAGCCGGGTCGCGGGCAAGCCTTCGGCCGTCAAATCCTCCGCGGGGCATTCGTTGGTGAGTACCAATCGCGCTCCGTAGCGCAGCGCGGTCCGCCGCAGCTCAGCCGCCGGCGTCTTGCCGTGCAATAGCAGAGGTGAACCGCCCACGCTGAGCACCGCCACCAGCGCGGCGAAGAACTCGGGGCCATTGGCGATCGCCACGATCACACGCTGGCCAAGGGCCAGTCCTTCGCTTCGCAAGGCGCGGGCCAAACGATCCTGGCCGCTGCGCAGCGCGTCGGCCGAAATGACACGAGCGGAGTCCAAATCGACGATCTCGCCGCGATAGCCCGCGGCGGCATCCAGAATCGCGAGAGGCGACAGGTCCATTCTCAAGCCAGAAGGGTGGCCCGGGCACCGTCTTCGATGCGCTCCAGCACCGTGGCCACATCCTGTCGCGTATGAGCGGTGGAGAAGAAGAGCGGTTCGAATTGATTTGGATGGAAGTAAACACCCGAGCGCTGCAATTGATGCTGAAAGCTGATGTACTTCTCGAAATCGCAGTGGCGACGGATGTCGCGATAGCTGCAAATCGGGCCCACATCGCCGCCAGTGAGGATCATCGAGACCATCGGCCCGACTTGATTGACCTGGTGGGGAATGCCCAAGCGGGTGAACACGTCCCGTACGCCTTCGGCAAATTCACTGGGGATTGCCTCCAGGTGGTTGTAGATCGCCGCACGGTCGCGAAGGATTTCGTCGAGCACGGCGTCGGCGGCGGCCATGACCAGCGCATTGCCCGAATAGACGCCGCCGTGGAACAGCCGTCCCTCGACGATCGACTGCATGATCTCGCGCGAGCTGCCCAGGGCCGAGATGGGATAACCGCCCCCCAGGGCCTTGCTCAGAATCGTGATATCGGCCTCGACGCCGAATCGCTCTTGCGCGCCGCCCGCGGCCACGCGCATGCCGGTGATCACCTCGTCAAAGATCAACAGCGCACCGTGCTCGTGCGTCAGCGCGCGAGCGATTTCAAGGAAGTCATTGTGGGGTGCGATGACTCCGGCATTTCCCATCACCGGTTCCATGATCACGGCCGCCACGTCGTCGGCGTGGTCGCTCAGACACTTTTCCAATGCCTCGGGCGAATTCCAGGGACAAACCAGCACGTCGACCGGGGCGCCATTCATGCCCAAGGTGCCGGGCAGCGCCGGGGCATAGGCTCCAGCGGGCAGATCCTCGAGCGGAGCATGATAGCGGTGGAAAATGTTGTCGCTTGAGCCGTGATAATGGCCTTCGAAGGTGATCACGTAGCGGCGTTCGGTAAACACGCGGGCCAGTCGCAGAGCGGCCACGATGGCCTCGGTGCCGGTGCTGGAAAAACGCAGCAACTCGATGTGCGGGTACAGCAGCTTCACCTTCTCGGCGACGCGAACCGACAACTCGGCCGGGAAGCCGAGCTGGCTGCCGCTTTCGGTGATTTGGCGAACCACGGCATCGGTGACTTGCCGCGGGCGGTGTCCAAAGATCAGCGGCCCGTAGGCCATGTTCAAGTCGATATGCTCTTGTCCGTCGACGTCCCAGACGCGCGAACCTTCGCCTCGGACCGCGACCAAGGGCAGGTGGTAGGGCAGAACGCGCATCGTGCTGTTGTCGCCGCCAGCAATGCTGGCGCGAGCCCGCTCCAGAAGCAGCTCCGACTTCGATGCTCGCTGAACTCGTCCGTTCGTCGTCTGAATCATGTACCGGCTGCCCTTCCCAGAGACCGCCCAGATGTCGGATCTATAAAAGACGAGTTAAATAGTCCAGTCGCCTCATATAACGCATGCTTCCAAGGCCCATCATTATGGTTTCATGCCCCTTAGTGTCAAGCGGAAAGGATTGGCTCGACTCGTGGAATGCGGCAGTTTTTGCGGCTTTTCCCTCGACTCGGGGCTAGCCCGCGATTTGTTTGGCTCGAGCACCGAGCAAGCTGTGTGTCACGGGGTCGTTGAAGATCTCAACCAGGTGGGAAAGTTCCATCTGTAGACCCTCTTCGAGGCTGACGGCGGCACCGGCATCGATCAGCTTCTCCGCAAGCCGAAGCGCCAACGGAGACTTGCTGGCGGCTTGCTTCATCGCTCGCTCGAGAGCGGGATTGCCCAATGTGTCGGCGCGATTCGCCAGAATGTCGTCGACCCGCGCTCCGGCAAAGAAATCTGCCAGCGCGACCAGCTCGGGTGTCGTGGCCGGTCGCGACTCGCAGGCTGCTCGTCCCGAGGCCAAGAGTGCGCAAAACTCATCCAGTCGCTCGCGGGGCGCGACTTGTGCAACCAGCCCAATCTTCCAGGCATCGGCCGCGGAAATAATCTTGCCGGTGTAAATTAGCCATTTGGCAATACCCACCCCCATCGCGCGACTGCTGCGCTGCGTGCCTCCCAAGCCGGGATAAATTCCCAGCGAAGTCTCGGGCAGCGCGAAGCTGGCCTGCGGCGTAGCCACCACAAAGTCACATGCCAGGGCGATCTCCATGCCCGCGCCCCAGGCAGCGCCATCGACGCGCGCCACGACCGTCTTCGGGCATTGGTCGATCGCATTGAGCAATCGCTGTCCGGCCGCGGTGAATTTGACGATGCGATCGATGTCGTCGGCCGCGATGTTGCGGACGAAAAACTCGATGTCGGCGCCGACGACAAAGGCCTTGCCCGCTCCGGCAATGACAATGCCGTGAATCGCCGGATCAGCTTCGACGCCGGCAAGCGCTAGTTCGAGCTGATGAACGACCGCCGGGTTGATGCTGTTGAGCGCCGCCGGGCGATCGATCGTGATCGTCGCGATCGTGTCGTTCACAGCGACGTTAACCAGCGGTGCGGCGGGAGCCATCCAGCATGTCTCTCGAATGCGTCACTCGTAGGCAATCGCCGCCAGCACGTTCAGCCGCGCGGCTCTGCGGCCGGGGGACCAGGCTGCCAGCACGGTAATTAGCAGGCAGCCACCGGCCGTCAGCGCCACGAGCCAGAGATGAAACTCAAATGGCACGGACTGCCCCAGCAGCGGCTCGTTGCACAAATGTATGACCCAGGCCGTGGTGGCGCCGGCCACGGTGCCCAACAGCGCTCCCAACGTGCCCAGCAGCACGGACTCGCAGAAAATCAATTTGCGCACCTGGCCGCGCGTCATGCCGATCACGCGCAACAATCCCAGCTCGCGCGTTTGCTCGAGTACGCTCATAGTCAATGTGTTGGCTACCGCCACGCCGCCGATTACGAACCCGACCGCGACCAGACCCCAAAGCGCTCCCACGATGCCGTCGATCAAGGCGTCCAACTGGCGTCGCAAATCGACAAACGAGCGAATGACCAGGCCATGTTCCCGGGCGAGCGGTTGCAACGCGTGGACTAGCGGCGCGAGCGGCACGTCGGGCTTGGGCTCGACGATGTAGACGCCGGCGGGCCCCAGTGAAATCAACTTGGCGGCTGCGGCTTGATCCAAAAACACGACCAGTCCGCCCAATGTGTAATCGCGCACAACGGCGCCAACCCGCACCGACAACACGCGGCCTTGCAGTTCCAACCGTAGCGAGTCCCCTTCCTGCAGCTTGAGCTTCTTGGCCAACACGCTACCTACCGCCGCGTCGCCGGCAGCCAGACGCGCGCGAACGCGCGGTACTTCGTCCGGCGGAACGGACCAAGGAAGCTCAACCTGCGGCAAGAACTCGCGCACGATGCAACCGGCCGGCAGCCCACCAGCGCGGGTACTGAAATGCCGAAGTTCGACAACGCTTTGGACTCCCGGCTGCGCAAGGATCGCGTCTTTCACCGCGCGCCCCTCGCCGGTCTCACCCGCTCCCTCGGCCGCGCCTCCCATTAGAAAAATGTCGCCCGACATGGTGCGACGATACCAATCGCGGACATCGTTGACGTTGTTCAGGATGGCGTTGCCCATGCCGAGGCTCGTGCTCACCGCGGCCACC
Source organism: Planctomycetia bacterium (assembly GCA_031400775.1). Classification (GTDB taxonomy): domain Bacteria; phylum Planctomycetota; class Planctomycetia; order Pirellulales; family PALSA-1355; genus PALSA-1355. Next base: position 14,694 of record JANNQN010000250.1, on the reverse strand, counting down.
AGCACGCCGGTCGTCAGCGCAGAGCGCGTGGGACGTTCGAGAAGTTGGTCCGCCGCGAAGTCCCCTTCCACGTTGGCCCAGGGCGACAATAGCCGCGCAATCGTTCGCACGATCGGACCGAGAAGCACGGGAATCATGGCGATAAAACCCACCAGCATCAGCACTCCCGAAGGAATCGCGGCTTCCGGAGACAATCGCTCAAAGACCACGGCCAACAGCAAGGCGGCGGCCACCAGCCAGACGAACAGGCCCAACACGACGGCCCACAAAGGAAACCGCTCGCCGCGACGCACCTCGGTATCCCCGAGTGCCTCGACCGGCGAAACTCGGCCCGATTGCAACGCAGGAATAAGCGACGCCAGACAGGCCACCAACGGCCCCGCAATCAGCGCCGTGGGCAGGGTCCAAGACGAAAGCTCCGGCCGGGCCGCGTCGCCGGGGATGAGTTGTTGCATGACTTCTTCCAGCCCGCGTCCAAACGCCAATCCAAGCGGCACTCCAACTATCGCGCCGATCAACCCCAAACAAAGTCCCTCCATCAGATGCAGACGCACCAGTTGCTTTGACGTCACCCCCAGCACGCGCAACACGGCCACGTCGCGGCGCCGCTCGCCGAAATTCATCCGCAGCGTGTTAAGGATGATGAACGCCGCCATGGCCATCGTGAGTGCCCCAGCAAATCGCAAACCCAACTCGGTCGATCGCAAGATACTGTCGGCCAATTCCATCTGATCGACCGGGGCTTGCACCGTCCAACCCGCGGGCAAGCGCTCTGCCACGGCCGATTTGATCGTCTCGCGCTCGCCGCTCGATTCGACCAGCAGCCGGATACGGTCCGCGCGGCCTTCGAGCTCGAAGTATTCCTGCGCCGCCGACAGCGGGAACACGAGCGTGGCCGCGGGATCCAGCTCGCGCAGCGACGCCGCCGAGACAATGCCGACCACGCGGGCCGAGCGCGGGCCGCGCCGCGTCAAAATAATCAGACGATCGTCGAGCTTTGCGCCCAGGCCATCGGCCACCTCTTTGGCGATCATCGCTTCGCCGGGCGCCTGGCACTTGCGCCCCTCTTCAATCTGCAACGATTGCCAGATTCGCTCGTCGTCGGTCGGAAGCCCCGCAAGCACGGCGCGAAAACGCTTGCCTTTGACGCGCGCCAGCGTGCCGCGGGTCACGATCGGCACCGCGGCCCGCACGCCGGGAATGTCCGAAAACTTCGGAGCCTCGTCGAGCGTGATGCGGCCGCCCGAGGCCGAGAGGACTTCCAACGCTGGCGAGCCCTCGACCGCCTGGATCAGCTTGCGATAGCCAAGCCGCACGCTGGACTGCGCCAGTGCCACGCCAAACACGGCGGCCACGGCGATGGCGACGCTCAAGACCGATAGCACCGTGCGCGCCGGGCGCTGACGCCATTGCCGGCCGATGACGTGCAATAGATTCATGTCGGGCGTTCCGCCATTTGACCGTGCGCGTCGAAGGCAACCCGCGACGCGGTATCGCCGACGACCAGGCCGTCGCGCATCGAGACAATGCGGTCTGCTTGCTCCGCGAGGCTTGCATCGTGCGTGACCATGACGACCGTTTGTCCGGCGCTAGCACACTCGCGCAACAGGCTCAAAATGGCGCTCCCGTTGACGCTGTCCAAAGCGCCGGTCGGTTCGTCCGCCAGCACGACAGCCGGTCGGATCACCAAGGCCCGCGCGATTGCGACCCGTTGCTGCTCGCCACCGGAAAGCTCGTGCGGGAATTGGGCCAAGCGCTCGAGCATGTCGAAGCGTTGCAATTCGTTCCGCGCTCGCTCGCTGGCGGCAGCGCGGCCGATGCCATCAATGCGCAGCGGCAACGCCACATTTTCCAAGGCCGAAAGAGTTGGCAGCAGATTGATGCGTTGAAACACGAACCCAAAGCGGCGGCGGCGCACAATGCTGCGCTCGGTGTCGTCCAACCCGCCGAGATCCTGTCCGTCGAGCAAGACCCGGCCGGAGGTGGGCGAATCGATGCCGCCCAAGAGGTGCAAAAGCGTACTCTTGCCGCAACCCGAAGGCCCCATGATCGCCAGAAACTCGCCGGCTTCGACCCGTACGTCGACGCCCCGCAGCGCATGCACGCGCACTCGCCCGCTGGGGCTGTATTCCTTCTGAACTTGAATCGCTTCCAAGACGGACATCGGTAATTCCGCGGAGATTTCTCGCTCGCGCAATGCGGGCGCAAGGCAGCCTATGATACTCACGCTGTCGGCCGCCGACCATGCGCGCAGCGGTGAGCGGAGGCGATAAACGGCGTTTTGCCCGCAGAAATCGTGCCGATTCCGCGGCGCAGATTATGAAACGCCTAGCCGTAGCCGCCGCTCCGATCCTTGCCTGAGCGAAGGGACGCACGCATAATGGGAAACTTCAACGCCGCCGGCAGCGGCACGCCCGGAGAACGAATCGTCTTGCAAATTCGATGTCAATTTAATGGGCGTGGATCTCATGGAAGAGAGTCGATGCATCGAGCCACGCTGGCGATGGCGGCACAACTGGCGTTGATTGCGCTTTTGGCGATCATCTCGAGTGCTAACACACGCGCTGCTGATGGCGGCGACAGCTTTCTTCAACATGTGCCGCAGAGCGCTTGCCTGGCCGCTTATTCCAACGACGTTGCGGCAACATGCGCTGCCTTTCAGAAGATCGCCCTGGGCAAGGCGCTTGCCGGTCCCGACTTTGGTCCGTTGATCAAAGAACTGGAGCGCCTCGGTTGGGCCAGTCCCATGCATTTGCGCCCTGCGTTTGGATTCGATTGGGCCGATCTGGCAGCGGTGCGCGATCCGGGCGGGATCGCGATATTTCGCCTGGTCGACGGCGCGCCCGGCGCGGCATGGGTTTTCACATCCGAGTCCGCGCCCGACAAGCCACCGGCGGTCATCGCCGCTGCAACCAAATACTTTACTGCTCGCGGGTATCGTGCCGCGACCGAGCAACGCCCACACGGGATGTTGACTGTGCTTGCGCCGCAGGATGCGAAGACCGGTTCGCCGCGAGCGCTGTTCGTCGGCCAGGGATTTTACGGCGCGGCAAATTCGCAGGCTGCGGCCGAGGCGATCTTAAACGTGACGCCCGAGAATTCGCTGGCCTGGCAGCCGGCGTTCAAAGAATTGACACTGGGCGATAAAAACGGCGGCCCGGAAAGCGCCGCGGATGTCAACTTTCGTGTGCGACCGCTCGAACTACAGGACTTGCTCACCCAGTCGCAAGAAAAGGCGGCCGAGCAAGAGCAGCACGATCCGGCAAAACGGAGCACGGACAGCGAAGAACGTTCTGTGAAGATGCACCGATTAGGATTGGATGCCGTCGACGCCTTCGGCGGACGCGTGCGATTCACTCCCGGCGAGCCACTCGAGTGGCAGGTCGAGGCCGGTGTGCATGCCCCGGGGCCCTATCGGGGCATCTTGCAATTGCTGGCGCTCGAGCCGGGCCCGCTGCCGGAAATTCCCGCGTGGGTTCGCGGCGAGGTGGTGAGCCTGGCCATGTGGCGGTGGGACTTCGCTGCGGCCATGAAAGGATTCGGCACGCTGTACGACGAATCGAACGAACCGGGGCCCGACGGCGAAGGGATGTTCGAGGATATGCTCGACGCGCTGCGCGACGATCCCGAGGGGGTCCACATCGACCTGCGACGCGGCGTGTTCGACCAGGCGTTGCCGGAAATGCTGCGAGTCACCGCCGCGAGTGCGCCCGTCGCGGCCGACGAGTCCCCTGCCCTGCACACCCTGTTTGTCGCTCCGGTGCGCGACGTAGCCAAGGTGCGCGACACGTTCACCCGCTTTTACAAAGGCGATGCCAAAGTGCGCCACGCCCTGCAGGGCGACTTCGACGTCTGGTCGGTCGACAAGCGCGGATCACTGTTTGTCGAGGGCGAGAGCGATTCGGTCGTGACAGTTCGGGCCCTGGCGGTGGGCGACGGAAAACTGCTGTTCAGCACGGACACGGATTTACTCGCATCGGCTCTGAAACCGCCGCCGGGAGGCGCTTTCGGCGACGACGCTTCCTGGTCCCGCCTCCTGGCGGATATTAAGGCCCATCAAGACGCCACCACGGCATTCCGATCGCTGGTGCGATTGGGCAGGGCGCTCGAGCCGGCGTATCACGTGGCGACCGCCCAATATCCCAACGAAAAAGACCCGCTTGGCGCGCGACTGTGGCGGCTTTTGCTGTTTGGCACGAACCAGGCTTCGGCCGAGTTGCCCCGTGCCCTGGCGCCGAAGTATGATCGACTTCGCGATGCACTTCCGCCGGCGGCCACCGTTGTGTCGCGAACCGAAGGTGGCTGGACGATGCGTCTGGTCGTGCTCGCTCCCGGCCCCGAGTCCCCTCGCTAGAAACGCCCCGAGTCCTCTCGGTAGAAACCTCGTCATGCTCAACCGCTTTGTGCTCGCTCGCGCTGCCGACCGACGACTAATCGCTGGATTCGCGCTAGCGTTGGTTTTCATTGCCAGCACGTCGGCTCAGGCACAGGTCGACACCGTGGCCGCGCGCCAGGCGCGCGCCGCGCTTCGCGAGATGAAAACGACCTACGGTCGATTTCCGGCTTGGGAACCTTGGCTGCGGCAACCGGCCATCGAGGCGATCGAGTACGAATTGCAGGGCGGCGATCGGGCGGAGCCCAGTGCATTGATTGAGGTCGCCGAACACCTGCGCAAAGGAAGCGAATCGTTTTTCAAGCCCGCGGTGTTCCAGCGCTTGGCCACGGCGCTCGAGACGCGGGCCATTGAACTTGCGCCCGTGCCCGCGGCCGATTGGCCCGCCGCTTGCCGCACCGCGGCCGAGAACTATTCACCTGTCGAGCCGGATGATCTGAAGCGCGCCCGGCCGGCGCTCGCCGAGCGGCTCGACGCGTTGGAACGGCGGCTGCCCAGGCTGCGCACTGCCGGCAACGAATGGCGAGAATTTCTGTATTGGCCCGAGACCCGCTGGCTGGCTACCTCCGACTCGGTCGACGCGACGACGCTCGATCGACTGGAAATCCGCTGGTGCGGCGCTCCGACGCTGTGGGCCGATACCGGGCTCATCGAAGCTTCGCTGGCGGTGCGATCGTACATCCGGCTGTTGCGAGCGCACTTGACGCACGAACCGCAGGAAACGCATCGTGCCGCCTGGACCGAGCTGGCCTACCTGATCGCCGCGCGGGGCGAGTCGTCCGGCGGCGGGCATGAGCGCATCGCCCAGGCCCTGACAGCGCGCGAACGCCTGGGGCAATCGTCTCCGCTGACCGCGTCGATGCGGCGGGAACTGTCGCGGCCGAATATCGTGCTGCGGGCCCGCACCGGCTGGCTCGAATCGCGGTTCGTGCAATCCGTCAGCGAAACGTTTAACGTCAACGATGTGTTTGCCGGCGCGCGCAGCGTGGGCTCGGGGACGCTAACGGCCAAAACGAGCTGCCAGATACTGCCGTCGACAACCCTGGGGCACTGGGTCCTGCGAATCGAGGGCGCCTCGAAATCGTCGACAACCGGCAACGCCGACCGCGTGAGCGTCAGCAGCCGCGCTACAACCAAGATCCGGGGCGAAAAGCCGCTGTCAATCGGCGTGCGGGGCGTTATCGCGGGCCCCGCTTCGGCCAGCGCCACAACGGCGATCACGTACGACCGCATCGATGCCGAGGGAATTCGCCGGCGGCGCGACGAGGCAGTGCGGCAAACCCATGCGCGGCGCGGCGAGGCCGAGGCCCAGGCTTCCGCGCGGGCCAAAGACTCGGTGATCGAGCGGATGAACGAACAAGGGGCGCGCCTGGCCAATGATCTCAGCCGCCCGTATCGCGAGCGACTCCGCAATCCGCAACTCGACGCCAATCGCATGCCGCCGGAGGTGCGCGTGCGAACGAACAAGGATCACTTGCGCTGGGAGTGCCGGCTGGAAGGTCCAGGTCAGTTCGCCGCCGCCAGCGCTCCCGACGACTTTTCGCCCGAGGCGGACGTCGTGTTGAGCTTCGCCGCCTCGGCACTGGAAGAGCAAAGCGTCGTCGCCTTGGGCGGCCGACAACTGACGGCCGATGAGTTGACCCAAGAGCTAGGCAAAATGTTCGGCGATCCATCGGATGCCGCGGCGGGCGAGCAAGACTTTCGCGTCGAGTTCGCCGCTCACCCCTGCGACATCGAGATAGCAGACGGCCAACTTCGTGCGCGGTTTCACATGGACGCGTTTGCCTCAGCCGACGTCGAGTATCCGCCCATGACCGTGGACGCGGTGTATGCAGTGCAAGAAAAAGACGGCGGACTGGCCCTGGTGCAACAGGGGAAGCTCCAAGTCAAACCGCCGGCGTTGGCCGACGGCGCGGCGCCCGCTCCCAGCGGTCGGCAACAGACCTTGCGGCTGGGCGCCGAGCGCAAGCTGAACAAGGCGCTGGCCAAGGAATTCTTCTGGAGCGGACCGCCCGTGCCAGGCTCGGCGGACAAAGAGGCCAAGATGCGAGTTCGCGGCGCGCAGGCCGAACGCGGCTGGCTGCAAGTCGCCTTAAGCCAGGACTAACTCCCGGACGAGCAGTCAGGGTCCGCCCGTTCCTTTGTCGTCGGGAGAGTCGGCGGCCGGATTGAGGGCCGGTTCGCCACCCTGCGTGCCGGTCGGGCCAGAGCCGTCGCCGCCCGTGCCGCCGGAAATGCCCGCGTCACCCACGCCAATGTCGAGCGGCTCGCCACCGCGATTACATCCGCCCAGCGACAGCATCAAGCTGATTCCGCCGGCCAGCAACAAGTTTCGCATGATTCACTCCAAGATATTTTTCGTTTGAAATTGGTAGTTCGTAAGTATTCTTCTCGCACGGCAATCTCGCATCGAGAACAATCGCCATTCTAACCTTTCGGCAGCGGCTCGACGACCACGGTCGCAACACTAGCCGGCTGCTCGTGTCGCTCGACCGGGTGTTTCACCCGCTCCGCCTTTCGGCCGGTGACGAAGCGCTCGATGACGTAATAGAACACGGGCGTGAGCAGCAGTCCGAAGGCCGTCACTCCGAGCATGCCGCTGAACACGGCGACGCCCAAGGTGCGGCGCATCTCGGCGCCCGCACCGGTGGCCACGACCAAGGGCGCGACACCCAGAATAAAGGCGAACGACGTCATGATGATCGGCCGCAGCCGGGCTTTGCAGGCCGCGATCGTGGCCTCAAACGGCGTCACGCCTTCAACTCGTTGTGCCTCGCGGGCGAATTCAACTACCAGGATCGCGTTCTTACTGGCCAATCCCACCAGCACGATGAATCCGACTTGCACGAAGATGTTGATATCCATCTTTGCCAATGCCACGCCGGCCACGGCCGACAACAGACACATGGGTACGACCAGCAGCACGGCCAGCGGCAGCGACCAGCTTTCGTATTGAGCCGCCAGCACGAGAAACACCAACACGACAGCCCCGATGAACGCGAATATGGCCGTACTGCCCGCCATCTTCTCCATGTAGGTCAACTCGGTCCATTCGTAGGCCATCGATTCGGCCAGGTCCTGATCCGCGAGCGCTTCCATCGTGCTGATGACTTGTCCGCTGCTGATGCCCGGCAGCCAGCCGCCGTTGAGTGCCGCGGCCGTGTGCATGTTGTAGCGGGTCAACATCACCGGCCCACTCGAATCTTGGATATCGGCCACGGTGCCCAATGGCACCATCTGCCCGCCGGCGCCGCGCACGCGAAGTTGCTTGACACCCTCGGCCGTCATGCGATAGGGAGCCTCGGCCTGGACGTTGACCTGCCAGGTGCGGCCAAAAAGGTTGAAGTCGTTGACGTAGTACCCGCCCAGATAGAATTGCAGCGTGTCGAAGACCTCGCTCAGGGGAACGCCCATCATCTTGCACTTCGATCGATTCACGTCGACGAACAGTTGCGGTGTGTCGGCGCGAAACGTGTTGATGACGCCCACGATTCCCGGCTGTTGATTGGCCTGCTCCGCCAGGTTGTCGGCCTGCCCTTGCAGCGTGTCCAGACTCGTGTCGCTCAGGTCCTCGATCATGAGCTTGAATCCGCCCGCGTTGCCTAAACCCTCGACCGGTGGCGCGTTGAACACAGCCACCTGGGCTTCCTGCACTTCGCGATCAGCGCGGAGTCGCAGCTTCTCGGCGATCGAGTCGGCATCCAGCCCACCGCCGCGACGATCGTGAAACGGCTCGAGTACGACGAACATCGAGGCGAAATTCGAGCTGATGGCGTTCAAGACGAACGACTGGCCGGGGATGGAGACCGTATGCGCGACCCCTTCTATCTCGTGCGCGATTTTCTCGATGGTCTCGGTCACCGCTTTGGTGCGCTCCAGCGACGACGAGTCGGGCAACTGAATATTGACGACCAGGTAGCCCTTGTCCTGTGGCGGAATGAAACCCGTGGGCACGCTCGTCAAACCAAAATAAGTCAGACCGATCAATCCGCCGTAAACCACCAGCACGATCGCGCTCAATCGCAGCAGCTTGGCGACGGTCCAACCGTAGGCCTGCGTGATCCAATCGAAGGCGCGATTGAACTGGCGAAAGAAGATGCCCAGGAACCAGTTGACCGGTCGAGCCACCAGCGCGCCGCCGATGGCCGGCGGCAAAAAGAACACGGCGTGCACGGCCCAGGTTTTCCAGGCCGCCTCGAAACCGGCCAGCCCAACGCGCGGCGTCAAGAGCGGCTCCAGGAAAGACACCGAGGTCCAGCCGGCCACCAAAGCCACTCCCCACCACGGAAGCGCTTCGTGGCCTTCCATGTGTCCGGAGGCCGATATCTTGCGATGCTTGAAAATTCCCGCCGCCCGCGCCGGGGTCATCGTCATGGCGTTGGTGGCCGACAGCAGCATCGACACGGCAATCGTGAGCGCGAACTGCCGATAGAACTGGCCGGAAATTCCCGTGATAAACGCGCTGGGCAGAAACACGGCACACAGCACGAGCGTAATGGCGATAATCGGGCCCGTGATCTCGTGCATGGCCGTGATCGTGGCCTCGCGCACGCTCAGCCCCTTGGCCAGCCAGCGCTCGATATTCTCCAAGACCACGATGGCGTCGTCGACCACGATGCCGATGGCCAGCACCAGGCCGAACATGGTCAAGTTGTTGAGCGTGAAACCCATCAAGAGCATGATGGCGAAGGTGCCGATCAACGACACGGCCACGTCGATCAACGGCAGGATCACGCTCCGCCAGTCCTGCAGGAACAACAGCACCACGAGCGCGACCAGAAGCACCGCGTCGCGCAAGGTCTTAAAGACTTCGGCGATCGATTCCTGCACGAATGGCGTGGTGTCGTAGACGATCGCGTATTCGAGCCCGCGGCTAAACCGCTTCTGCTTCAGTTCCTTCATCTTGGCTTGAATGCGCTCGGCCGTTTCCAGGGCGTTGGTGCCGGGAAGTTGAAACATCGCCAGCCCGACCGAGGGCTTGCCGTCCAGCCGGCAGGCGACGTCCTGGTTCTTTGCCGCGAGCTCGATGCGCGCCACGTCCTTCAGCCGCGTGACCTCGCCGCCCTCGCCTGCCTTGATGATGATCTCGCCGAACTGCTCAGGTTCTTGCAAGCGGCCCAGCGTGGTCATCGTGTATTGAAAGTCGATGCCCGAGGGAACCGGCGGCTGGCCGAGTTGCCCGGCGGCGACCTGCACGTTTTGTTCGCGAAGCGCCCGGACGATGTCGCCGGCCGTCAGGTTGCGCGAAGCCAGGCGATTCGGATCGAGCCACACCCGCATGCTGTAGTCTTGCTGACCCAGCATGCTAATGTCGCCCACGCCTTCGATGCGGGCCAATTCATCGCGAACCTGGATCGTGGCGAAGTTCGATAGCTGGAGTTGATCGAAGTAGGGCTTCTTCGTTTCCGGGTCATCCGCCGAGAACAAATTCACGACCAACAGAATGCTGGGCGAGCGTTTCTTCACGATCACGCCGGTGGCCTTGACCACATCGGGCAGCGTCGGCATGGCCTGCGAAACGCGGTTCTGCACCAGCACTTGGGCCATGTCCAGGCTAGTGCCGAGCTTGAATGTCACGGTCAGGCTGTAGGTGCCGTCGTTGGTGCACTGCGAAGACATATACATCATGTCTTCCACGCCGTTCACTTGCTGCTCGATGGGCGCGGCCACCGTGTCGGCCACCACGCGGGCGCTCGCGCCCGAATACTGGCAACTGACCTGCACCGTGGGGGGAGTGATCTCGGGATACTGCGCGATGGGCAGAAAACGGATCGCGGCCAGACCGGCCAGCACGATCACGATCGAAATCACCCAAGCCAGAACCGGACGATCGATGAAAAACCGGGCCACGTGTTAGATTCCTGACTGTGTCCGGGTTTCCGACCGCGAAGGTTAGTTGTCGACGACGCTCTTGCTCGCGCCGGCGGCTCCGCTTGCGGCCGTGGCATCCGTCAACTGAGGATCGACGGTCACGCCCGGGCGCACCCGCTGCAAACCATTGACGATCACGCGATCGGTCGGCGCGAGTCCATCGAGCACGACTCGCATATGCTCCTTCTGCAAGCCGAGCGTTACGGCGCGTTCGACAACTTTGTTGTCCTGATTGACGACAAATACAAACTTGCGACCCTGGGCGGCGCCGATCGCTCGTTCGTTGATGGCCAGGGCTTTGTACGGTTGTCCCAGGGGCATTTCAATTCTGGCGTGCAGCCCAGGCGACAGGGCCTGGTTCGGATTCGGAAACACGGCCCGAATTTTTAGCGTGCCCGTGCTGGAGTCGATGCGGTTTTCGATAAAGTCGACCGTGCCTTCGTAGGGATAGCCTTTGTCGATGTCGAGCGCAAGCTTGACCTTCACCGAACCTTGCCGTGCCGATTGGACCTTTCCTTCGCGGATCATCTGCTGCACCTTCAGGACCGTCGGTTCGTCGACGTCGAAATAGGCATAGATCGGATCGATCGAAACGATCGTCGTCAACAGCGTTTGGTTGGCCGCCACCAGATTGCCCTCGGTCACTAGCCGGCGGCTAATACGGCCGCTAATGGGGGCTTTGATCGCGGCGAAGTGCAGGTTCAAGTTCGCTTGCTCGACCGCGGCTTCCTTTGCCTTGACGTCGGCGGCGGCCTCGTTGCGCTCGGCGGCGGTCTTGTCGTATTCCTGCTGCGAAATGGTGCGCTTCGGCAGCAAGGTTTCTGCACGGGCCAGATCGGCGTCCAATCGCTTGAGCGTAGCGTGGCTTCGCGCCAACTCGGCTTTCGCCTGGTCGAGCGTCGCCTGATAGGGCCGAGGATCGATCAAAAATAGCGGCGAGCCCTCCTTGACGTCCTCGCCGTCTTGAAAGTAGATCTTGCTCAGGTATCCGGTGACCCGCGCGCGAATGTCGACCGTGGAAACCGCGGCCGTGTAGCCCTCGAAGTAATAGTTGTCGACGACTTCCATTTCGACCGGATGGCTGACGGTCACAATCGGCGCCACGCGCACCGGCGGCTCGGCGGCCTGCTTGCTGCAGCCGGCCAATAGCACGCACGCAAATGTCAATCGTAGAATGCGAATCGCGCTAGTCATCGTGGAATTCATGGGTCGTGCTATATCATTCAATTTCGCTCACGAACCCTTCTCAGCGGCTTCGAAATCCGCCTTGGCTTTGGCTTCCTGGGCGCTCGAAACGTCGGGGTTCGGAGTCGCGTCGCCTGCTTCCTGACCCATGATCCACTTGATGCCGCCCAATAGCGACTCCAAGTACTTGGGGTTCGTCCAGACTTCCTCGCGATGTCCCAAACTCATGTGCAGCACTTTGCCGTCGCCGTAGTTCTTCACCCAGGCGATCGGCACCTGGTACGGTTTTTTCAGCCGGGTCTTAGCCATGTTCAAGCTCATCAGCACGTGGACTTTTTCCGGCTGCCAATGCTTGAACTGATAGATTTCGTCCTGGATTTCGAATTCGGAACCCCAGGGCTTGCTGAGCGGATGTTTTTCGTCGTGGACCGTGACGGTCACTTTCTCGTTCGCGTTCCAGGGATGTCCGTTGAAGGTGCCGCCCAGCATTTCCCAATAGGGTTCGTAGTTGTGGAACGTATCTGCCGCCGAGTGAGCGCCGATAAATCCATGCCCCTTCTGCTTGACCCAATCCTTGAACAAGTAATCGCGCACGTCGTCGGCAAACGGCAGATCGAGCGTGGTGTAGAACATCACGATGTCGTAGTTGTCGAGTTGTTCCTTCGTGATCTTGCTCACGTCTTGCGTGCAATCGACGCGAAACAGATTACTGGAGACCGCCAGATCGGTCATGGCCCGCTCGGCCGGCGACAGTTGACCGTCTTTTCGCGTCACCGAGCCGTGGCGAAAGCCGGCGCTTTGCGTGACCATCAGAATGCGGGCGTTCTTCTTGGGAGCCTGGTCCTTCGTTGGAGCATCGTCGCCGCGAGCGCTTGAAACGGCGAAAATCGTGCTGGCCGCGAGGCTGGCGGCAATCATGAGTCGTCGGGAAATCACGGAGTGCTCCTTGGAATTCGTGTTTGGGCCGTCGTCTGCGATTATTCGAGCATTCCCGTCCGAAATACGCAACCAGGGGAGCCAGGACGCCACTAGCGGTTTCGTTTGATAAACCCGTAGCGTCTAAGCGCTTTCGCGCCCGCGGCGATAGCGGGGCGGCGCAGAGTCCTGGTCGTCAGGCACTTCTTCGCCGGCCTCGTCTTCCGCGTCGTCTTCCTCGTCGACTTCGCCGTCCTCGACTTCCGAGTCTTCCTCGGCCTCGTGGTCGATCTCGCCTGTGGCAAATGCGTCGTCCTCGTCATCGTCGATTTGCGGCGTCGAACGATTGCTGACCGTCAACACCCGGCCGGAACGGGGCGCCGGCGGGGGCACGGGAGCCGTTTCCTTCTGGCCGTTCATTTCGGCCCATTGCTCCAGCGTCAACAACACTTCCCGCGCCTGCGAGCCGTTATAGTTGCCCACGATGCCGTCTTCGGCCATGTAGTCGACCAAACGCGCGGCGCGGCCGTAACCGATTCCCAGCGCGCGTTGCAACAGCGATACGCTGCCCCGGCCCTCGCGCACCACGACGTCGACGGCCGCCTCGTACAACTCGTCGCGATTGGGCAATTTGCCGGCTTCGGCGGCCGCGGGATCGGCGGCTTTGAGTTGCACCAGTTCCTTGACGAATTGCTGTTCGGTGGTGCCAACGACGTCGACGATGGCGTTGATCTCGTCGTCGCTGACGTACGTGCCTTGTCCGCGCAGCAGCGTGCTTGTGCCAGGCCACAGGAACAGCATGTCGCCATTGCCCAGCAGTTTGTCAGCGCCCATTTCGTCCAGCACCACGCGGCTGTCGGTGCGGCTGGCAACCTGGAACGCGATACGCGCGGGCAAGTTCGACTTGATCAAGCCCGTGATTACGTCGACCGTCGGCTTCTGCGTGGCCAGCACCAGGTGGATGCCGACCGCCCGGCTCTTTTGCGCCAAACGAATGATGTGCTGCTCCACTTCCTTGGCGGAGGTCATCATCAGGTCGGCCATCTCGTCGGCCACGATCACGATGTACGGCAAGCTGATGGGAATATTTCGGCGCTCCTCGTCGTCCTCTGGCTGGAGCCGATCCATCAACTCTTCTTCGCCCAGTTGGTTGTAAACGCCAATGTGCCGCACTCCGGCGCGCGCGAGCAGTGCATACCGCTCCTCCATCTTCTCGACAGCCCAGGCCAAAATGGCTTCCGCCTTGCGCATGTCGGTCACGACCGGGTGCATCAGGTGCGGCAGCTTCTTGTAGCAGCTCAATTCGACCATCTTGGGGTCGATCATCAGCATCCGCACCTCGTCCGGACGGCGCGTCATCAGCATCGACACGATGATCGAGTTGAGACACACGCTCTTGCCCGTGCCGGTGCGTCCGGCGATCAACAGGTGCGGTAGCGTCGCCAGATCGACCACCATCGGTTTGCCGGAGACGTCCTTGCCCAGGAAGATCGGAATCCGCATCTTCTGGGCTTTGCCATTGGCCTCTTCGATCACCTCGCGCAGCCGGACCAGGTGCCGCTCGGTATTGGGGATTTCGATGCCGACGGTATTCTTGCCGGGGATCGGCGCCACGATGCGCACGCTCGGCACGCGCAGTGCGATGGCCAGGTCGTCGGCCAGGCTCGTGATCTTCGACAGCCGCAGGCCGGCTTCGAGCTCGACTTCAAATTGTGCGATGACCGGGCCTGTCTCGATCTCCACGACCTTGACACGGAAACCGAAATTGAGAAACGTTTTTTCCAGGATCTTGGCCTGGCGGCGCACTTCCTGCTCGTGTTCCTCGTAGCAGATCTCTTCGCCTTGCAATAGCAGATCGATCGAGGGCAGCTCGTATTGCTGGGCCTCCTCGGCGCGACTGGCCGCGTCCAGTTCCTCCATGACCGCGTCGCGTTCGCTCTTCTTGGGACGCCTTAGTCGCGGGCCGGCGGGCGGCGATTCTTCCTTCCCGGCTTGCTCGTCCGACTGCTCGGCCGTTTCTTCCGATTCGTCGCCTTCGGCATCGGAACCTTCGGCCTCGTCGTCCTCTTCGATCTCCGTCTTCTTGATCGCCGACACCTGCGCCGACTTGCCGCTAATGCGAATGGATGGCTCGGCTGCGCCGTTGGTCTCGATCTGGTCGTCCAGATCGGTCCGTATGCCGCGGCGCTGCTTGGCCGTGGCGGCCGAACGGGCCGTGCTCAGCCGCATGCGAGAAAGGGCCGAGCCGGGGGCTGCGCCGAGCGGCGAAGGCCAGCCCGACAAGCTCTTCGTGCAGGAAGGCCGCAAGGTTTTCAAGGAAGTGGTGCCGA
>JANNQN010000249.1:0-5839 GCA_031400775.1 Planctomycetia bacterium | reverse complement strand
GGTGATCTGACGCCGCAGCTTGCCGTTACTCATCGTCGGTTGCGTCGAAAGTCGGCTGCGCCCAAATAAAACCAATCGCAGGCAGCGCCGGGCCTGTCTCTTTTGAAGTATACGTAGCCCTCCGCGCCACAGACAAGCGGCTTAGCACCCACTTCGCGTCCCCAGGCCGCCAAAGTAGCGGGCAGACCGCGTGTACCTGTTACGTCAAATCAACTCGCGAATCGGTTCGCCATGCTCGATGAAGTAGCGTGGCCGGCCGCGGGCATCGAGATAAGTGCCATCCAGCGGCACGCCCATGTGGTGATAAATCGTGGCAGCCAGGTCGCCCGGCGTAACGGGCCGCTCCTTGATCTGGCCGCCGTCGCGCTCGCTGGAACCGATGACCTGGCCGTGCCGCATGCCGCCGCCGGCCAAGGTCATCGACATCACGACCGGCCAATGATCGCGGCCATCGGTGCTGCCCTGCGTGCCCACCTTGGGCGTGCGGCCAAACTCGCCCATCGCGATTACCAGCACGTCGTCGAGCAGACCGCGCTCTTCAAGATCGGCAACCAATGTGGTGAGCAAGTGATCGAAAACCGGCAGCAGCGGCCGCAGCCCGTTCCAAATTCCGCCGTATGGCGGAATATTGTCGCCGTGCGTATCCCACGTGCCCGAGGAGCTGTGATTGCTCAGGTCGACGGTGACGAAACTGACGCCGGCTTCGACCAGGCGACGCGCGAGCAGGGCTTGCTGGCACCAGTTGTGGCTTCCATAGCGCTCGCGAACGGCAGCCGGCTCTTGCGACAGGTCGAACACGGCTTGCGCCCGGCGGCCGGCCACGATGTCGACGGCTTGTTGATCAAAGCGGTCCTTGGCGGCCATGGAGCCGGACAAGTCCAAGTCGCGCCGCAACCGGTCGAATTGTTGCTGTAGCGTCTGTCGCGAGCTGATGCGATCCTGATCCAAGCCGCGCGGTAGCGTGAACAGTGAGCTGGCCTGATTGCCCAGGAACGGATCGAACTGTTTGCCCAGGTAACCGCCCCAAGCCACGTGCGAGCGATCTTGCAGATTGAGCACGACGCTCTGCGGCATTGACGGATTGACGTTCGCTCGATGTCGGGCCACGACCGAAGCGATGGCCGGATATTTTTCCGCCTCGTTGTTCAGCCGAGGCTCGGCGTCGAGATTCGCGGTCTGAAAGACCTGGTTCGGCTCGTGGTTGCTGAACCGCGCGTCGACCGAGCGGATGATGGTCAGCTTGTCCATCATCGCGGCCTGCTTGGGCAGGTACTCGCACAGCGACACGCCCGGCAGCTTCGTGCGGATCGTGGAAAACGGACCGCGGATTTCTCGCGGCGCGTCGGGTTTGACATCCCAGGTATCGATGTGGCTGGGTCCGCCGGTCATCCACAGCAGGATGACGCTTTTGCCGCTGGGCATTGGTTTGCCGCCGGTCGCCGCCTGGCTGCGAAGCCGCAACAAATCGGCCAGCGACAGACCCGCCATGCCGGCCAGCCCCGCCTTGAGCACGCTGCGCCGGCTGCTGACGCGCAGACCTTCGTGCTCGCGCGCGTTCAGGTACCGAAAAGCATGCTGCGCCGTGTGCGATATGGGGCGATCCATAGCGGCCATTCTAACCCGGAGTGCCGCGGCAGAAAACGCCGCGATCGCTGCTAATGCGCTTATTAACTTTGCAGCTTTTTCAAGAGCGAGATCTGGCCGGCATGGTAGGTATTGTGCTGCACGATGCCGTACAGTGCGACGTAGACCTTGGGCATTCCTTCGAGCATCGGTTCGTCCAGTCGCGATTCGTCGAGCGCCATCACCACGTCGCGCAGGTCGTCATTCGCCTTGTGCGCCCGTCGCAATGTATCCTGCCAGGCCGCTTCGCTGGTGTCTTTTATCGTTGGCCAGTCCTCGGCGTCGGTGGGCCGGCGCGGATCGCCCCGCAACCAGCGGCTAACGGCTTCTTGCCAGACCGTAATATGCTCCACGATCTGCCAAATGCTGTGCGCCGCGCCGGTGGAGCGGGACGCGGCCGTTTTGGCTGAGACCCCCGCCACGGCCTCTTCGACGGCGGGCCCGTGAAAAGCGCGGCCCTGATACGTGCGCTGCAGTTGCTTGGCCATTCGGTGAATTTCGCTCATGCTGCACCTCTGACAAAATAAAGTGGCGTTACGATCGATCGTTGTCGTTGATGAATTTGACGAGTGAATCGATATAGTGCTGTGGAATGTATCCGGCCATGATCGCCGTCAAATGCGACTTGCCCGGCAACACGACCGCCGAGAAATTGGCCAGCTCGCGCTTCATGCGATGGGTCTTGGCGTTGGGGCCGTCGAACTGACCGTTGATCGCCAGCACGGGAATGCGAATTTTGGAAAGGTCGATCGTGCCCCGCTCGTTGGCCTTCCAGGGATACTGCCGCACGGCGGCCAGGGCCTCTGCGTCGCGATCGGGGCTGGCTCCCAAGGTGCGGCTGGCTTCAGCCTCCTGCGGATCGGTTCCCGGCTCGTCTTTGGGAACTTCGCTCTTGTACTTATCCTCGACCTCGGGCACGCCGGAGCCGCCATAAGATGCCGTCAGAAATCGCTCTGGCTTCATGGTCAACAATTGCGTGACGATGAATCCGCCCATCGAGTAGCCGTGTACGTGGGCCTTCTCGATCTTCAAGTGATCCATCAGCTCCAGCACGTCCTTGGCCATTTGCGGGCCGTATTTGGCCGGGTCCTTGGGCTTTTCGCTTTTGCCGTGACCGCGACAATCGATCGCCACGACACGATGGTTCGGCACAAGCGCCTCGGCCACGCCGTTGGAAAACCAATTGCCCTCGGCCGTGCCGGTATAGCCGTGAACGAGCACCACCGGCGTACCCTTGCCGGCCTCGAGATAGTGAATTTTCACGCCGTCCGAGGCGGTAAACGTGCCGTGAGTCGGCTCGATCGCGGCAACTGCCGCGCTTGTTGAGAGAACGATGGCGAGAGCCGACATCCGCGAGAACGAGGAAACCCAATTTGCGTTACGCATCGGTTGACCTCCGCTGGAAATGAAAAAGGCGACTCGTCGCAACGAGCGATTATGCCCATCGTCGTCAATTAAAGGCAAGTTTTTTGCGCAGCGAAATGAGAAATCGTAGGCCCGACCGCCTAGGCGCTTGTAATCCATGCACGACCGCCGGCGCGTTGACCCTGGCTGCTGCAGTGGGTTAAGCTCAAAACAGATAGCCTGATCGAGCCGAAGGGTGACAGAGGAGCCGTGATGATTCGAACTGCCATCGTTCTGACCACTTTAGTGTTGACGTCCGGCAGTGCCGTGGCGGGCAAGTACAACCAGGTGCTCAAAATCGGCGACAAGGCCCCCGCCTGGAAAGACCTGGAGGGAGTCGACGGCCAGCGGCACTCGCTATCGGACCTGTCCGACAAGGAGGTCGTAGTCGTGGTCTTTACCTGCAATAGCTGTCCGGTGGCGACCGACTACGAGGACCGGATCCTGGGCTTCTCCGAAAAGTTCGCCGGCCAGAATGGCAAAGTCGGTCTGGTGGCGATCAACGTCAACACGCTGCCTGAAGACCGGCTGCCGAAGATGAAGGAACGGGCCGAGGCCAAGGGGTTTGATTTTCCCTATCTCTACGACGAAACCCAGCAGATCGGCAAGGCATATGGCGCCGCCTTTACCCCCGAGTTTTTTGTCCTCGACCGCCAGCGGGCCGTGGTGTACATGGGCGGCATGGACGACAGCAGCCGGGTAGACACGGTGAAGAACAACTATCTGGAGCCGGCGGTCGAGGCAGTTTTGGCCGGCCGATCGCCGAAGACGGCCGAGGCCCCCGCGATCGGTTGCCGGGTGCGCTACGGCCGTGAACGCCGCGAAGCCAAGAAATAAGGCTCCGGTCCTATCGGCCAATTCTCAAGTCTCCGCGACCGGTCCGAAGGTCCATCGCGACCAGTTGCTAGCGGCGCCGATTTCCCAGGCAACCCAAGCTACTCAATGCGCCAAGGAATTCGCCTTGTTTTTCTTGACACGAATGAGATCTGGGGATAAAATAGAATAAGAATTCTAATTCAAGAACAGAAAAACCTCGCGGGTTCTTCGCGGGTATAGCCAACTAGAATCGAGATTCTACTTCAATTGAGTCGTCCGCTGCGGGGAACTTCCGTGTCCTATACGCTCAATCGAGTCGAGTGGGTCAAGCCGACGCACCAAGCGCGTAGCCAGGAGACGCTCGAGCGCATTCTGGATGCCGCCGAGGAAGTCATTTCGGAGCGGGGCTTCGACAATGCCACGGTTTCCGAGATCGTTCGTCGCGGAAAATCCTCGGTCGGCGCGATGTATGCCCGCTTCAACGACAAAGACTCGCTCTTGGTCTGCCTGCACGAGCGATTTTGCGAGCAGGCCGCGGCCACGACCGAGGCGGCGCTGGACGCACTGCGTTGGGAAGGGACCACGATCGGGGAGATTCTTTCCAACGTGATGCCCTTCTTGGTGCATGTCTACCATCACAAGCGCGGACTGATTCGCGCGTTTATCGTGCGCGGCAGCACCGATCATCAATTCGCCGAGCGCGCAGGGCGCTTGTCGCGCTCGATCGCGGAAAAACTGATTGACCTGTTCATGGCGCGGCGCAGCGAGATCCGGCATCCGGATCCTGTGTTGGCCGTGGACTTCGCCTTAAGAATGACATTCGACACTCTGGACCAGGCGACGCTTTACTCCGATATCCAGCGGAGCACGATCAAACTGACCCCGGAACAGTTGGCCGAAGAGTTGGCCCGAGCGTTCTTGAGCTATTTAGGCGTGGATACGCCGCCGGCGTGGGAACCATCCACGGAGAGCTAGGCGGTACGACGCGCATTACGCACGCAAACGGAGGATTCGACTATGGCGAAAACGGTACTTGCATGTTGGGCGATTCTGGCCTTGCTGGCCGGCGGATCGCTGGCCGCGGCCGGCGAGACGTCGCCAATCGGAAAAAAGGTCGAGAATTTTTCCGCTCGCGATTTTCGAGGTAAGGAAACTTCGCTCAAGGACTTCGCCGACAGCAAAGCGATCGTCGTCGTGTTCCTGGGAACCGAATGCCCACAGGCTAAGTTGTACGCCCCGCGATTAGTGCAGATGGCCGCCGAGTTCAAGGATCGGGGAGTGGCTTTTATCGCCATCGATTCCAACCAGCAAGACTCCGCGACCGAATTGGGGCACTACGCTCAAGAGCACAAGATCGAGTTCCCATTGCTCAAAGACACGGGCAACGCCATCGCCGACCAGTTGGGCGCTGTGCGCACACCCGAGGCCTTCGTGCTCGACGCCGGCCGAGTCGTACGGTATTGGGGCCGGATCGACGATCAGTACGGCTTCTTCGACAAGGGCGTCGCTTATCAGGCAGACGCGCCCAAGCGCCGCGACCTGGCGGTCGCATTGGATGAAGTGCTCGCGGGCAAGACCGTGAGCGCGCCGTCGATCGCCAGTCAAGGTTGCCGCATCGGCCGCGTCCGCCAGCCCGACGCCAAGGCCGAAGTCACCTACACCAAGCACATCGCCGCGGTGTTCAACCAGAATTGCGTGTTTTGCCATCGCGAGGGCCAGATTGCGCCGTTCTCGCTGACCTCGTATGAGGACGCGGCCGGCTGGGCCGAGATGATCCGCGAAGTCGTCGCGGAGCAGCGGATGCCTCCCTGGCACGCCGATCCGAAGCATGGGAAGTTCGCCAACGACCGGTCCCTTAGTCCCCAGGAGCGGGAAACGCTCTTCGCCTGGATTGATTCTGGCTCGCCGCGCGGCGACATCGAGCCGAGCCCGCCGACCTTCCACGAGGGGTGGACGATCCGCACCGACAAGGTTTTGAAAACACCCAGCTACAAGG
>JANNQN010000248.1:0-14441 GCA_031400775.1 Planctomycetia bacterium | reverse complement strand
TCCTCAAAACTCGGCGTTCTTGGGCGTCCGCGGGAACGGGATGCAGTCGCGGATGTTGGCCATTCCGGTGATCAGCAGGATCGTGCGTTCCAAGCCCAACCCGAAGCCCGAGTGCGGGACGGTGCCGTACTTCCGCAGGTCGAGATACCACCAGTATCCTTCGGGATCGAGCTTTTGCTCGCGCATTCGCTCGGTCATGACGTCGAGCCGTTCCTCGCGCTGGCTGCCGCCGATGATCTCGCCCACGCGCGGCACGAGAATATCCATCGCTCGAACGGTGCGACCGTCATCGTTGACGCGCATATAAAATGGCTTGATCGTGCGCGGATAGTCGTACAGAATCACCGGCTTCTTGACGTGCTGCTCGGTCAGATAGCGCTCGTGCTCGGCCTGCAAGTCGTGGCCCCAAGCCACGGGATACTCGAACGTCGCGCCCGAACGGGTGAGGATGTCGACCGCCTCGGTGTACGACAGCCGGACGAAATCGGCCGCCACGAGCGACTCGAGGGTCGCAAGCGCCGTGGGCTCGATGTGCTCGTTGAAGAATTGCATGTCGTCGGGACATCCGGCCAGCACATCACGGAAGATGCGCTTCAGAAAGCGCTCGGCCAGGTCCATGTTGTCGGTCAAATCGAAAAAGGCCATCTCCGGCTCGACCATCCAGAACTCGGCCAGGTGCCGCGAGGTGTTCGAGTTCTCCGCGCGAAACGTGGGCCCGAACGTGTAGACTTTGCCCAATGCGCAGGCGAAGATTTCGGCCTCCAACTGGCCGCTGACGGTCAGGAACGCCGGCCGGTCGAAAAAGTCCTGCGTATAGTCGACGGCCGAGTCCGTCTTGGGCACTTTGGCCAGGTCGAGCGTCGTGACTTTGAACATCTCGCCCGCCCCTTCGCAGTCGCTGGCCGTGATGATCGGGGCGTGTATGTAGAGAAAACCGTCCTCCTGAAAAAAGTCGTGGATCGAGCGGCAAATGCGGTTGCGCACCCGGGCGATCGCGCCGAAGGTGTTGGTCCGCGGGCGGAGATGGGCCAGCGTGCGCAAAAACTCGAACGAATGCCGCTTCTTTTGCAGCGGGTAGGTCTCGGGATCGGCCCAACCGTGGACCGTGACCGAGAGAGCGCGGACCTCGGTGGCCTGACCTTTGGCCGGCGACGCCTTGACCTCGCCATCGACCGTCACGCTCGCGCCGGCCGAGAGCCGTTTGATCTCGCTTTCATAGTTCGCTAGCGCCGCCTCGGCGATGATCTGGATATTGCCGATCGACGAGCCGTCGCTGAGCTCCAGAAAACTGAACCCCCCTTTGGAATCGCGGCGCGTGCGAATCCAGCCCTGTAGCCGCACGTTCTTGCCGGCGGACTCGGCACGGCGGGCTTCGGCGACCGTCATTTTTTGCATGGCAGGAATTCTCTGGCCGGCAAGTTGTTTGTCAATGCATGCGACGAGATCCACGCTTACGCGCGTCAATGCTCGCGCGCAGCCAACCAGCGCTCGGCATCCAGCGCGGCCATGCAGCCGGAGCCGGCCGAGGTGATCGCCTGGCGATAATAATCGTCGGCAACGTCACCGGCGGCGAACACGCCGGGCACGCTGGTGTCCGTGCGAAACGGCACAGTCAGGATGACGTACTGTTTCCCGGTCAACTGCAATTGCCCGTCCAGGAAACCGGTATTGGGCGTATGGCCGATCGCCAAGAAAAGTCCCGCGGCTTCCAGGCTTTTCGTGCCGCCATCGACCGTGTTTTCCAACACCACTCCGGTCATGCCCTGAGTGTCGCTGCCTTGCACCTCGGAGAGGGCGTGGTTCCAGACGATGTCGATCTTTGGATTGTCTTCGGCCCGTTGGACCATGATCTTCGAAGCCCGCAACTTGTCGCGGCGATGCACCAGATGCACCCGGCTGGCGAACTTGGTCAAGTAGCTGGCTTCTTCCACGGCCGAATCGCCGCCGCCGACAACGACCAGCGGCTTGTTGCGGTAGCGCGGCAGCGCGCCGTCGCACACGGCGCACGCGCTGACGCCGCGGTTCTTGAACGCCTCTTCCGAGGGCAGTCCCAGATAGTTGGCCCGAGCGCCGGTGGCCACAATAACGGTCAAAGCTTCGGTCACTTCGCCCTCTGAAGCCGTCAGGCGGAACGGGTGCCGGCTGAAATCGACTTTGGCGATATCGTCGGTGATGATCCGCGTGCCGAAATTCCTGGCTTGTTGCCGCATCAGTTCCATCAATTCCGGTCCGCTAATGCCGTGCTTCGAATGCGGCGCCATGTTTTGCCGCGCCACGGGCGGGATCGCGCTATCGAGGTACGACTCCACGTTGCCGGCCGGAAATCCGGCGTAGTTTTCCACTTCCGTGGTGAGGTTCAACTGGCCCAGCGGCAGCGTGCCGGCGATGCGGTTTTCTTCCGTGATGGCTCCCTCGAAAACCAAGGGCTGCAGTTCGGCCCGGGCCGCGTAAATGGCCGCCGACCAGCTTGCCGGCCCACTTCCAATAATCACAACTCGTTCAACAGCCAAGGGATGTCCTTCCTGAGGAAAATACGTTCCTGCCGCTCACTTGCCGCGTGCAACACCTGCGCGCGAGAGATGAAGGAGAATTATAGGCCTCGCGCTCCGCCCGTCCATAACCACCCGCTCTCCGCCAAAGCGCCTGGCCGCCGGGCCAGACTTAATCGTCGGCTCGGTTCTCGGGCGCTGGAGCATGGTGCTTTTCGATGCGCACCGCTTTGCGGCCTTCAACTGCGCCTGGGTGGGCGTGAAACACCGTCTGGCCCTCGATCGTGACCGCCAGCGGGCTGCCGACATTCTGGTCGGTCGCGATGATGTCGCCAACGCGCAAGTTGTGCAGATCGCGGGTCGGGATCCTCGTCTCGGCCAGGAGCACGACCAGCTCGACGCTCGCACCGCCTGGATCGGACTCGTTCGGTTTGGCCGGGTCGTTCGACAATCCTGAAGTGGAACGTTTGTCCGCTGTTCGCGAGAGCTTTGCCGCTAAAGGCGCGAGTGATGCGGCCGGCAGGCACAAGGTCATCGCGCCGCGCACGTCGTTAATTCTTGCTTCGAAGCCCGCGAGCACGACAACCTCATTGGACGGCACGGAAAGGACCAGGCGCGGATTGCTTTCCACGCGGTCGATGGTCAACGAAAGCTCGCTTGCTCGCTGCCACGCCTGTTCGAGCTCGCGCAAGAACAGCTTCGTGATGCGCGAGGCGAGCCGAAGCTCGATCTCGGTCAATGGCCGCAGTGCGATCAGCCCTGGTTCGCGGCCTCCGCCCAATAGTCGGTCGATCATGGCGTAGAGCACGTTCGGATTGACGTCGAGAATCCATTTCGCGCCGAGCGGCGCGGCTCGCACCACACTGGCGCAGGTGGGATTGTGCAACCGGCTCACGAACTCGCCGTACGTGACCTGCTCGATCCAGGCCAGTTTGACTTCCGCCACGGTCCGCAACTGAGCTGAAAGTGCGGCCGAGAAGCTGCGACCCACGCCCTCGTGCAGCGAGCGCAGCGCGGCCACCTGCACCCCGGGCAAACGATCGGACTCGGCCAGGTCGCGCAGTCGCGGTGAGTTGCTGGGCCTGAACCGCGCCGCGTGAGGCGCCGGCAAGGGATGGCCCGACGAGTCGCTGACTTTCCTGACCGCGCTGGCCTCCAGGCTGCTGAGCAACGTTTCCAACTCAGCCTGGCTCAACACCTCGTCAGCCATCCTTGGCCTCCAGACGCTTAAGAATTGCAAGTGAGCGGACTTCGCGGTCGAGGGTGGGCTCGGACTATTCGCGAATCTGTCCGTTGCCGTACATCACATATTTGTAGCTGGTGAGTTCCTTGATTCCGCACGGGCCGCGGGCATGGAATTTGTCGGTACTGATGCCAATCTCGGCGCCCAGGCCGATTTGGCTTCCGTCGTTGAAGCGGGTGCTGGCGTTGACCAGCACGGCCGAGCTGTCGACCGCCGTGACAAACGTTCGGGCCGCGTTCAAGTCGGAAGTGACAATCGCGTCGGTATGGCGGGAGCCAAATCGATTGATGTGTTCGATGGCCTCGTCCAGCGAGTCGACGATCTTGACCGACAGAATCGGACCCAGGTACTCGGTGGCAAAATCCTCATCGGTCGCGGGTTTTGCTCGGGGCACGACGGCGCGGGTGCGAACGTCGCCGCGTAGCTCGATGCCGTGCTTGGACAGCGATTCGGAGACGCGCGGCAGAAACTCGGCCGCGACTTCCCGGTGTACGAGCAATGATTCGGCCGCGTTGCAAACGCCCATGCGCTGGCATTTGGCGTTGATCGTGATGCGCTCGGCCATCTCCAGATCGGCCTTGCGATCGACGTACACGTGGCAATTGCCGGTGAAGTGCTTGATTACCGGCATCTTGGCCTCGGCCGCCACTCGACGAATCAGGCTTTCGCCCCCGCGCGGAATCGCCACGTCGATGTATTCGTCCAGTGCCAGGAAATGCCCCACCGCCTCGCGGTCGGTGGTCGAAACCAATTGCACGCATCCCTCCGGCAAACCGACTTCTTCGGCGGCTTGTTCCAATAGCGAGACAATGGCCCGGTTGGAATGCACGGCCTCTTTTCCGCCCCGCAGAATCACGGCGTTTCCGCTCTTGATGCAAATCGCGGCGGCGTCGGCCGTCACATTGGGGCGCGATTCATAAATAAAGAAAACCACTCCCAGCGGGACGCGAACCTTGAGAACTTCCAGACCATTGGGGCGGATCGACGACTCGATCACTTCGCCGATTGGCTCGCCGAGCGCCGCGACTTCTTCCAGCCCCACGGCCATCGATTCGATCGTACTGTTGGTTAGTCGCAGCCGATCGATTTGGGCCTCCGAGAGGCCAAACTGCCCAGCCGCGGCCAAGTCGAGGCCATTCGCCGCGGCCAGCGCGGCGCGCTCGCTGCGCACGAGCGCTGCAGATCGCAGCAGCCAGGCGTTTTTCTGTCCCCCGCCGAGTCGGGCCAACTCGGCACTGGCGCGGCGGGCTCGCGTCGCCGTCTCCAGACAGTACTGGCGCAAGTCGGTGGTTTCCGCGACCGCCATGGTCAAACCTTTGAAAACGTGAAAAGCAAGCGTTGCAATCGAGCGGGGCCTCAGGCGACTAGCATCAGTATCGCCCAAAATAGAAACACAGTCAACGTCGCTATCTTCAAGCCACCCAACTGTTTAAGCCCTGTGTTCGGTGTTTGGCGACGTCGCGCAACTCGACGCCCCGTCTCTCTATTCGGCCAAAGTGGCTGCCCGACCGTCGAGACCGCCGGTCGCTTCATACAGCACCAGTGCCTGGCGGACCGCCGCGACGTCGTGAACCCTGATGACTTGCACGCCCTGGTTGGCTAGAGACAAAGACGCCCCCACGGTGCCAGCGGTTCGGTCGGTCGTTTTGTCGCCGATCACTTTGCCGATAAACGCTTTGCGCGAGTGCCCCACCAGCACCGGACAGCCAAGCTCGTGAAACCGCCAACAGGCGGCCATCAGCGTCAGATTGTGCTGGTGCGATTTGCCAAAGCCGATGCCGGGATCCAGCGCGATCCGTGCCGCGTCGATTCCGTGAGCGACGAGCCGGTCTCGGCGGCTGCGAAGGTAGTCAAATACTTCCTGGACGACGTCGTCATAGGTCGGATTGTCTTGCATGGTTCGCGGAGTGCCCTGCATGTGCATGACGCAAACCGCGGCTTCCGATTCGCGCGCCACATCCAGCATGTGCGGATCGCCCGACAGGCCCGTGATGTCGTTGATGATCTCGACGCCGGCCGCCAGCGCCGCGCGGGCGACCGCGGCCTTAGAGGTGTCGATCGACATGGGAACCAGCAACTGCGGCGCTAGCGCCTCGATGACCGGGATGACGCGCTGTAGTTCGGTTTCGACGTCGACCGCCTCCGAGTACGGCCTTGTGCTTTCGCCGCCGATGTCGAGGATGTCGGCGCCCGCGGCGGCCAACGCGAGCCCCCGCTCGACGGCGGCGCTCGCGTTGTCAAACTGGCCGCCGTCAGAGAAGCTGTCTGGCGTGACGTTGAGAATGCCCATCAACAGCGGCCGAGGGGCCAGGTCGAGCCGCCGATTGCGAAGCTGCCAGAATTTGGCGCGGCCGGGAAATCGCCGATTCCAATCGGAGGGCCCGTCAGGAGCGAAAGGGGAGTTCATCCCTCCAGCTTACCACGGCATTTCCATGAGCGACACGATCTGCGTCGCCAGGCTCTGCATGGACTGCAACTGAGCGGTGCTGAGCGACTGGCCGAATTCGGCCACCTGTGTGCCAGGCGCGCTGAGCAGCACCAGGTCCTGGGGGAGCGGAACACTCGTGGCCTGGTTAATTAAATCGCCGCGACGATTGACCCAGCGCACTTCGACGGCGATGTTGGCCTCGACCTCGCGCGGATAGTCGAACTTGTCTTCGATGATCACGCGCTTCGTGTCGCTGATCAACTTGCCCGTCAGCACGCTGTCGGCCTGCGGCGTGCCGACGACCTTGTAAGGCGTTTTCAGCTCGATCTCCTTGCAGACCATTTCCGTCAGCCACTCGCTCAGGCCGCGTCGGAAGCTGTTCGACTCGAAAACCGGCACATAGACCGTCTGGATGTCCGGCGGATACAGCGACGCCGCGCCGATTCGGTAGCCCGCGCAACCGCCCAGACCGAGCGTTCCCAAAGTCGCCAGCGCCGAACAGATCGCCAACGTGGCCTGGCGGCGCGAAATGAGTCGGGCGCCAGTGCCAGAATCGGTGTCGCCAGACCCGCCATTGCCGATAGGCGGGCGTTGTCGGTGCGTCGCGGGCTGTGGAGGGGATCGATGCACGTGCGGATATCCGCGGGCCGTTTTTAGCGGACCGTACTGGAATTGGGATTGGTGGCCACGGTCGCCATGTTCTTGGGCAGCACGGGGCCTTCGCGCGTCGACTGCGGCATCAAGTTGACCAGCCACTCGAAGGGCGGGGTCGGGTTGTCGGGCTCCGCCTCGATCTGCTCCATTCGGCTGCGCGATTCTTTCGCCAATTGCGTATCGGGATAATTCTTCGAGACTTTCGCGTAATACATCTTCGACGCACCGTAGTACTTGCCCTTGGCGTAATACTCGGCCAGGTTGAAATCGCGCAGCGCGCGCTGATTGCGCACTCCGGACCGCACTTGCAACACCTTCTCCTTTTCGTTCCCCAACTCGCGCGGGAATTGGGTGAGCAATTGCGTGGCCAGGTCCTCGGCCTCGTCGAGCGGTCCGCCTTCGTAGCCGGGACCCTGATAGCGGAGTAGCTTGCAACGCAAGCCCAGCAGGTGCGCCTGAAACTGATGCTCGCTCTTCGGATACTCCGAACGCAACAGTCCGTAGTTGTAGTCGGCTTCTTCCCAACGACCTTTGATGAAATGGGCGTTGGCCGTGGCCATCACCGCATCGTCCGAGAGCGGCCCGGTCGGATCGTCGAGCCGGATGCGTTCGTACACGCGCAGCGCATGACCGCCTGTGTCGAACCTGGGACGGGTCTTGTCGACCAGATTGGGCGTCAGGACCCAATGATGGTGGGCCCGATCGTGCTGCTCCCAATAGCGGCCAATGGCGAAGCGGCGAATGACGGTCTGGCTCAGATACTGCGTCGAAGGATACTTCTTGATCAACAGCGCGTACTCGTCCTCGGCCTTGGAATAGCGATCGGCAAAGAACTCGCTCTCGGCGGTCTTGAATTGCGACTCTTCTTCTAACGGCGAGTCGGGCCAGCGCTTGTAGGCCGCGCGATACTTGCTGGCGGCCTGGCGGAATTCCTTCTGACGGAACAGAGCGTCGCCCTCTTCGAGCGACTTTCGCGCGATGGCCTCGTTCGGGCCTTGACCGACTAGCTTCTTGGCGCGGGCGTAGGTGTGCTTGGGGGCCCAACGATCGAGAAACCCTTCTTCGTCCGCGCCCGACCCGGTCGGAATCAGGGTTTCCGTGACCTGTCGACCCTCGTGATCGAAAAACCCGCTCGTGCCCTCGACGTAATATCCCTTGCCGGGCACGTGTCGCTTGCGGTGCTGGTTGGCGGCCCACCAGTCGGCCTGCTGTTGCGTCAGCGTGGCCTTGGTGGGCGTGGCCTGTGGCCATAGCGCGCAGCCGGCCGACGACGTGGCCAGGCACAGCACGAGGATCAACGTAACGCGCATATTAACCGGCATGCCTTAGGCCCGCGAAAGTCCGAGTTGTCAGGAATTCGAAACGCCCAGGTAGCGAACCATCCGCGGCGGGTGACCCAGCAAATGCGAAATGTAATGATTCAGAATTGCCCGCAACTCTCCGTGTACGCGCGAATCGAGTTCTTCCGCCTCCTCGTTCGACGCGCCCGAAAATCGCACCATCGCCGCAAGCGCCGCAGCGCTGACCGAAATGATTTGTCGTTGACCCACGCGACATGATTGGCACAGGACTCCGCCAGCCAATTGACTAAATGGCACTCTGCCCACCGGCTTGACCGCCGTTCCACACTCCGCGCACGTTTCCAGCGAGGGCAGATGTCCCAACAAATGCAGGGTTGTCAACTCAAAGCGCAACAGGATCGACGCGACCGCACTCGAAGTACCGAGCGCGGCCAGCGTTCGATCGGCAGCGTCGAATAGCTCGGGATGGGGATCGTAATCGTCGGTCAGTTCGTTCAACAGCTCGGCGACGTAATAGGCGGCATACAGATTGGATAGGTTGCCGCCAGGCGGTCGAAAGCGCCGTTCCAGCTTCGCTTCAGTCAACAAGTCCAACGCGTCGGACGATTTGCGGAGGAACACTATGCGACACAGGCATAGCAGGTCAAGGGCAGACTCGAAGGGACCCTTGAGACGCCGAGCACCTTTGGCCAAAGCGCGTATCTTGCCGAAGTCGCGAGTGAAGAGCGTTACGATGCTGCTAGTTTCGCTGAACTCGATCGTTCGCAGCACGATCGCGGTCGTCTTTTCACTCGACATTGCTAGCTATTCCAAAGACAGCATCGGCGCGGAACCGGAAACGTACGCCGCGAGAATCGCATCAATCGTTCGACCTGGCCGTGGCCGGTGTTTCGGCTACCGGAGCATCGCGAGGCTCGATGCCGAAGATGGCCAGAATCCGCCGCTCTGCAGCCCGCATTTCGCCGCGCGCCGTTTCCGTTTGATCGTCGTAGCCCACCAGGTGCAGCGTGCCGTGGATCACATACAACAACAATTCGTCGGCGGCGCTCCAGCCGAACTCGGCGGCTCTGCGAGCGGCCGTGTCGCTGCTGACGATCACCTCGCCTTCGAGCGAACCTTCGTCGCGCTCCAGCAGAAAGCTCAGCACGTCGGTCGGATAGTCGTGGTTCAGATACTGGCGGTTGAGCGCATGAATCGTCGGATCGTCGACGATCGCGATGCTCAGCGTGGCACGCTCGACGAGCGCCTCGCGGAAGATGGCCGTCGCCGCTTGCTCGAGCCGCGCGTCGCCACTGGCGCCGGGGAATGTTTCGGAGAGGATTTCGATTTGAATCATGGCGAACGGACGATGGCCCGATGGGGATCAACATGGGCAAGCTTTGGCGTCAGTCGACGCATGCCGATACGGCCCATCCCCTTACTATAGCGGTTGGGTGGGGAGCGAATCAGGCCGTTCTTTGATCCGGATATTTGACGCGGCCGTGATAGACGGCGGTCAGCGACTTGACGAGGCTTTCGTTGATCGTGGCCACTTCCTGCAGCGTCAATCCGCAGGCGTCGAACTGGCCGTCCAACAGCCGCTTCATGCCAATGTCCTGCACCAGGCTCTCGATCCGCGAGGGCGTTGGCTCGACCAGGGCCCGGCTGGCGCTTTCGACGGCGTCGGCCAGCATCAGCACGGCCGCTTCCTTGGTCTGCGGCTTGGGGCCAGGATAGCGAAAGTCGCTTTCGTCAACGGCCCCGCCGCCGTCGGGGTTGGCCTCGTTGCGCTCGTTGGCCCGCCGGTAAAAATATTCGACCAAGGTCGTGCCGTGGTGCTGCTCGATAAAATCGATGATCGGCTCGGGCAAGCGGTGCTGCCGGGCCAGATCCGCGCCGTCTTTGATATGCGCGATGATAATCAGCGTGCTCATGGCCGGCACGAGCGACTCGTGGCGATTGGCGTCGTGCCCTTGATTCTCGACGAAGTAACCCGGTTTGAGCATTTTACCGATGTCGTGAAAGTAGGCTCCCACGCGAACTAGCAAGCCCTTGGCGCCGATGCTTTCGGCGGCGGCTTCGGCGATCGAAGCCACGTTGATCGAATGGTTGTAGGTGCCCGGGGCGCGTCGCACGAGCTCCTGCAACAGCGGATGGGCCACGTCGCCCAACTCCAGCAGGCTCAATTCGGTTTGCACGCCGAACAGGCTCTCGATAAACGGCAGAAGCCCCAGCATCAACAGTCCGGCAAACACGCTCCACAGCCCGAACCGCAAGGCGTCGGGCCAGATCGTGCCAAACGGCTGCGCAGCCAAGGTCTCGACGCCCAAAGTCGTCAGCAGCGCAACGAGTCCCACGGCGATGCCGACGTAAATCAGTTTCCGCCGATTGCGAATGCTCCCCACCAGCAAAATGGCCGACGCCACGGCGGCGTACAGGATCATGAACTCACTCAGGCCGTGCCCCGTGACGACCACTACCATTAGCGTGGCGCAGGCCGAAAACAACAGGGCCAACTCACGGTGGTAGGCGATCGACAAGGTCATGGCAAAGACCATCAGCGCCACCAGCTCGGCACGCACGTTGTCGCCCGCGGCCAGCGTCGCCAGGCCGACGGTAATCACGACCAGCGCCAAGGTCGTACACAGCCGCCGCAGGTTGCCCAGCAGCTTGCGTTCGTAGTGCCACACGTACGTCCCGCACAGCACGAACAGGGCGATGAACATGCCCACCACGGAGAGCGAATAGGCAGCCCGCACGCTGAGCGGCAGTTGTTCGAGGAACGCACTGTGTTCGAGTGATAGCAGGCCGATGTCTTCCTCGGTCAGAGGCAAGCCGCCCTTGGCCAGTAGCTCGCCGGGCGAAATCGTGATGAACTTGTCGTCGACCGCGGCGATGGCTTTGTCCTTCGACCGCTTGGTCTCCGTCTTGTTCATCGTCAAGGTGGTCGGCAGCCGGCCGCGGATCCAGGTGAACACGCGCTCCGCCACCTCGGGCGACTCGAGCCGCTCGGCAAGACCCTTCTTGAGCCAATCGGCCTCGCCGATCCGCACGTCGCTGACTTTGACCACTTGCGGCCGGTCGGGGCTGCCCTTGGGCAGCACGACGATTTCCTGCTGATTGCCTTCGTTGTGCTCCTGTGGCAGTTTCTCCATCAGGCCCCGCTGCTCGGCCGGCGTCAGGGCCTCGCCCACGGATTGCTCGAGCTTCGAGAGCGACTCGGGCGTGGCCAGCGCGTCGTGAAACAAGCGGAAGCGTTGTTCTTGTTCTTCCGGGCCGAGCGTCGGTGCTCCGGAGTCGGCGGCCGGAAAGAACTCGGCCCACACTTTCTTGTCGAGCTCGGCCAGGCTCTTGGCCCCGGCCACGATCACCACGCGATTTTGCAGGGCGGCCCGCAGTTGAACGATCGGATCCTTGTCCTGCTCGTAGACGTAGCTGACCTTGCGGCCCGCCAGCGCCTTGGCGTCACGGGTGCCGTCGGGGTCCGCCTTGCGAAACGCCACCTTGGCGACGATGTCTCGCGGCGGGGTAAAGTTGCGATAGTAACCGAGCGGAATCGACCACGAGGCGGTGACGGCCCACAGGCCGACGATCGCCAGCAGGCACAGCCCGAGCCGCAACAGCACGTCGCTGCGCTGCAGGTAAACCCAGGTCCGCTCGAGCAGACCCGGAGGCAGCTCTAGCGCCGCCACGCGTTCGGATCGGGTCCGCTTTTGAATTCCGCTCGAAGACATGGGGTTGCCGCGCGACGTCACTTAGCGCCGCTTCCTGGGCTCGTCGTCCTCGTAAGCCTTCACGATTTCTTGCACCAGCCGGTGCCGCACGATGTCTTCGTTGTTCAAGGTCACCTGGCAATAGCCGTCGATCCCCCGCAGCCGCTCGATCGCGTCGATCAGCCCGTTTCGCACGTGGGAAGGCAAGTCGACCTGCGTGGTGTCGCCCGATACGACCATCTTCGTGCCCAGGCCCATGCGGGTCAGAAACATCTTCATTTGGGCCACGGTCGTGTTCTGCGCCTCGTCCAGAATCACGAAGGCCTCGTTCAGCGTGCGACCGCGCATATAGGCCAGCGGAATCATCTCGATCAGATCCTGCTCCGTGTAGCGCTTGATTTGCTCGTAGTCCATCATTTCGCGCAAGGCATCGAGCAGGGGCCGAAGAAAGGGATTGATTTTGGCCTGCAAGTCGCCAGGCAGAAAGCCCAGGCTCTCGCCAGCTTCGACGGCCGGCCGCACTAGCACGATCTTGCGGATGATCTCCTGCTTGAGGGCCTGCACGGCCATCGCCACGGCCAGGTACGTCTTGCCGGTGCCGGCCGGGCCCGTGCAAAACACGAGATCGTTGTTGGCAATGGCCGAAACGTATCGGGCCTGGCCGGCGGTGCGGGGTCGGATCAGCCGGCCGGCGAATTGCAGCTCGATGGGTGAATCTTCCGTCGCCAGCGACTTGCCGGTCACCCGGGAGAGTATATGAGAGACTTCCTCGGGCGAGACCGCGCCGTGGCGACCGGCCAACTCCTTGAGCTGCTCGAAGACTTCCGTGGCCTGGGCCACTGCTTCGTCCTGGCCCTCGATATGAATCCGCTCGTTGCGGCCCGAGATCGATACGCCCAGAGAATCGCGGATCTTGCGAAGGTGCTGGTCGCGGGTTCCGAACAAAGTCAAAAGCGACTTTGAGTCGACCAGCGGAATGGTAGCTTCGGACATTAACCTGAACGACGACACCTTGGCCGCCGCACCGACAAAAATGGAACGATACCATTAACTATAGCGGACGCCGCAACCCGAACGATAGAGAATTCGCCGTGCCCGATCGCAAAGGGCTACGGGCAAATAGCTTGCGAGAGAAACCTGGGCGACTTGCGAAAACTGCCTCGACCGCGCAGGTGCGCGGATCCCGATAATCGGGCCATTCGGACAGTCCCCGACAATTCTCGGATTGGCTCTAAATCATTCCCAACAGCAGCCAGCATAGAAACGCCACGGGGGCGGCGAACAAGATCGAGTCGAGCAGGTCCAGCACGCCGCCGAAACCGGGCATCCAAGTGCTGGAATCTTTGGAGCCCACGTCGCGCTTGAAGAGCGACTCGGCCAAGTCTCCCAGCATACCTGCCAGTCCCACGACCAGGCCAAACACGATCCAGGCCCAGCTCGGCTGCGCGATCGGCGCGGCCATCCATCGCGGCAACAGTGTGAAGGAAAGCCACGACCCCAACAGGGCAAAAGCCACGCCGCCCGCCGCGCCCTCCCAAGTCTTGCCGGGGCTGATGAGCGGCGCCATCTTGTGTCGCCCGACGAGTCGTCCCACGGTATAGGCCCCCGTATCGCCGAACTTGACGACCGCGATCAGGGCCACGAGCGCCACCAGCCCCTCATTGCCCTGGCCCAGCACGCGCAACTGCACGGCGAACGTCAGCAGCAAGCCCGCATAGGCCACGCCGAACACGGCCAGTGCCACGTTCACAATCACTCCGCCCGGCTGACGGTAGCGAATCATTTCACCGACCAGTGCTGCCAACACCGAGAGCGTGAAGGCCAAGAGCGGCCAGCCAAGTCGCGCCAGCGGATCGGTTTCGCGCAGGACGAACAGCGGTATGGAATTGCTGGCGATCACGGCCAGGGTGCCGCCGTATATCACGCTGGCCAAGGGGCGCCGCCCGCCGGCGGCCAACAGGCTAACAACTTCGCTTGCCGCACCGACTGCCGCCAGAACCGCCAGCGGAAACAGCCAGGTGGCGGGAACCGAGGAGAGGTAATCGAGCCGCACCAGCCCGACCAGGGCCGCAATTAGCATTCCGCCCAACAAGAGTCGCCAGCGTAGCAACGTTCGGCACTCCCGTGGTCGTTGTGGTGGACTAGCCGCTCAGGCCGCCAAACCGCCGATCGCGGCCGGCGAAGTCGCGAATGGCCTGGTGCAAATCGGCTTCGCGAAACTCGGGCCAGCAATGCTCCGTGACCCAGATCTCGGCGTAGCTGATTTGCCAGAGCAGGAAATTGCTCACTCGCATCTCGCCGGCGGTGCGCACCAGCAGATCGGGATCGGGCATGCCGGAGGTATATAGGTGCTGGCTGATCGTGGACTCGTCGATTTGCTCGGGGTCCAACGTGCCGGCCGCTACCTGAGTGGCGATTCCGCGGACGGCGTCGACCATCTCCAGCCGGCTGCCATAGTTGATCGCCAGGCATAGCCGCAGACCCGTGTTCGAGGCGCTCATGTCGATCGTCTTTTGCATTTCCCGTTGCACGGCATCGGGAATATCGCAGCGCCGGCCAATGACCCTGACCTGGATGTTTTGCTCCATGATCGTGGAGCGCTCCTCGATCATGTACTGCTCCAGCAGGTGCATC
>JANNQN010000247.1:0-2406 GCA_031400775.1 Planctomycetia bacterium | reverse complement strand
CCTTGCAGCAAGCCATGCCGTCGGCACAGCAGCCCGCCTTTTTCTCAGACTGGCAGCAATCCTTCTTCGCATCGCAACAGGCCAGCTTCTGCTCACAGCAGTCGCCGGTCGTCTTGTCGCCCGGATCCGCGGCCCACACGGCAGCGGCCGCCAAAGCACCGACGACCAACAGGCCGGCGGCAACAGGTTTATAAATCGCATGTAACATGAGTGTATTCTCCACGCTAAAACTTGTTCGAATGAAAACTAACGACGTGACGCAATCCGCTCGCGGGATTGTGCGCGCAGCATCAGCCTCTCAGGGAACAGCTAATGGGCGCGCGCAAGCTTCAAACGCGCCATCGACCGTGGAGAATCTGAAGGGACCGACCCGGCAAAAGCGGCTCGCCGAACGTCGCGGAATCTTCCGCACCGACCGCGGGCACAAGACAAAACGCTACCGGCGACGGAGCCAGTTGGGCATCGACCGCCGAGTCGTAAATAACAGGAATCGCCGGTCCCACTTTGCAGCACTGGCGAGGGCACTGTCCCTCCGGAGAGTTTGCAGGCGCTTTGCCATGGGGAGCAGAATGGTCCGTACAGCAGGAGCGGACCTCGGTGGCGACGGCCTGCGGATTGGCTTCGCAGATGCCAGTCATCAAGCGGCAAGGTGATGCGGGCAGTGCCGCAATCGCAGCGCACAGCCAGATCAACGATGGAGGCAAGCCGCTCATATTCCCTTTGTACGCGATCGGGGCCGGATCGGTTCAGGGCCGTTTTTGCGAACTGTCCGATTGTTCGCCTGCGAAACCCCTGGCACGGCGTAAGTTGCGGCTTGTTTCAGGGTCACTTTTTTAGCAATGCCTCGAACTGCTCCTCGGTCAGGACAGCCACCCCCAATTGCCGGGCCTTCTCCAATTTGCTACCGGCCTTTTCACCGGCGATCACATAATCGGTGTTTTTCGACACGCTCGATGCGGCCCGGCCCCCCCGCTTCGCGATCAACTCCTGGATTTCATCGCGGCCATATTTCACGAGTGTTCCGGTCACGACGAACGTCTTGCCGGCGATTGCCGAGGCCTCGCGGCGGGGAGCGCGCGGCGCCGTCATTTTCAGCCCCAAGCCCTTCAGATCCTCGATCGTGCCGCCACCGAAATCGCTGTGCAGGAAAGCGTGTACGCTCTCGGCGATCACCGGGCCGATCTCCAACACTTCGGCGAGCTCCTCGATCTCGGCCGCTTGCAGCTCATCCATCGAATGAAAATGCTCGGCCAAAACCGTGGCCACTCGCGTGCCTACGTGCCGGATCGACAGGGCATTGAGCAGCCGCGCCAGGCCGCGCGATTTGCTCTTTTCGATGCCTTCAAGCAGGCTTTCCGACGACTTGCGGCCCATTCGCTCCAGCTTTTCGACGTCTTCGAGCTTCAGCCGGTATAGATCGCCGTAGCCCTTTACGGCGCCGGTCTCGACCAGTTGGTCGACGAGCTTGTCCCCCAGGCCTTCGATGTCCATCGCGTTGCGATTGGCGAAATAGCGCAAGCGCTCCTTGAGTTGCGCGGCACACAGCGGGTTCGGGCAGCGGATGTAGACTCCGCCCGAGTCTTTGACCAGCAGCGTGCCGCACTCCGGGCAATGCGTGGGAAAAACAAACTTGCGAGGGTTCCCCTTGCGCTCGGCCTTCTCGACGCGGACGATGTGGGGAATGATCTTGCCGGCTTTTTCGACCACCACCAGGTCGCCGATCCGCACGTCCTTGCGTTCGATCTCGTCGGCATTGTGCAGGCTGGCCCGTTTGACGATGGTGCCGGCCAGTTCCACCGGCGCCAGATCGGCCACCGGGGTAATCGCGCCGGTCTTGCCCACCTGCACGCGAATATCGAGCAGCCGGGTCTGGGCTTCGTACTTTTCGAACTTATAGGCAATGGCCCAGCGGGGACTCTTGCTGGTCGTGCCCAATCGCTCGCACTGGCCGAAATCGTTGACCTTGAGCACCAGGCCGTCCACTTCGAAGTCGAGCTCGTGCAGCGTATCGATAAGCTCCTCGCAATGCGCGACGGCGGATTCGAAGTCGTCGAACGCGCGCACCCCCGGCGTCGGTGGCAAACCATAGCGGCCCAGCTCGGCCAGAAAATCCATGTGATTGCCGGCCGTCAAACCCTCGCGAAAGCCCACGCCGTGGCAAAACAGCCGCAGCCTTCGCTCGGCCGCCAGCCGCGGATCGAGCAGGCGGATGGCGCCAGCCGCGCAATTGCGCGTGTTGGCGTACAGCGGTTCGTCGCGCTCGCGCTGCCGCTCGTTGAGCCGCACCAGGTCCGAGTTTGTCATGTACACCTCGCCCCGAACTTCCAGCAACGGCGGCGGCCGATCCGCCAGCACCAAGGGGCAATCCACCACGGTCCGCATATTGTGCGTGATGTCGTCGCCGGT
>JANNQN010000246.1:0-16365 GCA_031400775.1 Planctomycetia bacterium | reverse complement strand
GAGTTGAATCTGGCCGCGATCCGCCTGCCCGCCGTGACCGCCACGCTGTTGATCACGCTGGCGATCTATTTTTACTGTCGCAATTTTCTGTCGCGGCTCGGATCGTTCGCCGCGGCCGCCGCCTACCCGACCATGGCCCAGGTGCTGCAACTGGGTCGCGTGGGCGAGAGCGACTCGCTGTTGACGCTGTGCGTCGCCGGCGCGCTGTTCGCCTGGCACTACGGCTATGCCTGCCGCGGCCGTTCGCCGGCGGCTTGGATCGCCGGTTATGCGCTTGCAGCACTAGCCGGTCTGGCCAAAGGTCCGCAGGGACCGGTTTACTTCATGGCCATCACCGCCGCCTTCCTCGCGCTCAAGCGCGATTGGCGATTCTTATTCAGCCCCTGGCAATTCGCCGGGCTGGCCGTGTTCGTCTCGATCGTCGGAGCCTGGCAGCTTCCCTTCTATTGGGAGCTCGACGCCAGGAGCGCGCAGGCGATTTGGAGCGAGGGGGGCGAGATGAGCGACCGGTTCGACTACAGCAACCTGCCCAAGGTTCTGGGCAATTGGATCGCCTATCCGTTCGAAGTGTTCGTCTGCCTGATGCCCTGGTCGCTGATGTTGCCGGCGGTTCCGACGCGCTGGATGCGCGACCGCCTGGGCGACGCGCGGCCCATGGCCGAGTTCCTGGCGACCGCCATCGCCGTGGCATTCGTGACTTGCTGGCTGCCGGCGCAGTCACGAGCCCGTTATTTCATGTGCCTCTATCCGTGCGTCGCGCCGCTGGTGGGGCTCTCGATCCAGCGCTGCTGGGAGTGCCGCGAGAAGAGTTGGTGGCAGCAAAGTTGGGACCGCTATCTGATCGGCGGCGCCGCGCTGACCACGGCGGCCGGTCTGTTGATCGGCGGTACTGCGCTCGGGGGAGCTTTCGCTGGCGACGGCCCGGGCGTGTTTCAATTACGCGAGTCGGTGCCGCGCGGCTTTGCGCTGGCGTTTGTTCCGCTGGCCGCCATCGCCGCAACACTTATGATCTGGTCGCGCCCTCGGCGGCATGCCTGGCAGGCGCAGGCCGGCGTGCTCACCTTGGCCGCTTTCATGGGGCTGACGTACACCGGCGTGGTCGTGAGCGTGCAGTCGCAAAACAGCAACAATCCCTGGGCCGCGATCGCCACGGTCCGCGAGTTGATTCCGCCGGGCGAGCGGCTAATGAGCTTCGATCCGGTGCATCACTTGTTCGCCTATTACTACGCCGAGCCGATCGAGCTACAGCGACTCGGCAAGAACCGCATGGCCACGCCCACCAGCGGAAGCTACTTTTGCTTCGCCGTCGATCCGCACTTCACTCGGCCGATCATTCCCTTTGCCTGGGAAACGGTGGCCGAAATCTCCTGCGAGCGTACGCAGTCGCCGCATCCGGCGAGCAAAGTCGTGGTCGGCCGCCGCACCTCGGGCAACACGGCTTCCCTGGAAACCGATACCTCGGTCATCAGGGAATAGGGCGTCCGCCCATTTCCATTCCACAAGTCGACAACCCACCGCTAGTCGGCTTAGCCGACCCCCGTTTATTCGACCGTATTTAAGTCAAATATCCGTATGCGTTTACACAATTATCCCAAGAAATGTCCAGCATCTATTGACAAAACATCACTAAGATGACGATCATAGTAAACATGATTAACTCAGTCGTGTATCTGGCGGAGGGAACTATGAGATCAATTGCCCTGATCGCGGTTTTCGCCGCCGGCGCCCTCGCCTTGAGCGGTTGCAATGCGA
The DNA here is from genome assembly GCA_031400775.1 of Planctomycetia bacterium. GTDB lineage: Bacteria > Planctomycetota > Planctomycetia > Pirellulales > PALSA-1355 > PALSA-1355. The sequence goes on along the minus strand of JANNQN010000246.1, from coordinate 14,613 downwards.
GGCAAGAAGCCGACGGAGCGACGTCGCAGGAATTGCTGAACGTGTCGTACGATCCGACGCGCGAGTTGTGGAAGGCGCTCAACAAGGAGTTCATCGCCGATTACAAGAAGCAAACCGGCGTCACGCTCGATATGAAGCAATCGCACGCCGGATCGTCGAGCCAGGCCCGCAGTGTGATCGAAGGTCTCGATGCGGACGTGGTCACGCTGGCCATGCCGCCCGACACCGAGGCGATCGCGAAGGCCGGCTTGATCAAGCAGGGCTGGCAGGAGCGTCTGCCCAATGGCTCGCTCCCCTATTCGTCGACAATCGTCTTTGTCGTGCGCAAGGGGAATCCCAAGGTGGTCAAGGACTGGCCGGACCTCGTTCGCGAGGACGTGGCGGTCATCACGCCCAGTCCAAAAACCTCGGGCAATGGCAAGCTCAGCTTTCTGGCCGGTTGGGGCAGCATCGTGTTGCGGGGCGGATCGGAGAAAGACGCCACGGACTATATCGGCAAGCTCTATCAGCATGTGCCGGTGCTCGACTCCGGCGCGCGAGCGGCCACGACGACCTTTGCGCAAAAGAAGATCGGCGACGTGCACCTCACTTGGGAGAACGAAGCCTTCTTTGAAGTCAAGGAAGCCGGCGGCGAACTGGAAATCGTTTATCCGCAAATCAGCATTCGGGCCGAACCCCGAGTCGCGGTGGTCGATGCCAACGTCGACCGCAAGAAGACCCGCGCCGCGGCCGAGGCTTATTTGAAGTTCCTCTACACGCCCGAGGCGCAGGAAATCATCGCCTCGAACTACTATCGCCCGTTCAAGCCCGAGATTCTGCACAAGCACTCAGAGTCGTTCCAGTCCGTCGAGCTGTTCACGATACAGCAGATCGCCAACGACTGGGCCGCGGCCGAATCGCGGTTTTTCGCCGATGGCGGAGTGTTCGATCAGATTTACAGTGCCCCGAAGCAATAGCCGTCCCGTCGGAACGATCCCTAACTAGCTCCTCGCTCTCACCCGACATGTCCAAAACGAACCGCCACGTGCTGCCGGGATTTTCGCTGAGCCTGGGATACACCTTGTTGTATCTCAGCCTGCTCACGATGGTTCCGTTGGTGGCGTGCTTCACCAAGGCGTTTTCGCTCTCGTTCGATCAGTTCTGGGCGGCCGTTTGGACGCCGCGGACCATCGCGGCCTATCAGTTCAGCCTGATGGTGGCATTCGTTTCGTCGATCGCCAGCGTGGTGTTGGGGTTCGTCATCGCCTGGGTGCTGGTGCGCTACGAGTTTCCGCTCAAGCGGTTTTTCGATGCGCTGATTGACCTGCCGTTCGCCTTGCCCACCGCCGTGGCCGGGCTGGTGTATTCGGGGCTGTACGTGGAGAACGGCTGGCTCGGTCAGTTTCTCGTGCCGCTGGGAATTTACGGCGCCTACTCACGTTTCGCGGTCGTGTTGGTGCTGACCTTCCTGGGCATTCCGTTCGTGGTTCGCACACTCGAGCCGGTGCTCGACAGCCTCGAAGCCGACAAAGAAGAAGCCGCCTACCTGCTCGGCGCCAATCGGGCCCAGACGTTTTGGCGCGTGATTTTTCCGACGCTCATCCCGGCCGCGATCACCGGCTTCGCTTTGTCGCTGGCGCGCGGGCTGGGCGAGTACGGCTCCGTGGTCTTCGTCTCGGGCAACATGCCGTTTCGCACCGAGATCGCTCCAGTGCTGATCGTGGCTCGGCTCGAGCAGTTCGCCTATGCCGAGGCCACCGCGATTGCGGTTGTGCTGTTGATTATCTCGTTTGCAATGCTGGTGCTCATCAATCTGCTGGAGCGGTGGAGCAGCCGATACTATGGTTAGCACCGGGCAAAATCTTGTCGCCCTGGCCGAAGCGCACAAACGCGCCCCGGCGACGCTTGCGCATCGCGATCCGCCCGTGGTGCAGTGGGGTTTGACGCTGCTGGCCGTCCTCGTGATCACGATCCTGATCGTGGTGCCGGTCGTGAACGTCTTCTACCAGGCCTTCGCCAGCGGCATCGCCGCGTATTGGGAAAACCTGGTCGGCGACAAAGACACCCTGCACTCGATCATGCTCACCCTGATCGTGGCGCCCGTGGCCGTCGTGGCGAACCTGGTTTTTGGCGTGGCGGCGGCCTGGGCCATCGCCCGCTTCAGGTTCCCCGGCCGCTCGCTGCTGACGGCGCTGATCGACCTGCCGTTTTCCGTTTCGCCGGTGGTGGCGGGCCTGATGCTCGTGCTGCTGTTTGGAATGCAGGGCTACTTCGGGCCTTGGCTGCGCGAGCACGGCCTTCAAGTCATTTTCTCCACCCCGGGGCTGATCCTAGCCACGAGCTTCGTGACGTTGCCCTTCGTGGCCCGCGAGCTGATTCCGGTCATGGAAGCGATCGGCTCGGAGGAGGAAACCGCCGCGGTTAGCCTGGGCGCGAGCGGCTGGCAAATGTTTTGGCTGGTCACGGTTCCCAACATCAAGTGGGGACTGTTATACGGGATCATCTTGTGCAACGCCCGAGCGATGGGCGAGTTCGGCGCTGTTTACGTGGTGTCGGGCCACATCGCCGGCAAGACGGACACGATGCCGCTGCGGGTCGAGAAGTTGTTCCAGGAATACAATAACCCGGCGTCGTTTGCCGTGGCCTCGCTGTTGACGTCGCTGGCCTTGGTCACGTTGTTCTTGAAGGTGATCTTGGAGCGGCGCACGCGGCTGGAACTGGCCGAGGCCGCTCGATTGACGACCGCTCCCGGAGGCACGCCGTGAGCATCTCGGTCAAGAACATCACGAAGAAGTTCGGCGCCTTCACGGCCCTGGACGATGTCAGCCTGGAGGTGCCGGGCGGCGCGCTGTTGGCCCTCTTGGGACCTTCGGGCTCGGGCAAGACGACGTTGCTGCGAATCATCGCCGGGCTGGAAGTGCCCGACGCGGGCTCGGTGGTGTGCCAGGACGAGGACATCACGCGTCAAAGCGCTCGCGATCGCAACGTGGGCTTCGTGTTCCAGCACTACGCCCTGTTTCGGCACATGAACGTGTTCGAGAACGTCGCCTTCGGCATGCGCGTTCGCAAGCAACCCAAGAAGCTGATCAACGATCGCGTCGCCGAACTGTTGCACCTGGTGCGGCTCGACGGACTAGAGCGGCGCTATCCCTCGCAGCTTTCTGGCGGGCAGCGGCAACGCGTAGCGTTGGCTCGGGCTTTGGCCATTCAGCCCAAGGTGTTGCTGCTGGACGAGCCGTTCGGCGCGCTGGATGCCAAGGTTCGCCAGGAGCTGCGGCAGTGGCTGCGACGATTGCACCACGAGATCAACATGACGAGCGTGTTTGTCACGCATGACCAGGAGGAGGCGTTCGAGGTTGCCGACCGGGTCGTGGTGATGAACCACGGTCGGGTCGAGCAGGCCGGCGCGCCGGACGAAGTGTTCGAGCACCCCGCCAATCCGTTCGTGATGGACTTCCTCGGCAATGTGAACGTGTTCCACGGTCGCGTGCAAAATGGCCGCGCGCTATTAGGATCGATGGAAGTGGCCTATCCCGAATATCCGCATCAGGAGGCGCGGCCGGCGACGCTCTATGTTCGACCTCACGAGCTGGAAATCGAGCGTTTGCCCAACGGGGTTGCGAGCCTGAAGGCCCGCGTGGAGCGGATCAATCCGGCCGGCTCGGTTGCCAAAGTGTTTTTGATGGCGGCCGAATTTGGCGTGGGTTTGAACGTGGAGCTTAGCTCCGAGCGATACGTCGAGTTGGCATTGAAGGCCGGAGACACGGTCTATGTTTCGCCGCGCAAGGTGCGCGTGTTCATGCCTGAGTACGTGATTTGAAGTTGGGCGGATACCGATTGGAAAGGAGCGACGCGATGTCCGACAAACCTGCGACCGAATCGTCGCTTGCGACAAGACGAAATCCGCGACAACTGGGTGACGCGATCGAGCATATTCGCCAGGCGCTGGTGGGCCTGCAGTTTGGCCAGGTGTCGGTGATCGTGCAGGACGGGGTCGTCGTGCAGGTCGAACGGATCGAACGAAAAAGATTCCCTCGTAACGAACGCTAGCCGACCCGACCACTTCGGGAGGCGTCCAACAAACCGAGCTCTTTCGCTGACTGGAATCACCAGAGGCGCGACGACGACTTGTAGGAAGTCACGCATGTCTCGATCCAATCTTGCCGCTAGCATCGCCGCGGCCGGTCAGCCAATCGCGCTTACGCGCGTCGTCGTCACTTGCCGTGCGTTTGCATGCGGCCAGGCGCGGCGCGCGTGTTGTTGTGCCCACTAGCGAGCGGCCGGCACGGCACTCCCAGACCAAGAGAATTCCTGCGCACACACCTTTATACAGATGCATTCAAGCGTCCATTTTTGTCGGAGAAGAATCATGCAGACTCAAAACGATATACGAACACTGTATCACGATATTGATCTGGAAGTCCGGATCACGGCCGCTGTCGTCGGCGCGGCTCTGTTGTTGGCCGTGATGTCCGGCGGTTGCTCGCGGCCGGCGCCGACGCTCGAGGTGCATCCCGTGACTGGGCAGGTCACGTACAACGGCAAGCCGGCGGCCGGCGCGCACGTCACGTTTCATCCCAAGGTCCGGGAAGTGGCCCATCCGATTCCGAGCGCGAAGGTCGATCCGCAGGGAAATTTCTCGCTGACGACATATCGCTCCGAGGACGGCGCACCGCTTGGCGAGTACAGCGTCACGGTGGAATTGCGGCCGGTCATCACCAAGGACGGAGAGATCGAGCTTGGACCGAACATTCTGCCGCCCCAGTACAACTCGCCCAAGACGACGAAAGTCGTGGCCCGCGTGGCCGAGGGGCCCAACAGTGTGCCGATCAAAATCGTCCGTTAAATCCGCTTCGGGTGCCAGTCCACGAACACAAAAACAAATCGCCAGTAATGACCCTATTAGCAGAAGGAAACGAAATCATGCTCAATCGCCCAACCAAAAGGAGTCGCGGCTTCACTCTTGTCGAGTTGCTGGTCGTGATCGCCATCATTGGAGTCCTGGTGGCGCTGTTGCTGCCGGCCATCCAGGCTGCCCGCGAGGCCGCCCGCCGCACCTCGTGCAACAACAATCTCAAGAACCTGGGAATCGCGGCCCTCAATTTTCACGATTCGCACAAGAAGCTGCCGACCAGCAACCGCGCCGCGGGCGTGACCAATGCGCCGCGCTATGCTTGGGCGACGTTGATGTTGCCGTACTTCGAGGAACAGAATGTCTTCGATCAGTACGACTTCAAGTCGAATTGGTCGAAGCCCACCGCCGTAAACAAGCCGGTTCCCAATTTCCAGTTGGTCGGCACGCGCTTGAGGGTCTTTGAATGCCCGTCAGTGCCGGACGACGATCGATTGGACGGCGACCTTCAGTATTGGTCGCAAAGTTTGCCCAGTTGGATGGCCAGCCGCTGCGCCGCGCCGACGGACTACGCTCCCATCACGCAAGTGGAACGGGCACTGGTGAATTGGACCGATCCCAGCGGACTACCTGTCGTCGATCAGGACCCCGATCCGACGATAAAGCTGGACCGCACCGGAATGCTGCTGCGCAACACGATCGCCACACTCAAGCAGGTAACCGACGGCACGTCGAACACGATCTTGCTGGCCGAGACCGCCGGCCGCCCCTACGTCTATCGCAAGGGCGGCCGGGTCGGCGACCTGCAGACCAATCGGGTCAATGGCGGCGGCTGGTGCCGTCCGGCCAGCGAGTTCGGGCTGTATGGCTCGTCGACCGACGGCGGCTCGTTCCCCGGACCTTGCGCCATCAACTGCACCAACGGCGAGGACTACCTGAAGAACGGCGCCAGCGATATGTCAATCGTGCCGCTGACGCTGGGCACAATTACCTACGGCACCAACGGCACTTCGGAGACCTTTGCTTTCCATCCGGGCGGCGCCAATGTCTTGTTCGGCGACGGATCGGTGCACTTTCTCAGCGAGGATATCAGCATGCGCGTCTACGCCCGGCTGGTAACGCGCAAGGGGGGCGAGATCGTTTCCGACGCGGATCTCGATTTATAATTTGGGCGAGGGTTACTGGCGGCTTGCAACCGCGCTTCGCGAGACCCCCTTGGGACTTGCGGGGCGCGGCCTATTCGGCCCGCGGGCGCGCGACGATTTGCTTGCAGGGTTCCGCCCGATGCCGGAGAATTAACGACTGACGACAAAACAGTTGGGGACTGTCCCAATTTTGCGGAGTCCTCGGAGCAAAATGGGACTGTCCCCCTCGGCGCTAGGAATTGTCGCCAGCCTCTTAATGGGCGCCGGGCGATCGTAATCGGATAGGTTGAGGACCAGAGGATGCATCGCGCAGCACAATATGTCGCCTTGGCAATCGTCGTGGGCTTTGCAACCGCACACTCGGCTGCACAAGCGGCCGACGCCGACAACGGGTCCTTGGTGCAAGCCACGAAATTGAACGAGCCCGCCGCCAATCAGTCCAACACCTCACAGCCGGACCAGTCGTGGCGCTACCGACGGCACGACGGACAGTGGTGGTATTGGCTGCCCAGCGAGAAATGGGTGGTTTGGACCGGAGACCGCTGGACCGCCTACAAGGCGCAAACGTACTCGGCATACCGTGCGGCCAGGCCGCAGCGAAGCTCATCTTACCCGGCCGATCAAGGCAACTGGGGTCCGGTTCGATACAACGGATACGGTCAGCCGCAGTATCCCTATTCGCAGCGCAAGAGTGGGCTGCGACAATTGGGACCCGTGCCCGCGATGGGCGGAGTCCGATCGTTGCCCGGCTGGGGTGGCGAGCGATAGGGTTCCAAATACTTGACCCCTCGGTGGCTGCGGGTATGATCCGAAGAAGTTCTTCGACGAACGGAGCGGAGTTGATTGGTCACATCGCATGGTCGTCGCCGAGTTGCGCTGTTGATCGAGTACGTGGACAGAGGATTCTGCGGCCGTAGAGCGACCTGCGGCCGGCGATGAAATCGCTGATTTGGCCGATTTTCAGCTTAAGGATGCCAGCTTAAGGATGCACTGGCGAATCGATGCCAGGCGCGGGCCCATTTCTCGCGAGCTGCGTGGCAATCGATTGCCACGGACCGGCGTCGGCGCTCAACTGGGTGCCGCCCGTCGAGACGGCGCCGGCCCTACCACGGTAGTGGATTGATGATATCATAAATGATGCGTAAAAGTTTCCCGTTTTTTCTTGCCTGAGTGCAATGGCCAAGCCAACGGTCCCTCAATTTGTCGACCTGGTGAAGCGTAGCGGCCTAGTCGACGATGTGCGGCTGACCCAGGCGCTCTCGGACGTCGATCTCGTGACCGTCAACGATAGCGGCATCGTTGCCTCGAGCCTGACCAAGGCCGGCCTGTTGACCGAGTGGCAAAGCGAGAAGCTGTTGCAAGGTCGGCACAAGGGCTTTTACCTCGGCAAGTATAAGCTGCTAAACCATATCGGAACCGGCGGCATGGGCGCCGTCTATCTGGCCGAGCACATGGTGATGCGGCACCGCGTGGCCATCAAGCTGCTGCCCACGCACTTGGCTGCGCAAACCTCGTACCTGGAGCGCTTTCACCAGGAGGCGCGGGCGTCGGCTCGGCTAAACCACCCGAACATGGTTCGCGCCTCGGACGTGGATCACGAAGAGAACATTCATTACCTCGTGATGGAGTATGTCGAGGGCGCGGACTTGCAGGTCATCGTCAGCCGCAGCGGGCCGCTGGCGTATCGCATGGCGGCCGACTACACGCGTCAAGCGTCCGAGGGACTGGCCTATGCGCATCGCTCGGGCCTGATCCATCGCGATATCAAGCCGGCGAACCTGCTCGTGGATAAGACCGGCACGTTGAAGATTCTGGACATGGGTCTGGCTCGCTTTTCCGACGAGACGCAGGCCTCGCTCACCGTGGCCTACGATCAGAAGATGATCGGCACCGTCGACTACCTCGCGCCGGAACAGGCGCTGAACAGCCATAACGTCGATGCGCGGGTCGACATCTACAGCCTGGGTTGCACGCTGTATTTCATGCTAACGGGCGACGCGCCGTTTCCGGAGGGCACGATTTCGCAGCGGCTGTTGCTGCACCAGACGGCCGAACCCACCGATATTCGAAAGACCCGGCCCGATGCCCCGGAAGCGCTGATCCGGATTTGCCGCAAGATGATGGCCAAGGCGGCATCCGATCGCTATCAGTCGGCCGACGACGTGGCTCTGGCGCTGGCCGACTGGCTCGAAATTGGGACCGACGGAGCCGTGTCGCTACGCAGTCCGCCGCCCAGCGGCCCGTCGCAGAACGACGACTTGGGGCTCGCGCCCTTGGACGACGAACCGGGAGGCCGCGCTCCAAAGCCGGGCGATTCCAAAGCCAGCGGCATCGGCTCCAAATCGGGCATCAGCGTCACCGGCGGCTCGGGAATCAAGCAGGGTTCATCTCCCTCGCTCAGCAAGGGCGAGTCCTCGGGAGCCAAGTCCGCATCGAAGTCGGGGGTCAAATCGGGCGTCAAGTCGCCATCCCTTCCGCCGCCGGTGAACAAAGAAAAAGACATGATGGACGATCTGCTCTCGGCGCCCGCGCTGCCGCCGACCGAGCACCTGCGATCGGCGCCGCTGACGACCAAGAGCTTGCAGGCTGACAATCCTCGCACTCCGCTCGGCTTGATCATCGGCGGATTGGTCGGGGGGGCCGTGGTAATCCTGCTGCTGCTGTCTTTGCTGTTCAAGATGACCAATCTCTAAGCGCGCCAGTCCGGACGGACGATTTCAACCGCGCTCACCCAGCAATGCCAGGCTGGCCGCTCCGACCAGGCCCGCCCGATTGCTCAAGCCCGCTTTGACCACGCGCGTTCCTCCTGGCGGAACCATCGTGGCCAACGGCAACTGACCTGCCACGGCCGGCGCTAGCAACTCGTAGTGCTCGTCCATGACACCGCCCCCCAGCACGATCAGCTCCGGCATGAACGTGTGCAGGATGGTCCAGCTTGCGCTTTGCAAGGCCCGCTCGACGCGCTCAACGATCGCCCTGGCCGCCGGATTGCCCCGCGCGGCCTGCAAGAACACCTCGCGGCTGTCGGCAAATCCCGCCGACTTTCCCGCCGCGGCAATCGCACTTCCCGAGGCGATCGACTCGAGGCATCCGCTCGTGCCGCAGTAGCAGGCCGGTCCCGCTCGATCGACTGGAATGTGCCCCAGCTCGGGATGCTCGCCCAGCGTGCCTCGATACACGCGGCCATCGATGACCGCGCCGCCCCCCACGCCCGTGCCGAAGGTGAGCATGACCATCCGCGAGCACCCGCGGGCCGAGCCGGCGAAGGTCTCGCCCAGGGCGGCCGCGTCGGCGTCGTTTTCCAGGTAAGCCGGTCGATCGAAAATCGCGCGCAAGCGGCCGACAATATCGCACTCGACCCAGGTGGGCAGCGTGTAAGGATTATTGATGACCCCGCGCTCGGCGCTGACCGGACCCGCGCAGCCCACGCCCACGCCGCACAGCTCGCGCCTCGCCCAACCGGCTTCGGCCAGCACCCGATCGGCCGCCTCGACCATGCGGCCCACGGCGCGGTCGAAGCCCAATTCGGCCTCGGTCGCCAGTTCCGCGCTCGCGCGGATGGCGCCCTGGCCATCGACGGCCGCGACGGCGATCTTCGTGCCGCCGATATCGATGCCGATCGCGCGCCGGTCTGGTTCGGCGGACATGGTCATGACGCGTTGCTCCCGGCGCGTTTCGTCGGCGGAGCATCGAGCCACAAGTCGATCGGCTTGGCAGCGTCAGTCTGGAAGGGAAGCGGGATTTTTCGCCCACTCCCGGCCGAGGCATAGGCGGCAAACAGCGTCTCGAGCACGGCGCGTCCGTCTTCGCCGCCGACCAACGGCGCCTTGTCGTTGGCGACGCAATCGACAAAGTGGGCGAGCTCCTGCGGAAAGCCGTAGTTCCACAGTTCCTCGACCATCGTGAAGCTCCAGCCCCGGGTCGAGCCGGCCTTTTCCACGGCGTAGTCGTAGCCCACGGAGCTATAGGTCAGAATCGAATTGCCCTGCAGCAAGTTGGCATAGGCCACGCCCCCCGAGCCATACACCTCGGCCCGGTCGTCCATTCCGCCCGGCTTGGTCCAACTTTCTTCGGCTAGCGCCGTCACGCCGTTTTCGAATTCCAGAATCATCAGAGCATTGTCGTCGCCGCGCGTTTTTTCCTTATGCACGCTCGTGGTCATGTGGGCGTAGACCGAGCGGATCCGCGGGCGGTCCAACATCCAACGAAAGAACTCGATGGCGTGGCAGCCCATGTCCATCGCCACGCCGCCGCCCGATCGCTCGACATCCCAGAAATGGCCCGCGTGCGGCCCGTCGTGCTTCTCCGACTGCTTGAGCAGGATCGGCGAACCCAGCGCTCCGGACACCAATAGCTCCTTGAGCCGCACGTATTTCGGCGCGAAGCACAGTTCCTCGGCGTACATCAGTTTGACGCCGGCCAGGCGGCAGGCCTCGATCATTTGATCGGCCTGGGCCAGGTTCAAGGCTAGCGGCTTTTCGACGACGACGTGCTTGCCGGCCGCGGCGCAGTCGAGCGTGATGGCGCAGTGCAGATCGTTCGGCGCCCCCACGACGACCAGGTCCAGCTCGTCCATCTCCAGCATTCGCCGGTAGTCGGTCAGGTGGTGCGGAATCCCGTGTCGCTCGGCAAACCGCTGGGCATTGCCTGGCGTGGGCGAAGCCACGGCCCACAGCTCGGCGCCGGCGCACAGGCGCAGCGCCTCGGCATGAATCGTGGAAATGAATTGCGAACCGATCAAACCGACCCGCACCGGACGTTGCATGGATGGACTCTCGTCAGGAATGGCCGGTCTTGCTGGAGTGGCCGGAAACGATGTGATAATATGGGGCAGATCCCTGGGGCTGACAAGAACCGACGCGGCTTGCCAGCTATTGCTGGCGATGCACGGATTCCACGAATCGCACGTTTTCCCGTCGTGCCAGGAAGTCGCTGCCAAGATTCAGCCAATTGCAACGAATTACGCTCCAGTGGCCGATTGCCGCCAGATATTCTGCCGCAGCCGGGCGAAGTGCCGGCAACTGCGATCCCAATCGTGCCCGAGCCAGGAGAAGAACGATGTCCCGCCATGCTTCGCGTCTGATGGCCGCCCTTGCGAGCCTGGGCTTGGTGCTTTCTTTGACGTCGGGCTGCAACGCGCTCGATTTTGCACCGCTGGTCACGGCCACCACTACGATCACCGAAGAGTTCAAGACGTCGTCGTCGCCCAAGCTGGTGATTGAAACGTTCAACGGCTCGATCGACATTAGCGAAGGCGAAGGCGACGAGGTCGTCGTCGAGGTCACGAAGCGCGCCGGCGGATTCGATCGCGAGGCGGCCGAGGCCAATCTGGATTTGGTCGAAGTACAGATCGTGCAGAAGGATGAGAACTCGATTCATGTCGTGGCCAAACGCCTGGGACGCCACTTCGGAAACAGCGGCGCCTCGGTCGTCGTGGTCGCTCCCAAAATGGCCCGGCTGCAACTCCGCTCGAGCAACGGTCACATTGTCTGCGAGACCATGCAGGGCGGCATCGACGCCACGACCTCGAATGCCAAAATCGAGGTCGTCGAGGGCAGCGGAGCGATCGACGTCACCACCAGCAACGGCGGAATCGACATCGAAGCCACCGCCGCCACGGTCGACGCCCGCAGCTCAAACGCCCGCGTCAAGTTTGCCGGTTCGCTGGCCGGCAAGGAGCACGAGTTCCGGTCGTCCAACGGAAAGATCGAGCTGGTCCTGCCCGCCGAGAGCCAGTTTCGCCTCGACTGCTCGACCTCCAACGCCAAGATTCAATGCGACTTCCCGCTGGAAAAGAAAGAAAAATCGAGCCGCCGCAAGCTGGCCGGAATCGTGGGCGACAAGCCCGATTTCTCGGTCAACGCCAGCACCAGCAACGCCGGGATCAGCATCCGCAAGGCGGAAGCAAAGCCCTAGCGACGCCGCGCCTTGCACGGTCTGGTGGCCCGATTCCGCTTACTCGTCGCCCTGGCACGTGCATCTTGCCCGTCTCCTCCCTCGGTGCTCTTTGTGCCTTGGTGGTTCATTAGCCCTTCAACTGTCGAAGGTTAACCACACCGACACAAAGGCTTCGGCCTTGACCTCCCCTCGGCCTGACTTCGGCGAGCTCAGTCGAGCCGAGCTCGGGACGAAGGCAGCCGAACGGACACGGAGACGAGCCCACGAAAAAATACCGCTGGGCCGACCTGATTGACTGCGCCTGTAGCTTCCGCAAACAATTGCCTCTTCGGGCCGGCGTCTTCGGAAGCATGAAAGGGGATCTCGTCGGATGGCTGAGTTGGACGGCGAGCAGGTTCGGCAATTGCTGGCGGACGTTTATCGCAGCGAGTCGCGGCGGGTCTTTGCGACGCTGGTTCGACTGCTCGGCGACTTCGATCTGGCCGAAGAGGCCCTGCACGACGCCTTCGCCGCGGCCGCCGAGCAATGGTCGAGCACCGGCGTGCCCGACAATCTGCGGGCGTGGCTCGTCTCGGCCGGCCGGTTCAAGGCCATCGACGCCATCCGCCGCCGCTCCCGGTTCGACGCCTCGTTGCAGGAGATCGCCGGTCGGATCGACACGCCGGCCAGGCCCGAGAGCGATGGCGATGACATCGAAGACGACCGCCTGCGGCTAATCTTCACCTGCTGCCACCCGGCGCTGGCCTCGAGTGCGCAGGTGGCGCTCACGCTGCGAGAAGTCTGCGGGCTGAAGACCGAGGAGATCGCGTCGGCTTTCCTGACCACTCCGGCCACGATCGCCCAGCGCATCGTGCGCGGCAAGGCCAAGATCCGAGACGCGGGCATTCCCTACCAGGTGCCATCGATCGCCGACCTTCCCGAGCGGGTGGATTCGGTGCTGTCAGTGATCTATCTGGTGTTCAACGAAGGTTATTCGGCTTCGTCCGGCGAGTCGCTGACGCGGGCCGATCTTTCGCAAGAGGCGATCCGACTGGGACGATTGCTGAGTGAAATGCTGCCCGACCCCGAAGTGCAGGGACTGCTGGCGCTGATGTTGTTGCAGGAGTCGCGGCGCGCGGCGCGATCCACGGCCGAGGGCGATCTGGTGTTGCTCGAGGACCAGGATCGCTCGCGCTGGAACCGCGAACAGATCTCCGAAGGCAAATCGCTGGTGGAGCGAGCGTTGTCGTCGGGGCGCGTCAGCGCCTACACGATTCAAGCGGCTATCGCGGCGGTGCATGCCGACGCGGCCGGGACCGCGACGACCGACTGGTCGCAGATCGCGGCTTTGTACGGATTGCTGGCTGGAGTGGAACCGTCGCCCGTCGTCGAGTTGAATCGGGCCGTGGCGATCGCCATGCGCGACGGGCCGGCCAGCGGTTTGGAGCTGATCGACGCCATCCTGGCGCGCGGCGATCTGGCCGACTACCATCTGTCGCACGCGGCCCGAGCCGACATGTGTCGTCGGCTGGGCAGAACGGCCGACGCCCGAGCCTCGTACGAACGGGCCCTGGCATTGGCGAAGCAGGAGCCCGAACGACGCTTTCTCGTCAGACGCCTGCAAGAAATTGGTTAAAAAATCTTGCCGGGGGTGTCGATTCTCGGCATTCCCCTGCGACTATTTGTTGAGCACGACTCATCCCCCAACGATTCAGGAAGCAAAACCATGAAATACATGCTGCTTGTCTACGGCAACGAAAACGCATGGACCGACAGCGAGCGGCAAAGCTGCTTCGTCGAGTCGGCCGAATTGACGCACGATCTGAACGCCCGTGGGCAGTACCTGGGCGCGAATCCCTTGCAGCCGATCGCGACGGCGACCAGCGTGCGCGTTCGCGACGGCAAACGACTGGTCACCGACGGCCCGTTCGCCGAGACCCACGAGCAACTGGGCGGCTACTTCCTGGTCGAAGCCAAGGATCTCAGCGAAGCCATCAGCATCGCGGGCCGAATTCCGGGAGCTCGCAAGGGCACGGTCGAGATCCGGCCGATGCTGGAGATTCCTGGCCTGGCGTAGACGTGTTGGGGGCTGGGGGTTGGGGTGTGGGGGCTGGGAAAGCGAGAGGCGTTCGCACGCGCATTCCGAGTGCTAACTCTTGACCTCTGACGGACCCCTCGCGTCTGAGCCTTCTTCACCAACCCCCAACCCCCAGCCCCCACTCCCTACTTCACCTCCAACACTTCGATCTTGCGGATGCAAACCTTGCTGCCGGGATCGTGCTGCTGAAACGCGAAGTGGCCTTCCTTGAAGGTTTTCTCGAAGTCGAAATACTCGTACAGCTCGTCGCCGTTGACCGTGATCTTGATGCGCGTCATCGGCTTGCCGCGCCAGATGTCGTCGCGGACGGCAATCTCATACGTGAACCAGGCGTCGGGCTCGACCAGACGCTTATAGACGTGGCACATGCCGTAGAGCGAACCGGTGCGAATTGGGTCGCGGTGCGTGCTGTCGATCTGGGCTTCGTAGCCGTCGGTGAAGCCGGGCTTGCGCGTCGTGCGAAAGTACAGGCCCGAGTTTCCCTTGTCGTTGATCTTCACTTCGCAGCGATAGCGGAAGTTCTTGTACGGCCCCTTGGTGCAAACTACCATCGAAGCCGGGCCCGAGCCGCACAGGGCTCCATCTTTCACCTCCCAAACACTTTGCTCGCTGCCGATCTTTTCCCAGCCCTCCAGCGTCTTGCCATCGAACAGCGAGACCCA
>JANNQN010000245.1:0-10186 GCA_031400775.1 Planctomycetia bacterium | reverse complement strand
ACATCGCGGTCCTGCTGGACAGGGCAGACGGGGTGATGCCGCGGGAGCTTCACGAAGTGCTCGACCCCTACCTAAAGAAGCTGGAACAGGAACTGGATCCGACCAAGAAACCAGCCGGCGGCGAGACCCAACCAACCACGGGACAGCAGGGGAGCGCGGCGGCGTCGGCCGGCTTCAGAAGATTGCCGCCGACCGGCAACGAATGGCGAGGGTCGAGCGAGCCGACCGTGATCTCGACGCCGGCGTATCGAGAGGCGACACGGAATCAGAATCAGAATACAACGTTTCCGGGCCGGTTTTAGAGGTCCAAACCGAACATAAGAAACATTATCGGACGTTGGGGCGGAGGGCGAATTTCAGCCGCATTACTGCGGGCTGCCGCCCGGCAAGTAGCCAGTGGCGTCCCAGGTAACTGGATCGTTTTTCTCCGCGTCGGGGTCGACCGATGTGTTCTGGAAGTGGGCAATCTTCCAGGTGCCGCCGTGTTTCACCAAGACAAATGACCCGCGGGTCTTCAACTCGGGAATCTCTTGCCCGGACGGAATGATGACTGGACCGAACATCATAGTCGCAACGGCGACGGCTACGTCCGGGGCAATGACTCGGACAACTGCGGATTCGACGCTCATCTCGGTCTTCGCGAATATGGTCCGGTGAATCGCATCGTGTCCTTTGTAAACGGCAGCCTTACCGCGCCAGTGGTTCCCCGTTACGTTGATCCATTCCACATCCTCGGTGTCCAGCTCATGCATCCTCAGCATGTCATGGCGATTCCAGGAACTCGCGAATTCGGATACGACCGCACGCACAGCAGACTCGTCAGCGGAATTGAGGCCAAGCGACTTTGGTGCGATGCTCATTCTGGGCTCCTGTTTGGCGATGGAGACATCGGGTTTATCTAGTCGGTAACCTTTCGACCGAGCGGCACGATTATTGCCTTGCGCAACCACCGCGTCCAGCTACGCGGTGCGCATTCTGGATTCTAGCCGCCTGCGGGTCCGCTCAGGGCCGGGGGTCGTATCCCGGACATAGAATTGCTCGGCCGGCGGCCCGTTGGCTTCGCCTAGCTGCTGGAAGAGGTCGGATCGGACGGCACGGTTTCGGTCTCTGAATCGGGCTCGGCGATCCGTTCCAGGTAAACTCCCATCCGGCGGAACTTTTGGTAGCGCTTGTCGATCAACTGGTCGGTTCGGGTTCCGACGACTTCGCGCAGGCACTTGAGCAGATACATTTTCATCCGGGCGGCCATCTGATGGTGGTCGCGATGGGCGCCCCCAAGCGGCTCTTCGATGACGTCGTCGACGACCCCCAGACCCAGCAAGTGTTTGGAAGTCATTTTCAAGGCGGCGGCGGCCTGTTCGGCAAAGGTGTGGCTCTTCCAGAGAATGCCGGCGCAGCCCTCGGGACTGATCACCGAGTAGTAGGCGTGCTCGAGCATGGCCACCTTGTCGCCGACGCCAATTCCCAGCGCGCCGCCCGATCCGCCCTCCCCGATGACCACGCAGATAATGGGCGTCGGCAACCGCGACATCTCGAACATGTTCTGGGCGATCACCTGTGCCTGGCCGCGCTCTTCGGCTCCGATGCCCGGGTAGGCGCCCGGCGTGTCGATCAGGCAGATCACCGGCAGCCCGTACTTGGCGGCCAGCTTCATCTTGGCCAAGGCCTTGCGATATCCCTCGGGATGCGCGCAGCCGTGATAACAGGCGATGCGTTCCTTGGTGGTCTTGCCTTTTTGATGGCCGATGACCATCACTTTGTATTGGTCGATCTTGGCAAATCCAGTCCGCATGGCCCGATCGTCGCCGAAGAACCGATCGCCGTGCAGCTCGACGAACTCGTCGAAGACCAGGTCGAGATAATCGGTGGTCATCGGGCGCTCGGAGTGCCGGGCGACTTGCACGGTTTCCCAGGGCGCCAGGTTGCCGTAGATGCGCTTCTTGGTGTCCGAGAGCTCGCGCTTCAGCAGGCGGATATCCTCCTGAGCGGCCAGATTGTCGGTCGCGGCCCCTTCGAGCTTTTGCAGGCGCGCTTCGAGCTCGTAAATCGGGCGCTCGAATGCCAGGCGATGACTAACGCTTGCCATATTCGTTGTTCTCTGATCTCGATTCAATCCCGTGCAATCGCCGCTTGCGCTAGCACCGCACGCTTCCAGTATTCTTTTTTCCCTGTTTACTTCATCGGCTAGTGGCCGGCAACGTCATTCGCGCGTCTGTTGTTTCGGGGCGGTCGGCCGCACCTTGAAGATCTGCATGCCGCGCATTTCGGTGAGGAATTCGTTCATGGTCTGAGGCCGTTCCTCCGGCGTTTTGGCCAGCGTGCTCCGCAACAGTTGCGCGAAAGCGTCGCTCACATTGCGATTGGCGCCCTGCACCGGCGGAATCGCGGATCGCAGATGCTTGGTCAACAAGTCGTTGGTCGTGTTGCCCGTGTAGGGGGGCTTGCCGCCGACAACTTCGAAGGCCATGCACCCGAAACTATAGATGTCGGCCCGCTCGTCGAGCGGCAAGCCGCGGATTTGCTCGGGCGACATATAACTGCGCGTGCCCTGCACTTTTGTTTTCCCGGCAAACAGCCGCGCGAACCCCCCTTTCCGCCGCACCGCCAGCGCAAAGTCGATCAGCTTCACTTCGCCCTTCTGGTTCATCAAGTAATTGTCCGGCTTGATATCGCGATGAATCCAACCCTGTGAATGGAAATACGCCAGTCCCTCGCCCCCGCGGCGGATGAATTCCTCGGCCAAGGGCGCGATCCCCTCGACCCCGCCCTGGTGGAGCAACTGCTTGACGTTCGGCGTGGCGAACAGCTCCATCGCCAGAAAGACGGCCTCGTGATCGGTGCCGTAGTCGTAGACCTTGATGACGCTGGGGTGATCCAGTTCCTTGCCCACCTGGCTCTCGTGCTTCAGGTACGCGACTTCCTCGCGGTTCTTGGCGGCCTCGCCCGAGAGCAGCTTGATGGCCAGCCGCTCGCCCTTCAGGTCATTCATGACCTCCCATACTTCGCAGGTCTTGCCCGCGCGTATCAGGTTCAGCAGTCGATAAGGTCCGACGTAATCTTGCGACACAGGGCACGAACTCGCGCATGAACGTAGTGAAAACCAGCCGCGCCTCGGGAGGGATTTTCTTGTCCCGCGCGTGGATCTATTTTACCAGCAACGATACGCGGGGGAAACGCACCGCCGGGCGTGTCAGCGGGCTCTTTTCGTCGACAAGATGCGCTCGTACAAGCCGCGCAGTTGCTCGGTCATGCGCGTATGTCGGAACTGATCGGTGAATCGCTCGCGTCCTTGGGCGCCCAGTCGGGCACGCAGCGCGGGATCGGCCGCCAGCATACAGATTCCCGCCGCCAGCTCGTCGATGCTCTCGGGCGGCAGCAGAATGCCGGTCTCGTCGGTGATCACGACCTCGCGGGCGCCGTCCACGTCGTAGCTGACGACCGGCTTGCCGGCGATGAGCGCCTGCGGCAGCACGCGGGCCAGCCCTTCGCGCAGGCTGGTGTGGACGACAATATCCATCGCGCCGATCAAGCCGGGAACCTGCTCTTGCGGCACCAGACCCGTGAATTGAAAGTACGGCGTCAGACCGGCTCGTTCGACCTGGTCGCGAATTGAGCTCGCCAGGATTCCATCGCCGACGAACAGGAAGCGAACGTTCCCCTGCTGGACGATGACCTGCTGCGCGGCACGGACGACGTACTCGTGGCCCTTCAAGTGAAACAGCCGCGCGATCTTGCCGACCACGATGTGCTCGTCGGCATAGCCCAACTGGGCCCGCACCTGGCCGCGCGATTCGTCGGCACGGAGAAACGGCTCGACTTCCATGCCGCTGTAAACGGTGGTGAACTTTTCGCGCGCGGCCACGCGGGCCGCGACGAGCATGTCGGTCATGGCGTCGGCCACGCTCACCAGCGCGTCGCAGCGCGCGGCCGCATAGCGCTCGCACCACCGCAGCACGGCGCGAGGCCCCCTGCCCTGGTAAGGATGAAACGGCGCGCCGTGTACCGTGTGTACCACGGCCGGCACGCCCAGCGAGTGAGCCGCCACCCGCCCCAGCAGTCCTGCTTTGCCGCTGTGCGTGTGAACTACCTCGGGCTTGAACTCCTCGAGCGCTCGCTTGATCTGAAAATATCCCTGCGGATCGCGCAGCGGATTGATCTCGCGGCCAAGCGCCGGCAACAATCGCACCGGCACGCCGTTTCGCTCGACCCGCGCGAGCAGACTTCCTTCAGGCCCCGTGGGAGGACCGGCGACGAGCAAAACGTCATCGCCGTGAATCCGCAGCAGGTCCTCGCAGGTCAGTACCGTGTTTTCCTGAGCGCCGCCCAGGATGAGCCTGGTGATGACGTGAGCGATCCGCATAGGGCGAGCGTTCTCGATTCGCGGTTTAACAGACTCACAGCTCAATAGTCGACGCGCAACAGAAACAATCCGCAGGCGGGCGCCGTCTGGCCGGCGGCTTTGCGATCGCAGGCGGCCAGGACATCGGCCGGCCACTGCTCGCTGCGAACGCCCCGCCCTGCTTCTACCAGCGTACCAACGATCGTGCGGACCATGTTATAGAGGAACCCGTCGGCTTCGATTTCCAGCGAAATGCCGCCTTGCGAATCGGCCGCGGCGCGCTCTACCGAGATTTCGAACACCGTGCGCACGCTCGACTGCCGCCTGGAGCCACTGGTCTCGAAGCTGCTGAAATCGTGCCGGCCCACCAGCGACTGCGCCGCGCGGTGCATGGCCGCGGCATCCAACCGGTAGCGGCAGTGCCAGGCGTAGCGGCGCGTGAAGACGTCGCGAATCGGCCGGTCGTCGAGCTGGTAGCGGTAGCGTTTGCGAACGGCGCTCGCCCGGGCGTGAAAACCAGTGGCGGCTTCGGCCACCGAAAGGACGGCCATGTCGCGCGGCAATTCGGCATGGAGCGCTTTGTGCAGGACGTCGACGGACAAGCCGGTCTCGCTTCGAAAGCTGGCCACCTGCCCTAGCGCGTGGACCCCGGCATCGGTGCGGCCGCTGCCGGACACGCGCACTGCGTGGCCCGTGATCCGGGCAAGCGCCTCTTCGAGCGCGCCTTGCAAAGTGGTCCTTCCAGGCTGAACCTGCCAGCCCGAGTAATTCGAGCCGTCGTACGCCAGCACCAACTTGAAAACGCGCATGACGGGGACGGCGCGAAATGGCTAACCGCTCGCGACCGCTTCTCCCTTGCTGCGCGCCCGGCCGCCCTTGCGCACCAACAGCTCGGCGATTTGCACGGCGTTGGTGGCGGCCCCCTTGCGCAAGTTGTCGCTCACGCACCAGAAGGCCAGGCCGTTGGGACTGGACAGGTCCTCGCGAATGCGGCCGATGAACACTTCGTCGCGAGCGCTGCAATTGGACGGCATCGGATAGTGCTTGGCCGCCAGGTCGTCGATGACAACGATGCCCGGCGTGGCGGCGAACAGCTTGCGCGCCTGCTCGACCGTGAGCTTCTTCTCCGTTTCGACCAGAATGCTCTCGCTGTGGCAATTTTCGACCGGCACCCGCACGCAGGTCGGACAGATTTGAATCGATTCGTCGCCGATGATCTTGCGCGTCTCGTAGACCATCTTCATTTCTTCGGAGGTGTAGCCCTGCTCTTTGTGCGACCCGATTTGCGGAATCAGGTTGAAGGCGATGTTATGGGCGAATGCCTTGGGCTGGAATGGCTCGTTGGCGATCGCCGCCCGAGTCGATTGGTCCAACTCCTGACTGCCCGAAAGACCCATGCCGCTGGTGGCCTGGTAGGTGCTGACCACGACGCGCCGAATGCGGGCCGCATCGTGCAAGGGCTTCATCGCCACGACCATCTGGGTCGTGGAACAATTGGGACTGGCGATGATGCCCTGGTGCGAATCGACCGCGTCGGGATTCACCTCGGGCACGACTAGCGGAACCTTGGGGTCCATCCGCCAGTAGCCGCTCTCATCGACGACCAGGCACCCGCGCTCGACGGCCCAGGGGGCAAAGTCGCGGGCGATCTCGTCGGGAGTGCTGCCGATGGCCAGGTCGACGCCGTCAAACGAGGCCGGAGTCAGCTCTTCGATCGTATAATCCCGTCCGGCAAAACGGAGCGTCTTGCCCGCCGATCGCCCGGACGCCAAGAACTTGATTCGCTTGAAAGGGAATTTGCGCTCCGCCAGGAGCTGGCAAATGATCGTTCCCACGGCGCCGGTAGCGCCGACAATGGCCACTGTATCGAACACGCGGTCGCTCTCCTGAATTGTTGAGACCCCTGCCCTGCCCCGTCCTGACCGGAAGCAAAGGGATAGTATACGCCGAATGGGGGACAATTCAACGCGAGACGAGGTTCGCGGGGCCATTCTTAGAGTTTGCGCGCAGTGTTGCAAGGTTCTGGTCAGCGGAGATTTCGCTCCTGAGTCTGAGGCGGCTGAGCCCGATAGAGGCACAGCGCCGAGAGCGTGGACTTCGCCGCTGCGCATCAGGGCGTCGATCTCGTCGGCGGCCAAGGCCACGCAGCCGGCAATCAACGCCGACGGATCGGCGGGCCTGGCCGGTAAGTCGCCGCAATCGATCGCTTGGATCACGAGCATGCTGATCGACGTCAGCGAAGGGTCGACTTCAATCGCGCCCAGCAGGCGCATCTGATCGGCCACGAGGCCCGTGCTCTTGAACAAGTTCACGGTGGCCGCGTGCTCCCAGCCGACGTCGCTCGATTGGGTCCAAAAGCGGGGAAACTCTAGCGACCAGCGCGCAAGCGCGTAGCGGTAGCGGCCCACCAGCAGAAAGCGGCCGTCATCGAGCACTGGTACGATCGCGACCATGTGCTGCGACTCGCTGGCCGGCAGGATTCGCAGCGCCGTTTCCTCGGCCTGCGTGGCGGCGTTGCGCACTCGATTCGTCTCGACGCGCACCAACGCGTCTTCGAACACCACGCGAGTCTTGATCGTCTCGATCGGCTGAATCTGGCCGGCGCCGGTCATTCGCTCGTCGAAGGCGCGCGGCGGCGACCAGTCGGATACGCTCGGGCCTGCTCGACGATACATGTTCGATTCCGTTGTCATCGCGAGGAATCAGCGCCTATCCGACAACTGTCGGGGACTGTCCCAATTTTGCGGTGCCTTGGGAGCAAAATGGGACTGTCCCCTTCTCCCGGACAGTTCTCGGATAGGCTCATAGTCGGCGGCACCAACTTATCCTCTGGCGCGGCGACAACGGCAATCCGGCAAGCGCGGGCGGTGACAACAGTTTGTCATCACACCAATGACTGCGGTGGAACCCCCTGCGCGAAACGGTCGATGGATTGGCGCTATCGCTTGGAGCTCGAAGCGCCTCGATTCGGCGTGGCAGACGGCCGGGCGGTCGACGACTTCGCAACCGCGGGTCCCCTGCCCTGCTCGGTGCCGCGCTTTGGCCACAGCCGGCGAATCAAGGGACTGGGCACAAACGCCACGTTGGCGATCAACATGGCCAATCCGAAAGTGACCATGCCCAGACAAATCGCGATACCCATGTGCAGCGGGATGGCCAATGCCAAGACGACGCCGCGCGTTTGCCGGGGCCAAATGAGGGCCGAGTAAGACAGTTCCCAGAACAGCGTGACGTGCGTCATCACGTTGATCAGCCGGGGCCATTCGGCAAGCCAGGTCATGTCGAGCGACTGATATTCCATGTTGCCCAGTGCCATCCACATTGCCGTGCCGTCCCACCAGGCGGGACCCGTGAGTTTGGCCATGCCGGCGAACAGATAGATGATGCACAAGTGGATCTGAATCAAGCGGATCGCCAGGTTGGCGCTCCAACTTTCGCGGACCGGCAAAGGACCGCCCGCGCGCCGCTCGGCCAGCCACCGGTCCAGCGAGAACGCGTCGCCGCACGGACCCACGGCCAGGTACATGGCCAACATGACGTTAATCTGGTCGAGACCGAATAGTGCGCCGGGCACGCGATGCACATAAGCCAAGGCGATAAACAGCGCGAGCACCGACACGACGCGGCTGAACAGGCCGACGGTGAGCATCGCGAACACGACGAGGCCCAGCAGGTGGCAGATCCACAGTAGCGCCGGCGAATCCTGCAACCACCACAAATAACTCCAGGAGTACGAATCCTTCTGCAACAGCTCGACGGCCCCTTCGGGCAGCCAGCCGCCAGTGCCGAAGAAGGCCCCCAGATCCAGGCTCCATACCAGGTGCGTGTAGAACAACATAGCGCCGGCGAAAATGCGAATCAGCCCCAGCGTGGCCGGATCGGCCGGTGCGAACCAAAAGCGGTTCCAGCCGTCGACCAGGTCGGCGATCCAAGCGCGCAGCGTGTCGAAGAGCGTCTTCACGATTCGTCCCGGGTGTACACGGCCAGCGGGCGTTCGTCGTACAGCGCCTTGTCCGACAGCCGCATGCCCTGGCGCACTTCGCCGCTGCGCGGCACGTAGTGTCGTCTCAGAAAAAGCCGCACGGAGCGCGCGTCGTACTCGTCGGCCAGGTGTCGGGCATAGCCCTTTGCAAAAGCTTCGGCACGTTCGCCAGGCGCATCCGGATTGCCAAGGGTGTTGATGAATTCGCTGAGCATGAAATAGCGGTGATAGAGCAGCCGGGGCCGGTGAACCTGCCGGTCGGGAAATTCTCCCGTCTTGAGCGTGCCATCGGCGAGCGTGACTTCGTAGCGCACCAAATGGCTGGGGCCCGGCTCGGGCGCGAAAAAACGATAACCGTTGGCCAACGACAAGACGTCCAGGTATGGCTGAAAGATCCGCGCGCTTTCCACCGCCAGGTCCGAGGCGGGCGGCATGGCCCAGGGACCCAAGAACACCGCGAACAGGTGCAGAGCCACCAACACGCTGACCGCGGCGCGCACCGCGGGCCGCGGCGTCTGGATCAGAGCAAGGGTGTTGCCGGCGGTCGTCACGATACGTCCATTATCGGTCGGCTGTAGCTTTTGGCGAAAGGATTCCGGGTCACTCGCCTCACGAGCCCTGGGGGCCGCACATCGCGCCCAGACCGCACAATGCGACTACCGCCCTGCACCCCATTCGACAAAAAAACCTTCCCACCGGATAGGCTCCGATGGGAAGGTTTCGAAAGATCAATGCGAATTCAGACTTCGAATTACCGAGCGCTCGAGTCGGCGACCTGGTCGGCGACCTCGTTGCTGAAATCGAAGCTGACTTCGCGCGATTCACCGGCCTTGAGCGACACGGTCTGCTCGCGAACCACCTGCTGTCCGTCGCGCTCGATGACGGCGCGCACGGCGTAGGTGGCCCACTCGGAGCCGGCCGGCAACTTCTTGGTCGTGAACTCGCGAACCGAGCCCGTGGCCTTGGTCTCGCGACCGGCCAGGTACAACTTGGCGTCGTCCGGCACGCGCACGATCAGGGTCGTCGGCGTGCTGGTTTCGATCGCAGCCTGCTGGGCGGGCTCGGCTTGCGTGAAGTCGAGATTCGCCGACTGGCCGGCGGTCAATTGAATGCTCTTGACCTCCGAAACGGTCTTGCCGTCGCGGACGAACTCGGCCCGCACGTCGTAGTTATAGCGAGCGCCGGCTTGCAGATCGCGCGAGATGAACTCGCGGTCATTGCCGCTGCTCGTGGTTTCATGATCGTTCACGAAGACCTTGGCGTTCTCGGGCACTTTGACGCTCAACAGCGCGCCGCTGCGCAAGGGGCCGTAGGTCGGATGGAAAGTCGTCGGACCCGGCACCGGGGGCGGAACCGCATCGGACGGAGCCGGAGGAGTCGCAGGCGCCGGAGCCGGAGCGCTCGGGTCCGCGGGGGTTACATTGCGGTAACCGCCACTCGAACCGCCACTCGAACCGTAACTGACGCCGTAGCCACCGCTGGAGCCGCCACTCGAACCACCGGCGTAGTAGCCGCCGCTGGAACCCCAACGGGCCCGGCCGCCGCTCGAACCCCAGCCACCGCTGGACCCCCAGCCGCCACTCGATCCGTAGCCACCACTGGAACCCCAGCCGCCGCTCGAGCCCCAACCACCGCTCGAACCCCAACCACCACTCGAGCCATAGCCGCCGCTGGAACCCCAGCTACCGCCGTGACCACGATGCCGCCAACCCGCCTGGGCTTGCTGGGCGGTGAAGACGCCCACGACAACGAGAACTAGTAGGGCCTTGTAAACAGTACGCATGTGAATTCGCTCCCCTTTGGTAATTTGGGCTAACCGGGCTGTCGCTTTACCCACCTCTAAGGGGTTAAAACGGCTCAAACCC
>JANNQN010000244.1:0-1749 GCA_031400775.1 Planctomycetia bacterium | reverse complement strand
GGTACCCCAGTTGTCGGAACCGAAGGCGCCGTTGAAGTAGATCCCGCCGGGCGCCGTTAGGGTCGTGTTGCTACCGGTACCGTTGCCGAACACATCGGAATAGCGGGCCCGCTGAATGCCCGACGCAATCGAGCCGGTCGCGTTGTTGTCGTAATCAAAGCCGGCAAGCAGGGCCAAACCGTTCGGCGTCCCCGGGGGACTGCCGGGAAAAGGAATAGACGGATTTATAGTGGCAGGGGTCTGGGCCAGGCCGCTCCCCAGCAGCCCAAAGAAAGCAAGGGCCGCGACCAAGCGGTGGAAGCAAAGGCGGGTTGAAATCAAGCGACGAGAGGAACGATGGTTCACAGGAGCAGGTGGGTGGAGGAAAGGTGGGACAGGCAGGGCGCGGGCCAGACTCCGGAAGGATCAGGAAGAATCGGGGGCTGGCCGGCGCTCGGCAAGACAGGCTTTATCAAGGGGAAAGGGCCACTGGCATACGCCGGTGGCCCCGAGATCAGATCAGAGGAACATCCCCTACTCAGGCAGCGAGCCGGGCCTTGCGGCGACGGACGGCGGCCACGCCAAGGGCGAGGCCACCGAGAATCGCAGCATAGGTGGAGGGCTCGGGAATGGGAGCGAACGCCGTCCCGTAGACCGCAACGTTGTCGAAGTTCAGCTGCACGCCAGCTGCGACTTCGACGACCGTCCCGATGATGGCCAGGTCCAGCACGTTATCCATGGCGCTGATCGCGGAGAAGTCCACGAGGGACTGTGCGAACTGATTGGTGGAGAAGACGCTCGACAGGCCGGTGGACACCTTGGTGGCGCCGCCATCAATGCTGTACGACCAGTTGATCGTGGCACCGCCCAGGTTGGCCGGATCGCGACCCCAGAGCTCGAGCTGGATGTTCTCGAAGGAGTTCACCGTATCCTGCGAGTGAACCAAGATCGAGAACTCATTCATCGCAGCCGTGCCCACGTTGGCATTGTTCAAGTTGGCCGCACCTTCCGTACCCGTCTGGCCACCGAGATCGAAGGTCGAACCGGGGCCCGAACGGGTGAGGATGTCGCGATTGGCGTCACCGGTGCTATTCTTTGCCACGGAACCCCAGCTGTCGGAACCGAAGGTACCGTTGAAGAAGATCCCGCCGGGCGCCGTCAGGGCCGTGTTGCTACCGCTGTTGCCGAACACGTCGGAATAGCGGGCCCGCTGAACGCCCACGTTGATCGTGCCGGCCGAGTTGTTGTCGAAATCAAAGCCGGCAAGCAGGGCCAAACCGTTCGGCGTCCCAGAGGGGCTGCCGGGGCGAGGAATGTTCGGATCGATAAAGGTCTGGGCTTGAGCCGAGGTCAGGGTCAGGCCGAGAACGGCCGACGCGAGGAGTATTTTATTGAGCTGTTTCATGTATTTTGATGAGCCCGGTGGGGCGTCGCTTGATCGTGAGCGTCACACCGGGCTGAGTGTTGGGTGCGAGATGACTGACAGTTTAGTCGACGATGATGTCGGCAATGGAAGCGGCAGACCAACCATTGGTCCAGGGTTCGACCGTGTTGGGCTCGAACGCGCCGCGATAGAAGGTGTAGGTCTTGGAGGCGTCGGAGTTGAAGACGCTGTCGTCCAGCACGCTATCCAGCGAAGCGGAGCCGGAGCCGTCCGGAATCACGACGATGTTGGCACTGGCATTGAGAGCGGGGGCGACGGCCATGCCGGTCCCGAGGCTGCCGAAGGAGGTGGCACGAGCGGCCTGGTTGAGGTGGTTCTCGATGTCG
>JANNQN010000243.1:0-1901 GCA_031400775.1 Planctomycetia bacterium | reverse complement strand
CTATTTTTTTACTAGCCACATCGATCCCATATTAGGTGCGGCCGTTCGTGCCGGCCGCGATCGGGAGTTCGTGGAGCACGGCTGGACCACTCAAGGTATCGATCCGCAGTCGCCCGAAACGTTCGCGGCGTCGCGGCTCATGCGCTCGCTGGCCGCGAGCGGGCGGCACGCCGTGCTGTGGCGGTTCTATCAGGAGTTGCTGCGGCTGCGGCGCGAAACGCCGGCCATTCGGCAACCTGCGCGGGAGCAAGGTCGCGTGACCGTGATGGAAGACGAACGGGTGCTGATCGCCGAGCGGCATGCAGACGGAGAGACGGTATTTATCGGCTGGAATTTTGGCGATGTAGCGCTGGACATCTCGCCGCACCTCCCCAGCGAGGTCGCATGGCAGATTCTGCTCGATTCCTCCGCGTCGCAATGGTGCGACGCCGACGATCCCGCGCGATCAACTTTACCCCGCCCTGCCCCGTTCGTGTTGATGCCGAAATCGTGCCTGCTGCTCGCTGGTCAATTGCCGACCTAGTTCGGCTTCGCGCTGCTGGCCAAGCTGAGGGATCGGTCTACAGCCCCTCGACGATCATGGCCCGATAGTCGTCGCCGCGAAATCCGAGAATCGACCAGCCACTGGGCGATGCCGCGACGCGTCCAATATTTCCGTCAGGCCCGACGGCGGCGCAACAACGCCAACCCGCCCAGGGCCAAGAGCACGATCGATGCCGGCTCGGGGATCGGGTTTACAATCACATCGTCGATCACGAGCTCCGTCGTGCCCAGACCGCCATGCGGGGTCAGGTCCATGTGGCCCCAATTGATGAACTCGAGCTGAATTGGCAGGCTCGCGTTAAACGGGACGACGGTGAACTCGTACCGCGTCGAAGCGCCATAGGTCGATGTGCCGCCGCTGGGGACGACGAGATACTGGATCGGGTCGGTCGCCGACGAGTTCACGACGCGTAGCCCAAACAATCCGTCGTAACCGGGGGCGCCCGCGCCGTAACCCGCCAGTTCACCGGATACCCAGAAGCTCAACAGGTACGCCGGCGCCAGATTGAGATGCGTAGGAACCGATTGCGTGAGCTCCACCGCTTGACCATAACCGACGGTAAAATTGGGAGCCTGCGGGAACGTCACTTCGCGCGACGGCTGGAATGTTGGAGGGACATCGACCAAGGCGCCTGCGTTGCCGAAGTACATGCCCGACTGCCCGTCTGGCAGAACATCGGACCCGCCCGTGCGGTACGGAGCGTTGGTTTCGGTGGATCCCCAATAGGCATAGGCCTGCGACGAACCGGAAGACGACCAGCCTGCTGGAACGGAGAAAGGCGTGTTGATGGTTCCCGTGGCCCAATACTCGATGCTGCCGGGCGTCGGAGCGGCAGTCTCAAAGCTTCCGTTGGTGACGAGATTTCCTGCTTGCGTTCCCAATTGCGGTCCGACGGGCAGAAGAACGAGCGCGGCCTCGGTCGCCTGCGATGACAATATGAGCCATGTCACGAGAAGGGTAGCGTGAGAGAGCGACTTCATTAGCGTTGTCCCTTTTTTACGGAGCCTTTGCCTGACCCTGGCGTCGATTCATCGAGGCAGCCAGAATCGGCGCAAGATCGCCCGTCGTCTGGCCGAAGGTCCCTGGAAATTGCGTCGGCAGCAGTATAACCAGAAAAAGTCTAATCTTCCAGGAAAATCCCTTGGAAGTGGGGCGGCTACGCGAACCGGCGGCTCCACCGGAGCGAGGGCACTTCAACGGCCCGATAAAAGGCTTCCGCGGCCACCAGGCTGGCCAAATAGGCGAACAGCGAAGCGGCCCGCGCGCTGGCCGCCGAGATGCCGCCCATGCGGACCCACAGCGCCGCTGTAACGAACCGCACCGGAAAGTGAATCAGGAAAAAGCTGTAGGAGGGACG
>JANNQN010000242.1:0-3788 GCA_031400775.1 Planctomycetia bacterium | reverse complement strand
GCGCCCGAGACATCGCCGATTGCTGTCAGCTTGCCGTCGGGGCCGATCGCGATCGATTGCGCCGCGGCGGTCGACGCGGGCAGCTAGGCCTTGCAGACATCGTGCGGACGGCGCCACAGCTTGACCTCGCGGTATCCGCCCGAGGCCAGCAGGTTGCCGTCGGGACTGAAGGCCAGCGATTGCACGAGATCCAGGTGCGCGACTCCCTGGTTCTGGTAGAGGCCCGAGGCCGCCAGGCTGGGATCGGTCAGCCGGGCGACTAACTGGCCGCTGCTGACCTGGTAAACGAAGATCTGGTTGGCCCGACCGCAGGCGGCGTATTGTCCGTCGGCGGTGATCGCCACGGCGTAGATCGGATTGACCGTGGTCGCGAGCGATTGCCACTTGATGGGGGCTGCGGGTTGCGACGCCTGGCCAGTCGCGCCCTGGTCGATCCACAGCTTGACGAGTCCCAACTGCTCGCTCGTGAGCGCCACGGCGCCGACGTTGTTGTCGGCGGGCGGCATGGCGGGTTCGTCTTTATGCGAGGCAACTTTCAGCAACAGGCTCTCGGCGCCGTTCTTGGCCACGACCGCCGGGCCCGAGTCGCCTCCTTTGAGAATCGTCTGCGGCGTCTCCAACACGAGCGAGTTCTCAGCCTTCTTCGTGTTGTGGCAGGCCACGCAGTTCTTATTCAACAGCGGCAGGATCTCCTTCTGGAAATCGACCGGCGCCTCGCGCTTGATGTCGGCGATGGCGATCGGTTTGGCTTCGTCGGCCGTGGCTGGCGCAGCCGCGAGTACGAGCGATAGAGATGCCAAGATGAGCGCGATGGCGTCACGAAGAGAATTCACGTTTGCCTGCCTGCAGTGGGAGGAAGCTTGCCTGGTTGATCGATCGGTGGGAAGCACGGCGGCCGGCGCTACCGGGTTTTGCGGGTGCGCGCTGGGCCAGGTGCCGTTGGCCCCATGATAATTACGACGAACTCGGGAGGGAACGAAAAACGCGATCCTTGTCGTTTTTGCAAAAGGCGGGTGGTACGCGGCGCGGCCAGTGGGAATGGCGAAAGCCGCAAGCGGGGATCAAACGAGCGTGGCGTTAATCCGACGTCGTCAGACGTTGGACCGACGCCGTTAGTGGTTAAACAAAAACTCCTTGGTATTCACCAGTGCCCAGAGGATGTCCTCGAAGGCCAACTTCTCGTCCTTGGCTTTGGTCAGGTGCGCAATCGCCACGGCCGATTCGTCGGCCAACGGTTCGCGCGAATAGACGCGGAGGTAAATCTCGCGGATCTTTTCTTGCGGCGAGTGGGCCTTGTCGGCGGACAGCAGTGCCGCGCGGCCGCTTGCTGCCGAGAGCTTGCCCTGCACTTCCGACGAGTTGAGCAAGTGCAGGCTCTGCGCTAGGTTGGCCTCGCTCGATCGCTCGCACTCGCAGGCGCTGGTCGATTCCGGCCGCCCGAAGACGGTCAGGAAGTAGCTGTTGAACCCGCTGTCGGGAAGTTGCACGGCGCGGACGTTCTGCGGCACGCCGCCAAAGCCGGTCTTCGATTCCGTGACCGAATCGATCGCGTCCAACAAGACTTCCGCCGGCAGCCGCTTGGGATAGTAGCGTGAGTAGTTCTGCTTGTCGTTGGCGTTGAAATCGTTGGGTGTGGAAGCCAATTGATAGACCTGCGAAGTGCAGATCGTGCGGACCAGCACCTTCAAGTCGAATTTGTTGTCGATGAAATGCTTCGCAAGCGAGTCGAGCAGTTCCTGGTTCGTGGACGGGTTCGTCACCCGCATGTCATCTTCCGGATCGACCAGTCCGCGGCTGAAGAAGTGCTTCCAGTAGCGATTCACGAGTGCCGGGGCAAAGAACTTATTGTCAGGCGCGGTCATCCAGTCGACCAGCTTTTGTCGCGGATCGTCGTCGCTGGAGATCGCAGCCGGCGGGGCGCCCAGCCCGGTGGGCGGCACCGCTTTCTGGGTCTTGGGGTTCGTTGCCGTCGGAAGGCCCCGCGAGTGAACGATCCGCTCTTCGCCAAACTGGACCCCGGGCTTGCGCTGCATGCGAGAGAAGAACGCCGCGAAGCCGTAATAGTCCTGCTGGCTCCATTTCTCGAAAGGATGGTGATGACAACGGGCACATTGAATCCGCAGCCCTAGAAACAACTGCGCCGTGTCCTCGACCTGCTCGTTCGAGTCCTTGACTTCGCGATACCAGGCCACCGGCGGGTTCTGGCCGATTTCGCCGGTCGCGGTCAGCAACTGGCGGGCGATCTGGTCGAACGGCACGTTCGTGTGCAGGCTGTCGCGAATCCAATCGTGGAAAATCCGCGTGCCGCGGGCGTAGGTCTCGTTGCGCCGCTTGTTGCGCAGGATCGTGTTCCATTTGCTGGCAAAGTAGTCGGCGTAGTCGGTGCTGGTCAGCAGCGTGTCGACCCAGGCTTCGCGCTTGGCCGGATTCGTGTCGGTGAGGAACTTTTGAGTCTCTTCGGGCGTCGGCAGGCGGCCGGCAATGTCGATAGCCGAGCGACGCAGGAACGTGGCGTCGTCGCACACGCCCGAGGGAGGCACGCCCAGCGTCTTGAGCTTCTTGAAGACCAGGTCGTCGACGAAGTTCTTGGGCGGCGGAGTGCTCTCGACCGGCACCCCCAGCGGCACGCTGGCACGAAACACGCCGACCTGACCCTGATAGCGAGCCATCACCGCCACGTCGCCAGTAAGATCCAGCGTTTTGACCAGGCCACTGATGCTGACCTCGGCCATCTCCGGATTGTTGGGCTCGAATTTGACCGTGCCGGTAACGTCCTCGGTCACGCCGTTGGTGTAGTGGGCGATGACCAGCAGTTGTTGCTCGCCCTTTTGCGGCATGGTCCGCTCGGTCGGAAAGACTTCGATCCGGGCCACGGTGGGGTCGCTGTCGTTGCCGTAGGGCATGCCCTGCAAAATCCAGCGTCGCATCAACCGATAGGAATGCGAGTCAGCTTCCAACCGCGTGCCACCTCCGTGCGGCGACTCGCCGATGGGTTTCAGCAACAACAGGCTCTTGTCGGGCGAGGCCGGAAACAGCCGCCGACCGCGACCCTCTTTCACCAAGTGCTCGAAGTCTTCGGTGGGCTCGAAGCCCAGCAGCGATAGCTTGAAGCCGTTCTGGCCGCTGGCTTTGCCGTGGCAGCCGCCGCTGTTGCAGCCCAATTTGGTGAAGATCGGCACGATTTGATTGGGGAAATTGACCAGCGGATCGTTCGCGAAATGAATCACTTGCACCTTCAGCGTTCCGGCCGGTCCCTGGGCCGTGCGGGCCGTGATCGTGGCCGTGCCGTCGGCTCGCGGGATGACGAGTCCCGATTTTTCGACCGTGACAACGCCCTCGGGAGCGACTTCATAAGTGACCGCCCCAGTCAAATCTCGCAGTTGACCGCTGGAAAACTTGCCGTCGACAACCAATTGCTGCCGCGAGTCCTGGCCGTCGAGCACGAAGCCGCCATCGACGGTGCGGCCGGTATCGATCAGCACTTCCAAGAGCTGTCCCGGATCGCCCAATCCGGGGGCTTTAGGGGCGGCGACGGCCGGCGGGGAATCGGCCGCAACGGCCGAACCAGCGGCAATCGAAGCCGCAATAATCGAAAGGGCGGTGATGGCAGCAATCCGAGTGATCCAGCTCGTCATGGTGCGCTTTCCTCTCGCGGGGTGGGTGGGCCGTCTTAAGTCCATACGGCAGGCGGGGTCTAACCGCCGAGATTATCCCAAGACCGGGCCCGACTTGCAAGCAGATTTATCCACGGCCGTTGATGGGTGGAGCGTGGGGGTTGGGGGTTGGGG
>JANNQN010000241.1:0-3450 GCA_031400775.1 Planctomycetia bacterium | reverse complement strand
CGAGCACCTCGACTCTCGCCGACGAGCACCAACCACGGCGGTCCCGGCCATTGGGATGACTTTCTCAAGCATCCTCCGGCGACGTTCATCGAGTGTCGCAAGTAATGCGGCCCTGATCGATTCGAGAGCAAAAAAGGGCCGGAGGCGGCTCCTTACCGAAGCTGGCCTCCGACCCTCTGACCCAATTCTTAAGCGACTCGACTTGGTGGCAACCTAGTTGGTCGCCGGCACCAGGTCGAAGGGCAGTTCGCGGGCCAGCGTGCCGTCGGCTCGCACCAGCAGCAATTCGGCCGACACCGAGCGGGCGATTTGCGCCATCGGCAGTCGCACCACCACGGCACCGGGCTGCCATCGCACGACCTCGGCACTCAGCATCACTTCGCCGAGCCGCAAGCCGGCCTGGCCTTGTGCCGATCCGAAGTCGGCGTCCGAAATCGTCAACTCCATGCCGGGGGACAACTCGAGTCGGGGGGCAATGGCACCCGGAACAGTCACGGGATTGACGACGATGACCGGCCGCGACACGACCTGACCATAGGGGTAGCCCCCGCGGCCGCCCTGGAACTTCCACCAGGGGAACTGCCCGTGGTGACCGTTGTGCTGACCGTGATCGTCGTGGTGCGGAGGATGCTTGGGCGGCTTGGTGGGCGGCGCCGGATCGACCGGGGGCTTGACCGGTCCGACTGGCGGCTTGATCGGGCCAATGGGCGGCTTCACCGGGGGCTTCACGGGACCAACCCCTGGCGGCTTAATCGGGCCGATTGGTGGCGGCTTGATCGGACCAACCGGCGGCTTGAAGGGCCCGACCGGATTTTTTGGATCGCGATGATCGCGGATGATCGGACCGCCGGGCGTGCGATGATCGCGAATGATCGGACCCTTCGGCGTGCGATGATCGCGAACTATCGGCTCACTGGGTGTACGGTGATCGCGAATGATTGGACCGCTCGAGGGCTTGGTCGGCTGGATGGTCGTCGTCGGTTTGCGATGGTCGCGGACGATCGGCTTGCTCTTGTCTCGATGGTCGCGAACGACCGGCTCACTGCTGGCGACGGTGCGATGGTCGCGGACCGTCGCCTGGCTTTGCGACTCTTTGGTTGAATTGTTTTTGGTTTTGCGCGTGGGAGCGGCCGCGACGGCGCTATTGGCAAGAGCTGCAAGTACCACGACCAGCGAAAGCGAGACGGCCCGTTTCATCGTTCACCAACCCTTTCAGGATTGCGTTTTTGAGAAGTTCCCTGGCGAACCAAGCTCGCCTCATGAACTCCTCAGCGTCGCAAAGCCAGATTTGTTACAGCGCGGGTTGGAAAAGCCAGAAATAGGCGAACTCAATCGATCGTGGTCGGCCCTAGGTAGTAGGCACACGCCTGTGTGCCGTAACCGATTCGCTCAGTGGCCCCACGCGCAGGAGAACGCGAAAAAATTGCCGAACGGTTACCCAGGATCGAAAACGACCCGGCTAACGGCACACGGCGTGTGCCTGTTACTTTGAAATGATCGGCCAGACGCGCATTACCCGGCGGCGTAAGCGGCCGTGGCGGCGGCGATCGAAGCGCCGTGCTGGAAACGGTGTTTCTGCTCGGCCAGCAATTGTTCCAACGCCGCGAGCAGCACGAACACGTTGTTGGCCCGTGAGCCGTAACCCATCAGGCCGATGCGCCAGACTTTGCCCTTGAAGGCGCCTAGTCCGCCGCCAATCTCGATGCCGAAGCGATTGAGCAGGCCGGCGCGGACCGCCGCATCGTCCACGCCCTCGGGAATCCGCACCGCATTGAGCATCGGCAATTGATGCCCCGGCTGGGCGGCGTATTCGATGCCGATCGCGGCCAATCCGGCTTTGAGCGCGCGGTGATTGAGCGCGTGCCGGGCGAAGCAGGATTCGAGCCCTTCCTCGTGAATCAGTCGCAACGCTTCGTACAGTCCGTACGTCATGTTGATCGGCGCCGTGTGATGATACACGCGCTCGCTGCCCCAATACTTGGCCAGCATGGTGACGTCCAGATACCAGCTCTGCACCTTCGTTTTGCGGGCCAGCACGGCTTCCATCGCCCGTGGTCCGAACGAAACGGGCGACAAGCCGGGCGGACAGCTCAGGCACTTTTGCGTGCCTGAGTAAATCGCGTCGATATTCCAGGCGTCGACTTCGACCGGGACTCCGCCCAGCGAGGTCACGGCATCGACCAGCAGCATCGCGCCGGCATCGTGGACGAGCTTCGAGATTTCCTCGATCGGTTGAAGTGCGCCAGTCGAGGTTTCGGCCATCACGATACCCACCAGCTTGGGCCGGGCTTGCGCCAGCGCCGCTTTGAGATCATCGGCCGTAAAAACTTCGCCCCAGGGGCGTTCGACTTTAGTGACCTTCGCGCCTGCCCGTTCGGCGACGTCGACCATCCGTCCGCCGAACACGCCGTTGACACACACGACCATCGAGTCGCCCGGCTCGATCAGGTTGACGACCGTGGCTTCCATTCCGGCCGAGCCCGTGCCGCTGACGGCCAGCGTCATCGTATTCTTGGTGCGAAACAGCGACTGCAGCATGCGCTGCATGTCGTTCATGATTTCCAGGTAGTAGGGATCCAAGTGCCCCACGGTTCCACGGCCCATGGCTTGGAGCACGCGGGGATGGATGTCGCTGGGGCCGGGGCCCATCAGAATCCGCACCGGCGGGTTAAGCGGCGGCGCGACGGCACTCGATGCGTTCATTTTCAGTCCTTGTTAGCGGCCGGTGGCGGCGCGGCTTAATCTTCGGGCGGTGTCTCGCGCACCAGCGCGCTGATTTTCTTGAACGTCGGCGTGCCCGACACCTGACACCATTCGAACAAGGCCGACTCGGTCGTGGTCAGCGTGGCGCCGGCCGATTCCATCCGCTTTAGCCCGGTCTCGAAGTCGATCGAATAACGCGATCCGACGGCGTCGACCGGCACGTAAACCCGGTAGCCGCTGGCCAGCAGATCGAGCACCGTCTGCTGCACGCAAACGTGGGCTTCGATGCCCGAGACCATCACCTTGCTGGCGCCCAGTTCGACCAGTTGACTCACAAACGGCTCGCAGCCGCCACAGCTAAACGTGGCCTTACTGGGAATCGAGCCCAGCCGGCCGGCCAATTCCGGCACCGTCGAGCCCAGACCCTGGGGATACTGCTCGGTGGCCAGCGCCTTGAGCCCCACAGCCGCCGCGCCATCGAGCAGACGGCGCAAATTCCAGGTGATACGTCGCGCACCGCGAATCAGCGGCAGCAGCTTTTCCTGCACGTCGACGACCAATAGCACGGTGTCTTCGGGCGTCATCAAGTCGGGGCTACGCGACAAGTTCTTGGTGTTCATGGCGTTTGAGCATAGCGAAAACCCTGGCGCCCTTCTATCACTGTTGATTGTCTGGTGGCAAAACCCTTGACTCACCTAGTTCTTCCTCCCAAACCCCAGCCCCCAACCCCCAACCCCCTGCGGCCTG
>JANNQN010000240.1:0-8606 GCA_031400775.1 Planctomycetia bacterium | reverse complement strand
ACCGCCTCTTGCCGAAACTCCCGCGAGTAACTTTGCCGCTTACGTGCTCTGCGCAATCCACGCTTCCTGGTCATTCAACAGTCCTCCTCCACCCCTTGAAAATAAGGAGTTGGACTGTCCACTAAAAGGCAGGCACCTCAGAAGGCCCCAAACGCCATTCGATTGTTCCGAGCGAGTTCGTATGGCCCAGCCACTGGGAACCAGTTGGCGACACTGCCGCCCGATTAGAGAATGAATTGCGGGCCGAACTGCCGGAGGGCCACGTATTAGCGAGCGCGCGGGTTACGGCTCTTGCCCGCTCGCGGAGTAGCGATGACGTGATGTTTGCCACTGACGATCCCCAGCATCCCTTGGCGATTGTCCACCTCACCTGGAAAGGCGGAGTTGAATTCCATCCATCATTCCCCCAAACGGAACGCTACGCCGATTTGCAAACCGCTCTGTCGGCCTCGATGGAGGAATGAGTGGAAAGTGGCGGACCCTTTTGCGGAAAATCCAAATTCAGACTGACCCTCTACCGTAAATTGCGGTTGCTTGACCCTCTGATCGCATTGCCCTACCATCAGTTGCACCGTTCAGGTTCAGTGTCGCGACGATTCAAGGCGTGTGAAAAATAGGGGACAATCCCATGCTATCTGGCACGGTTCGTATTGTTGTGGCGCTGGCCGCCGTTTGTGCGATTGGGCGATGCGCGGCCCAGGAGAGTTGGCCCCAATTTCGCGGCGCAAATTCGCTGGGCATTTCGAACAATAGCGATTTGCCCGACCGCTGGAGCGCTACGGAGAACGTGGCTTGGAAGACCGACGTCAAAGGCCGGGGCTGGTCGTCGCCGATTGTCTGGGGCGACAAGATCTTTTTGACCACCGTGGTCAACCTGGGCGAGGAACCGGTTGCCAAGAAGGGACTTTACTTTGGCGGCGAGCAATCCAAGCCCCCTACGTCCGATCACGAGTGGAAGGTGGTTTGCCTGGATCTCAAGACGGGCAAAATCCTCTGGGAGCAATTGGCCCATCGGGGTGTTCCCTCCACGACGATTCACATCAAGAACAGCTATGCCTCGGAAACGCCGATCACCGACGGTCAGCGTGTGTATGCCTACTTCGGCAACGTCGGCGTGTTCTGCTACGATCTCGACGGCAAGCCGCTGTGGAAAAAAGAGTTGGAGCCGCACAAAATCCGCAATGGCTGGGGAACGGCCGCCTCGCCCGCGCTGTACCAGGACCGCTTGTACATTGTCGACGACAACGACGAGGACTCGTACCTGTTGTCGTTGAACGCCACCACCGGCGAAGAAGTGTTTCGCGTTCAGCGCGACGAGAAGAGCAACTGGTCGACGCCGTACATTTGGAAAAACAGTCAGCGCACCGAGCTGATCACGACCGGCACGAATCGCAATCGCTCCTACGATCTCGAAGGCCGTCTGCTGTGGGAACTGGCCGGCATGTCGAGCATCACGATCGCTCTGCCCTACTCGCGCGACGACTTGCTCTACATCAGCTCGGGCTATGTGATGGACAAGGTGAAACCGGTTTACGCGATTCGGCCGGGCGCTTCGGGCGATATCAGCCTGGCCGACGAAACCACGAGCAACGACTACGTGGTGTGGTGCAACAAAACGGCCGCGCCGTACAACCCCAGCACGGTGCTCTACGGCGACGTGATTTACGCGCTCTACGACATGGGCTTCTTTGCCGCCTACGACCCCAAGACAGGCGAGGAAATCTACAAGAAACTCCGCATTCCCGAGGGCAAGGCGTTCACGTCGTCGCCCTGGGCCTACGGCGACAAAGTGTTTTGCCTCAACGAAGACGGTGTGACTTTCGTCATCAAGACCGGCAAGGATTTCGAAATCCTGCACACCAACACATTGGCCGACGACGACATGTGCATGGCCACACCGGCGATTGTCGGCGACCGGCTGCTCTTGCGCACCGCGTCGCGGCTCTACTGCATTCGCAACGACGCAGGGGGCCAGCCAGCGAAGCCGTAGGATTTCGCCGTCGACCTAGTGGCGTTGATGGACAATGCGGCCGCGGGGCCAAGAGTCTCGCCGCGTTCGGCGCCCGCATCCTGCCGCCTTCGCACTCGTGAGCGAAATGGATTGAACACGGATTTTCAATGTCGCAAGACCTCAATCCCGCTCAACGCGCCGCCGTCAATACGCTCTCGGGTCCGCTCTTGGTATTGGCCGGCGCCGGCACGGGGAAGACCCGCGTAGTGACGTATCGCATTGCCGAATTGATCAAGCACGGCACTCCGCCCAGCCGCATTCTGGCCGTCACCTTCACGAACAAAGCCGCCAAGGAAATGCAGCAACGGGCGGCGGCCCTGCTGGGTAAGCAGCGCAAGGAAAAGCCGGAAATCTCGACGTTTCACTCGCTGTGCGTGCGCATCTTGCGGCGACACGCACCTCGCCTGGGATATCCGGCCAAGTTCGCCATCTACGACCGGGGCGATCAGGAGAGCGCGGCTCGCGCGGCCTTGCGCGAGATCAAGGCGCCCGAGGCACTGTTGCGCCCCGGCGATTTGGTGAATTTTATCGGCCGCTGGAAGATGCAATCCATCCGGCCCGATCGCGCGGCCTCGCTGGCCCGTAGCGACAAAGAGCATCTGGCCTCGATGGGATACCGTCGCTATCAAAAGGCGCTGTACCAGGCGGGCGCCATGGATTTCGACGACCTGCTACTGTGTACCGAAGAATTGTTCGAGCGGTTCGCCGACGTGCGAACGGCCGAAGCCGGGCGGTTTTCCCACCTGCTTGTCGACGAATACCAGGACACCAACGGCAGCCAATATCGGATTGTCAAAGCCCTGGCCAGCGGGCATCGCAATCTGTGCGTGGTGGGAGACGACGATCAATCGATCTACGGCTGGCGCGGCGCCGAGGTGGCGCATATTCTCCGCTTCAAGCACGATTGGACCGAGGCCAAGGTCGTGCGGTTGGAAGAGAACTATCGCTCGACCGAAGCGATCCTCACCTTGGCCAATCGACTGATCCAGCACAACAGCAACCGGCACGATAAGATTCTGCGGCCAGCCCGCGCGGGCGGCGAAAAGCCGCAGATCCTGCAATGCCAGGACGAGGAAGCCGAAGCCAAGACGGTCATCGACGATATTCGCGCGCGCCTCGGCGTCGACGGGCTCGAGGCGCGCGATTTTGCGATCCTGTTTCGCACCAACGAGCAGCCCCGCGCGTTCGAGGTCGAGCTGCGCAAGGCCAAGCTGCCCTATGTGCTGGTGGGCGGAATGTCGTTTTACGATCGCCGCGAAGTGCGCGATATCCTGGCCTATTTGAGACTGCTGGTCGCGCCGGCCGACGAAGTGGCCCTGCGGCGCGTGATCAACACGCCGGCGCGCGGAATTGGGGACCGTGCCGTGACGCTACTCATCGACGCGGCCGTGAAACAGAGCAAGCCGATGTGGGCGATCCTGCCGCAAGCGGGTCAGCTTTCCGCCATGCCCAAAGCGGCCGCCGAAGCGATCGAGAGATTTCAGCAGATGATCTTACAGTATTCCCAACGCCTGGCGCGCGAGCCTCTGGTCGACGTCGTCAACGCCTTCATCGATCGGATCGGCTATCGCGACGAGATCGCCCGCAACTACAAGGAGCCGCAAGAACAGCTCGCTCGCTGGGCCGCGGTGGAAGAGGTGGTCAACTCGCTGGGAGCTTATGCGCGGCGGGCGCGCAAGGCCACGCTGGCCGGCTTTCTGGAGGAGGTCGCACTGGGAGATCGCGAGAACGAGCAAGACAAGGAAGAGCAACTAAATCGCAATGCCATCGCGCTGATGACGCTGCACAGCGCCAAGGGACTCGAGTTCCCGCACGTCTACCTGGTGGGCATGGAAGAAGGACTGCTGCCGCATCGCCGCTCGATCGAGCTGGAGGGCGCGGCCATCGATGAAGAGCGGCGGCTGTGTTACGTGGGAATTACGCGGGCGCAGGATCGGCTGACTATTTCGCTGGCCTTGGGGAGGATGAAGTGGGGCAAGCCGCGGGCCAGCAAGCCCAGCCGCTTTCTCTTCGAAATCACTGGCCAGGGCGACTCGCCTCGCCCCAAACGACCGGCCGCCAGACCCAAATCGGCGGCACGTCAGCCCACGGCCCGGCCGGCCAGAAAACCGCCGCGGCCCAAACTCATATAGCCTCGTTTTCCTTGCTTGGGTAAACTTCCGGGTTGATCCAGCCGCTCGCGCTTGCGCTTCGACGGACGAGGCGCCAGTGTGATTCCCCCTTGCGATTGTTTCGCATGCGCGCACGGAGGGCCGCGATGACTCAGCCGTTTCGCTTTATTCATGCCGCCGATTTTCATATCGAGCGGCCGCTGCGCGGTCTGGCGGAAGTTCCCGACCATTTGCGAGTGGCCTTGATCGACGCGCCTTTCCGCGCGGCCGAGCGCGTGTTCGACGCGGCCATCAAGGAACGCGTCGACTTTGTCGTGTTCGCTGGCGACATCATGGATCCATTGGCCAGCGGTCCGCGCGGACTGGTGTTTCTTGCCGAGCAATTCCAGCGACTCTTGGCGCAGGGAATCCGCGTCTATTGGGCCGGGGGCCGCAGCGACGATCTCGAGCGCTGGATCGACGCCTGGCCATTGGGGGATAACGTCCTGCGATTTCCGCCGCATCGTGTCGAGCGAGTCATTCACGCCCGCGGGCAAGAGCCGTTGGTGCAGATCCTGGGCACGAGCTCGCGACAACGCAAAAAAATTCGGACCGCCGATTTTCGCGTCGACGGCCCCTTGTTTTCCATTGCCGTGGCGTACGGCACGACCGACGCCGAAGCGCTCGCACAAACCTCCGTGAACTACTGGGCCCTGGGCGGCGAGCACGATCGCCGCACGCTTCTATCGGGTCCCGTCGCGGCTCACTATTGCGGCACGCCGCAAGGCCGACGCCCGGGAGAATGGGGCGCGCGCGGCTGCATGCTGGTTAACGTCGATGAGACCGAACGAGTCCGCACCAGCTTCTTGGCAACCGACGCGGTGCGTTATCTGCACGAGCGCGTGTCCGTCGGGGAAGCGACAACTCGCGAACAATTCGAGCAGATTCTGAATGAGCGGGTCGGGGAACTTGCGGGCGACCCGTTTGGTCCGGATCTGTTGATTCATTGGACGATCGCTGGCAGTTCAGGTTTGGCGAACGAATTGCGGCGTGGCCGGTTGGCCGCCGATTTGACCGCGCGACTCCGGGCCGCACATGGCGCGAAGCGCCCCTCGGCTTGGACGGTCGCCATCGAGCCGGAAGCGTCGGCCGGCCTGCGCGAGGATCTGTACGACGAGGACACCGTGCTCGGGGAGTTTTTGCGCACCGTGCGGCATTACGTCGACCAGCCCGAGGCCGAAATCAACCTCGAGGCGTTTCTCGCCGAGCGCCACCTGGCCGGCAGCCTGGGCGCCGACGTGGCCATTGCCGAGCCGGCCGTGCGGAGGCGGGTGTTGGCCGAAGTGGCCACTCTGGGCGTGGAACTCTTGAGCCCGCAGGAAGTGCGATCATGAGAATCACGAATCTGAACGTCGACGGATTTGGGGTTTGGAGCTCGCTGGAGCTGTCGGATCTGTCCGAGATCAGCGTGTTCTACGGCCCCAACGAAGCCGGCAAGACGACGCTGATGCAGTTTGTGCGATCCGTGCTATATGGATTCTCGCCCGAGCGCCGAACTCGTTACTTGCCACCATTGGGCGGTGGCCGCCCGGGCGGAACCATGCTCGTCTCGGACGGGCCCGATACGTACGCGATTAGCCGCCATGCCGATCTGGGGGGCGACGGCGGGGATATTGCGCGAGTCGCGGACGGCCATGGCGGTGCGGCGGACGACGGCGCCTTGGGCCGTTTGTTGGGCGACGTGGATGAGCCGACATTCAACAACGTATTTGCCTTCGGCCTGCGCGAAATCCAGGAGTTGGCGACACTCAGCGATACCCAGGCGGCCAGCGAACTTTACGGCCTTGCGCTGGGACTGGATCGCGTTTCGCTGGTGGACGTGCTCAGCGAGTTGGAGGCTTCGCGGAACCGCATTCTGGCGGCTGATGACCGCCCGTCGCTGGTGACGCAATTGCTCGGCCAGCGCGAAAGGTTGCGCGATGAAATCGCGGACCTGGGGCAGGCGACGGTGCGTTATCTGGCGCTCTCGACCGAGCGACAGTCATTGGATGGAGAAGTCGCGCGGCTTGAGGAGGATCACTCCCGCTGGGACAAACAGGCCCGCGAAGTCACGCTGGCCCGAGTGTTGCAGGATCGTTGGCGACGACGGGCGGCGATCGACGTGCAACTGCAAGGCATGGGCTCGTTTGATGCGCTAGGCGAGAACGCGCTGGCCCGGTATGAGCGGCTGGGAGCGAAAATTGCGACCCGGCGGCGGCGATTTGCTCGCCTGGCCCGAAACCGCAAGTCGCTGCGCGGCGAAATCGGCCAACTGGCAATCAACGAGACCTTGTTCCGGCAGGCTCCACGGCTCGAGGCCCTTTCCGAGCAGCAGCAGTGGATCCGTTCGCTGGAATTACAGATCAAATCGCTCGAAGAAGAGGTCTTGAACCTCGAAGTCCGTCGCGACGGAGGCGCTCCGCGCGGCGGAGGCGGCGCGGAATCGACGAACCTGCAAACGGCGCCGTTGTCGCCGCGAGCGATGAGCGAGCTGCGCGCCGCGGCCAAGGCCGTCAGCCAAGCACGGCGCGACATTCGTCAGCTACAGTCGCACACCGCCACCTCGGCCGAGACTTCCGCCGGACTGCTGCGCCAGGTCGAGGCCGCCGCGGGCCATGCCGGACAAAAGGGATTGACTCAGGCCCTGGCAGAAGCCGGTGAGTTGGTTTCCCAATTGCGCAAGCGCGTGCAGCTCGACGAGCGGCTAGATCAGTTGTCCCGTCGCGAAAGCCAGTTGGAGGAGGAGGGGCAAGATCATTTGGACAACCAGATTCTGCCCTCTTGGCTGCTTGCCGGGCTTGGCGCCTTGTTCGTGCTGGGCTGTGCGCTGGTGCTGCTGTTTGTGGCCGGAT
Organism: Planctomycetia bacterium; assembly: GCA_031400775.1. Lineage (GTDB taxonomy): Bacteria > Planctomycetota > Planctomycetia > Pirellulales > PALSA-1355 > PALSA-1355. Next base: position 1,614 of record JANNQN010000240.1, on the reverse strand, counting down.
TGGTTTTGCCGGCGTCGCTCAGCGGCGCGCTGGGCTGGCCCGTGGGTTTGGTGGGCGTGTTGGCGGCGGGAGCGGCCGGGGCGATCAAGTTTGGCATGGAGCAGAGCGCGAGCTTGCAGTTGGATACGTGCCACCAACAGATCGGCTCGCTCAAGGAGCAAGCCAAAGATGCGCGTGCCGAGCGGGATTTGCTCGACCAGCGATTGCCCAAGGGCGGTGGTCCTTTGGTCGCGAGGCTGCAAACGGCCGAGAAGGCGCTCGCGCGACTTGAGGAGCTATTGCCTCTCGATGCCCAGCGCGAAGCTGCCGAGCGGGCAGCCGATGCGGCGGCTAAGCAGGCCGAAACAGCCCAGGAGGCGTTTCGCGCCGCGCGTAAGAAGTGGCAGCGGATGCTGGCGGCCTTCGGCTTGCCGGCCAAGATCCGTCCCCGCGAACTGCGCTTGGTCTCGCGACAACGCGAGCAATGGCGCGAGCTGAACAAGCAGTTGGAACAGCGTCGAGGCGAGCTCGGGCGGCAACGTGCGGAGTTCGAGACCCTGGCTGGGCGCATCCGACAATTGGTAACACAAGTCGGCGTTGTGCCGCGCTCGCAGCTTCCGCTAGAGCAACTTGCGCAGTGCTTGGGCGAGCTGAACGAGCAGCAGAAGCTGATCAAGCATCGCGATCAACTCTCCGCGGAAAGCCGCAGCTTGCGCGGCAAGCAAACCAAGCTCGTGCGTGAAGCCAACCGCATGCGCAAGCGGCGGCGCCGCCTGCTGGAAGCGGCCGGAGTGCGGGATGAAGCCCAGTTTCGCCGTCGCGCGACCGCTCAGGCCGAAGCCCAGCGACTGCGCGGCGAGCGAGCGGCTCTGGCCGACGAGATCACCTTGGCCCTGGCGCCCGTATGTTCCGAAGAACAACTCAGCACTTGGCTTTCCGGTGAGCGGAATCTGGAACAGCTCGAAGCCGAGTTGTCGGAAACCCGCCGTGCGGCGCGCGAGCGCTGGAATGCTAGGGTCGAGCGCCGCGGCGAGATGAACGAGCAGCTCAAGACGTTGGTCGAAAACCGCCAGTTGGGCCACCTGCGCGTGGAGCTGGGAATCGTCGAGAAGCGGTTGCAAGATGCACTTGACCGTTGGCGAGTGCTCACCACCTGCGGCATGATGCTTGCCGCCGTGCGCGAATACTACGAACGCGAACATCAGCCGCAAGCCTTGCGCGACGCCTCGGTGTACTTGCAGCGGCTCACAGGCGGCCGTTACACGCGTGTCTGGACGCCGCTGGGACAGCACTGCCTGAACGTCGACGACGGACAGGGAGCCAGCCTGGGCGTGGAACTATTGAGCAGCGGCGCGCGCGAGCAATTGTTCCTGGCGCTGCGATTGGCTCTAGTGGCCGCGTACGCCCGCCGCGGGGTCGTTCTGCCACTCGTGTTGGACGACGTGCTAGTGAATTTCGACGTGGTTCGCGCCAAGGCGGCGGCGATGGTGCTACGAGATTTCGCCCGGCAAGGCTGCCAGGTGCTCGTATTCACCTGTCACGAGCACATCTCCAAACTATTCAAGAACATCAAGGCCGATGTTCGACAATTGCCCGACCGCATGCAAATGCCGGCGGCCGACGATGGGGCGTCGG
>JANNQN010000239.1:0-2825 GCA_031400775.1 Planctomycetia bacterium | reverse complement strand
CACGCAATGCCGACGGATGGTGCGTGTTCTTCAACCAGGGTTGCGTGCTGCACAAGATGGGAGCCGACGAGGGAGACAAGTTCCGCTACAAACCGTCCGCGTGCTCGCTGTTTCCGATCCAGCAGGATGACAACGACCACTGGTACATCCGCCAGCATGGCTACAAGCGCGAGCGTTGGGATTTGTTTTGCCTGAGTCCGACCAACACCACGCTGCCTGCGGCCAAAGCGCTGCGCGAGGAGATTGGCCTGGCGGCCCAGTACGACGCCCAGCAGCGCGCGCAAGCCGCTGCGCCATCGGCCGATAGCGCCACCGAGAAAAAGCCGGGCCCGCGAGAATGCTGTTCGCGGCTTACCGTGGCGCCGATTGCGCCAGTGGCGACCAGACCACGTCGATTCGCGTGTGCAGCCGGGCCGCCATCTGGGCAAAGTCAGTGCGGTCTTCGATCAAGCGGGCCGCGACGTGCGGAATCGAGAGGTCCTGCAGCTCATAGGCAAACACGACGTCGGGCTCCGAGTATCCGACCACGGTGGCCGGCGGCTGAAGCTCTTGCGATACGGCGGTTTGTAGCGCGGCGCCGTGGGGATTGTCCGGTAGTATCGCCAGCAGCCGTTGCCCGCCCCCGCAGCCGCTGATCCGGGGTCTGGCGGCGTCGATGCACTCTTTCAGCCGCTCCAGCCGACTGGGCGCGTCTTCGGCCGATCCAAGCAGCGCTTTGGCGATCGGAATCTCCTTGAGCGCGGCAAAGACTTGAGCTTGAGCCAGGGCCCGCAGCGCGCTGGGGACCAGGTTTTGCATGGCGTTGACATTCTTGCACAAATTGCGCAACCCGCCGTGCTGATCGAGAAACTGCGCCTGAAATCCGGCCGCGACTCGCTGGACCAGCTCGGGCATCTTTTGCCGCAGGTTCTCCGTGACGGCAACGCGGACTTCGTCAACCACCTTGGCGCCGTCGGGGCAAGCGTCGGCTTGCTGCCAGGGAGTCTCGGCCGCGAACGTTTCCGATAATTGGCCGAGCGTGCGCTGCACGTCCTTAAGTTGGTCGCCGGCCGAGGCGATTTGCGCCAGGAGGTGCCGGAACACCTTGCTCAGACCGAATAGCGCGAGGTCTTCGATCCGCCAGCAGACGATCCGCAGCATGGCGGTATCAGCGTTGGGGTTCGGCTTGTCGCCGCGGCGAATGCCAAACACCGTGGGGCGTTTGGCGGCGGTCCGCTCGGTCTCGACGAGCGACCGCTCGAGCGCCTGCCAGTCGGCTTGCACGGTCTCGCGCAGCTCGGCGGCCTCGGCGTCCAGCCCGCGAATCAAGGCCGCGTACCAATCCCGAGCACGGCAGGCTCCGCCCACGCGGACGTGCGGCTCGTCGATCAGTTCCAGAATCCAGTTGCGGATAGCCTCTCCTTTGGGAGCTGCCAAGGTGCGCACGTCGCGATCCAGCGCCGCTTCGAGCGACGCGCTGGGGCGCGCCATGCCTTCGTTCTCGGCGCTTGTGCCGAACAAATTGCCGATCGTGCGCACGAGCGCGGCCGTGGCGCCTGAGCCATCCTGCTCGTGGCGTTGCTCGGTCTTGGTGCGCAGTCGGCTCAATATGGCTGCGGCATCGCCGCCCAACTCGGTTTCCAATAGCGCCATCAACCGTTCGCAAAGCGGCGTAACGCTCAACTCCAGCGCCGTGGCATGCTCGGCTGTCCGCGGATCGATTTGGGCTAAATTTTCTTGATCCGGCGCGCTGTCGGCCGCGATTGCCACGTCGATCAACGGCGCCGCCTCGCTCAATTTATCTTTGAAAACGCCCCGCCAACGGTCGACGACTTCCTGACACAGCTCCTCGGTGGCCAGGGTGGGCAGCAAGCTCTGGCCGGCCCCCACCGAGGCCACGCCAAAGCTGCGCAGCATAAAGCCGGCGTCCGCCGTGACGCCAATCGGCGCCGTCTGGCGGCACTGTTCGAGCGCCGACCCGACCGGCGTCAGGCAATCCAGATACAAGTATGAAGCCAGCGCATCGGTGGCCGCGTCGAACTGGGAATCGTTCAAATCGTCGCCCAGGTGTACGAAGTAGGCCCGCGGAAAAGGACCCTGTCCAGCGCAGTAGGGTGGCAGCTCGCAAGCCGGCTCGCCCGGATAACCCCCGGTTCCGGCATACTGGTGCAGCTCGGTCAAGCACGCATAGCTATTGGCGATCGCCAGATCGTGCGCGTTCGGGTTTCGATCGGTCGAATGCGTCAAGATTCCGCACACGCCCTCGTCGCTCAGGCCCAGTTCGGTGATCAGCTTGCGAACCAGGTAGGCCAGGTCCAACACCATTCCGCCGCCAGTGCCGCCGCAGGTCGAGCTGATCAGAAAGACGCGCGGCTGCGGGCCGCCGACGGGCAAGCCCGTGGCTTGGGTCGATGCGGAGAGCGCCTCGGGACTGGTGATTTCGGCCAACGCCTTGCGCAACCGCTGCAGCACCTTGGGGGCGTGATCCACGAGCGCCAATCGCCCCAGCGGTCGTCGCCCTTCGGTTTGCAGCGAACGCGGAATGTTGTAGAGCCAGCGGCGGCTCAGCCATTGCAGCAAACTGCGAGATTCGGCCGTATAGTCGGCGGCATTCCGCAGCGGCAGCGACATGGTCTCGCTGTCGGCAAGCGCCGTGCCGTTCTCGCCCTGGGTCGCCTGGTAAGCGCCTTTGGAGTCGGTATCCAATAGCAACAATTGCAGCATCGGCACGGCCGTCTCCGTGCCAAAGCGATCTCGCAGACGGCGGCGCAATCGCCGCAGCGCTCGGGCGCCCGTTCCGCCGACGCCGATAAACAAGGTCGGCTGCAAACCGGCAAAGGGCGCCA
>JANNQN010000238.1:0-20950 GCA_031400775.1 Planctomycetia bacterium | reverse complement strand
CTGCCGGCACAGCAGCACTGGCCCTGGTTCAGGTACAAGCCGACGTGCGTGCCTTGGGCGGCGGCGTCGAGATCGGCATCGGCAAAAATAATGTTCGGGCTCTTGCCGCCCAGCTCGAAGGTCAGTCGCTTGAGGGTCTGGCTGGCGTCACGCATGATGATCTGCGCGGTCTTGTATTCGCCGGTGAAGGCCACCTTGTCGACGCCCGGGTGCTTGACCACCGCGGCGCCGGCCGTGGGACCAAAGCCCGGCACGATGTTGATGACGCCATCGGGAATGCCGGCCTTCTGCGCCAGGCGTGCCATTCGCAGGCAACTGAGCGGCGTCTGTTCGGCCGGCTTCATCACGATCGTGCAGCCGGCGGCCAGGGCGGGTCCCCATTTCCAGGCCGTCATCAGCATCGGAAAATTCCAGGGAATGATCTGTCCGACGACTCCCACCGGTTCGCGCTTCGTGTAGCAAAAATAGTTGCCACGAATCGGAATCGTCTGGCCGTGAATCTTGTCGGCAAAGCCGGCGTAATAACGCAGGCAGTCGATGGTCAGCGGCAAGTCGCCATTTCGTGATTCGCGAATCGGCTTGCCGTTGTCCAGTGTTTCAAGCTGCGCCAGCTCGTCGATTTCGTCCTCGATCAGGTCGGCCAGTTTGTGCATCAAACGGCCGCGATCGCGGGCGTCCATTTTCCGCCAAGGCCCCTTGTCGAACGCGTCTCGGGCAGCCTTCACAGCCCGATCGACGTCGGCCGCGTCCCCTTCGGCGACTTGGGTTATCACCTCTTCGGTGGCCGGATTGATCGTATCGAAGGTCTTGCCGCTCACCGAGGGAACCCATTGGCCGCCGATGAAGCATTGCGTTTGCCGGATCTGGGGCCCGCGGGCGGTCTTCGTCATGGTGGCCATAAGAACCTCCTGGAATGGTCGAGAGGGTTTTGGATGCGCCTGGTTGGATGTTGGCGGAGGCCGCGGCACGTCTGTGTTTATCCGCCTGAGCTCCGGACCGTCATTCTAAGAGTTGCGCCTCACGCGCGGCAAGCCGCCGCTTCTTTCTCCCTTTCCCGAGAAGGGCGAGGAGAAACGCTTGACATTGACGACACCCGTTACTATGTTACGCATAGTATGTGAGGTCATGTTACGCGGGGAGGACGCTGCCGTGCGAATCGAACGTGAGTTAATGCGAGGCGCCGGACCGGTTGCCGTGCTGAAATTGTTGGAAAGCGGGTCGAAATACGGGTACGAGCTGGTCGAGGCCCTGTCGCGCGCTTCCGACGGCGTGTTGGACATGGGGCAGTCGACGCTCTATCCCTTGCTCTACAACCTGGAAGCCCAGGGGCTGGTCAAGGCCGAGTGGCGGGACGCGACCGCGACCCGCCCGCGCAAATACTATGCCCTGACGGCCAAGGGCAAGAAACGTCTGGCGCACGACACGGCCCAATGGCGGGCCGTCGAACGCGCCATGCGCGGTTTGGGAGTCTTGCAACCCACGCTGGGCGGGGCGACTGGCTGACGGGTCTGCGGAACGAACAGTTCTGAGGTTATCGAAGATGGCAACTGAGAACGAATTCGACGTCACCGCCGCCAATTGGCTGACGCGGGCCTATTACACTCCCGTCAGCGATGCGGTGCGCGGCCAATTGTCGGCCCGGTTGGATATCCGTCGCGACATTGCCGCCGCGAATCTGCCCTTGCCATTGTCAAAGTTGATTTATTCGGTGTGTCGCCGCACGCGCTTGTGGCGTGGTGAGAAGAGCGACGTGGCACGTGAGTTGATCGCCCATTTTTCCGACGGGCTGGCCGCCGGCCGCGCGGCGGACGAACTGGCCAAGGACTTTGGCCCCGTCGAACAGTCGGCCCGGCTCATCCGGCGTGCCAAGCTGCGCAATCGGCCCCTGTGGTGGCGCAGTTGCCGCTTTGGAATTCGGCTCGTCCTGGCGACACTCGGCCTAATCTTGTTGGTCTACTCGGTTCTGGCCGCGAGGTTCTATCTCGGCAAGCCAGAAGTCGCCCACAATTATTGGCACGAGATCAACGCCGCTCGTCGCGTCGACGAATCCGACCGGGCCTGGCCGCTGTATCGCGAAGGGATATTCAAGCTGGGCAAAGACCAGATGGACCGGGACTGGATGGCCGAAGGGCCGACCGGCAAAGCTTGGAATAAAGCAATTGAAATGCTGGATCGGCACCCCGAGTCGCTGACGCTCTTCCGCGAAGGCGCCAAAAAGCCGCATCTGGGGTTGTTGCTGGGAGATCCGTCCGATCGCGATGCTGAATTGGCCACTGGGCAGGACTCGATCTTCTCCAAGCAGTCGGCCGACGACAACGAGGAGCTCATTCAGGCGCTGCTGCCGGCCATTCAGGAGTTGCGTCGTGTGGCCCGATTCCTGCAGGCCGATGCGCTATACGCGGCCAACAAGGGCGATGGCTCGGCGGCGCTGGCCGACCTGACGGCCCTTGTATCGCTGTCGGAGCAGGCTTTCCAGCCCGACGCCTGCCTGGTTGAGCAATTGTTCGGCATCGCGATTTTTGGCCTGGCAACGGATGCCGCCAATCGCATTTTGACCGAGTCGCCACAGGTATTCAGCGATACTCAACTGCGCGATTTGGCGCACCGCATTGCAGCCTATCGCGGCGGCGCGATGTCGCTTGACTTCGGCATGGAACGCATGATGTTCGACGACTTGTTACAACGCGCTTTTACAGACGACGGCCACGGCAACGGTCGCATCACGCCCGATGGCATCAACACGGTGATCGGTTTATTGGGCGGGCCGCGATCGGTCGAGCATCTGCTTAGCCCATACAATTTCCAAGGCGCACCGGCCGTGCTGGCCAAGGTCATTGGCCCCGGCGTGGCGACCCAGGTCGGCAGCCGCAAGGAAAACAGCGACGTTTACCACACGGTTCTCGACGAAATGATCGAGGCACATCAAGGTCCGCCCTGGCTGTGGGACAAGGCGGATGGAAAGATTGTCGAGCGACATAATCTTGGATCCTCGCAGGGTCCACTCGCGCGCGTGCGCTACTGGCTTCCATCGCTCATCCTCCCCTCGATCGACCCGGTCTTCAGTGCCGCGGAGCGCACCATTCAAGTTCGCGATGCCACGGAAGTCGCTATCGCGCTCACCCTGTGGAAGCGTCGACACGGCCAGTGGCCGGAGCGGCTCGATCAACTTGTGCCCGAGCTGTTGCCCGCCGTGCCGCCGGATCGGGCCGATGGGAAACCGCTGCGCTATGTCGTGCGCGACGGAAAGGCTGTTGTCTACAGCATTGGCGCGGACCGTGACGACGACGGCGGCCGGTCGACCGCAGATCCCACTTCCGCTGTTGTTGCTAGTTTTGGCCCGATCTCGGCTGAAGAGCAAAAACGGTCCAACGGCTCCGACCACGACGGTGATTGGATTCTTTGGCCGCCAGTCAAAATCAAGCGAGCGGAAACCCAAGACTGACGCAACACTTGGCGGCGCCAGTCGTCTACCGCCGTTGAAGTTAGCCTGATCGTCCGGTTGGCGCGATTGTGCCGGATTGAGGGCGTCGTTCTTCGCGAACCGTGTCATTGCCCGCCGTCCGCCCGCATCGCACCCGGGCCCCTCAGGCCAAGGGGGCCGCTTGGCCTGAGATGGGATGCGCCGCCTGCCTTTTCGGGGGTCTTTCTCCCTAGCCGTATGCTAGGTTTTCTCTGGTGGCTGCGAACCAATTCTCGAAGGCCTCTTGCAAGCAAGCGGACCCCCGGTGTTGCTATTCCTACGTTCCCTTTGGGATGAATTGCTCCCGTCGGAGTTCCGGCAGGATCCCGAACTGCTGCGCCGCGCCAATCGCGTGGCGGCGTTGCACCTGGCGATGCTGATTTGGGTTCCGGTCTTTGGAGTTCTTTATTATCTGCTAGGCGCCCATTTCGGGGCCAACGTGATTTTTTCTGGCGGCGTGTTGCTCATCGGCAGCCTGATGCTGCTGCGGCGCGGTAAGTCGCCAGCGCTATGCGGAGGACTGCTGACCGGGGCCGCCTGGTACGTCTACACGGCCCTGGCCTGTCTGACCGGCGGCACCACGGCGCCGGTCATGGTCTGGTATGCCTCGATACCAATTCTGGCCGTGCTGATGTGCGGCACGCGGGCCGGTTTCTACTGGACGATTGTCAGCGCGCTGACGATCGCCGGTTTTACCCTCTGGCAGACGCTTGGATATCAATGCTTAAGCGAGATCTCTCCGGCCAAGTTGCGGTTCCTGCATTTCACGGGCCTGGTCGGCTTGCTATGGTGCGTTTACATCCTGGTCAACCTGCTGAAGAACATCGAGCTCAACGTGCAAGAATCGCTGCACGAGGCCAACCGCTGCTTGGAGTTGCAGGCCACGCGCGACGGCCTGACCGGCATCGCCAATCGGCGCAGCTTCGACATGGTGCTGGATGAAGAGTGGCGGCGCCACGAGCGCGGACAACTGCCGCTCTCGGTGCTATTGATCGACGTCGATTTGTTCAAGCAATACAACGATGAGCTGGGCCACCTGGCAGGCGATGACTGTTTGCGAGAGATTGCGCGAGCCATCCAGGCCAGCGTGGGCCGGGCGGGCGATTTCGTGGCCCGCTATGGCGGCGAAGAATTCGCCGTGATACTGCCGGATACCGACCTGAACGCATCGATTTGGATTGCCGAGGAAATCCGGCGAGGGATCGAGGGGCTCAAAATCCATCATCCCACTTCGCCGGTTGGCGCGCACGTTACGATCAGCGTCGGCGCGACCACCTGCGTGCCGCTGCGCAACGGCTGGTGCCTCGACTTCCTCCACAACGCCGACGTGGCCCTGTACCGCGCCAAGGCGAGTGGGCGCAACCAGTCGATGCACGTCGGCTCGACGACGCCCGTCAAGCCAACCCTGCAGCCGGCGGCCCGCTAGACCGATGCGCACGCGGCGTTATCTCCGCGTGTAAAACAACATAGGGTCGTCGATGATCCAGGGAGTCGACCAGTTTCCATTGTCGCCACTGACGACGTTGAAGAAGAACGTATCGAGCCGCTCGCACTGAAAGCTGTAAGGGCTCTGCGACGTAATGTGGTCTTCCGCCGTAAGATCCTCGACGCCGGGCCGCGCGAAATAGTGTACGCGCCCGTCGGGCGTGAACGACATGCCCAAGGTCCACCAGCCCAACTCCTTGATCTTAGGTCCCTGGAAGTCATGGCCGCTTGGGCCGGCTCGCACGCTGAGCGAAGCCGAATCTTCGATGCTCTTGCCGTCGCCTTGATGGAACTGGATGAACAGCCCGGGCCAGTAGGTGTCTTGTTGCCACGAGCTGCCACCGCCGCCGCCCCAGCGCGACTTGGTTTTCTTATTGGGCTTCATGCGATGCGTTTCGCAGGCTGCGCGGAAACCAAAGGACGGTCCGGTGCGGCGCTCCCACTCTTCGAATGGGGGCAGGTATACCCGCACCACGACATTGGGTGACCAGGACACCGGAATCGAATTGCCCAGCCGCGAACGGACGTCCACGATCAAGTCGTCTTGCTGCATCGTGCGGCTATAAGAGCCGGGGATGCCGGTTTGACGCGAAACCATAAACAGCGAGCCTTCGCTTCCCTCGATGCCCCCCTCGGGTGTGGGCACGCGGCGAATGACGTCGGGATGTCCCCGCATCATGCCTTCATACCAACGGCCATTGACCGATCGGCCCGCGGGAAGTCGCTGTTGCTTATCCTGTTCCTCGCTGCTCTTGGGATTGTTAAAGGTGAAGCTCCACTTGGGCTCCTCGAAATCGTCGCCCACCTTGACCACTCGATGGCCCGTGCCGGGGACGAGCAACTGGGCCGGCAACGATTTGGCCGAGCAGGCTACAACGCCGACTAGCAGAACTCCCAAGTGCAGACGCTTCATGTTCGTAGTCTCTCCAACCACGGTGTTGGCGCCGGACCTTGCGCTAGCGCACGATTCAATCCATTAGGTCGACACAAGTCTTTCTATCGGAGTGGCCGGCCGGGTTCGTGTACGTTTTCACGATGTGGAGCCGCTGCCGCTGGCGCCTGAGGGTCGGCTAGCTTTCGCCCAAGTTGCCCAGGCGGAATTTCCACGCGGGCGGAACGATACGACGGCGGCCGGTTGTTTCGACCGGGATTTGTGCGAAACTTGTCGGTGATCCCTGTCTGGCCCCTGTCTTGCCGGGCATGCTTGCACTTCGTTCACTGGGCATCAGTATGGCGTCGGCTGCCGACTCATTACGCACCGCGATGCAACTGCATCAGAACGGGCAGTTGCTCGAGGCCGAGCAACTATATCGGCAGATCTTGCAGAACGATCCTGGCAATGCCGACGCGTTGCACTTGCTGGGCCTGATCGCCTATCAAGCCGGACGACACGATCTGGCCATCGAGCAGATTCAGCGGGCCATCGCCATCGACGGCAGGCAGCATATTTATCACAACAATCTGGGCGAGGTCTATCGATCGCTGGGACGAGTGGCCGAAGCGCGGGCCAGCTACGAAAAGGCTCTGTGGCTGGAGTCGACGTTTGCCGCGGCGCACTACAACCTGGGGCTGGTGTTGTCGGCCAGCGACCCCGCGGCGGCGCAGCATCACTACGAGCTGGCGATTCGTCTGCAACCAGAGATGGTCGCGGCTCGCAACAACCTGGGCAACCTGCTGCGCGCGCAGGGTAAGTCGGACGCCGCGATCGAGGCTTATCGCGCGGCGCTGCGGTATCAGCCAAATTATGTCGAGGCGATCGGCAATCTGGCAGCGGCCCTGATCGACATGGAGTGTTTTGCCGAAGCGATCGCAGAGTTGCAGCACGCCGTGCGATTGCGGCCCGAAGCGGCCGATCTGCACTTTAACCTGGGCAACGCTCGCAAGGGCGTTTTCGATTGGGAGGGCGCCGCCGCCTGCTACGAGCACGCGCTACGGTTGCGGCCGGACTTTGACCAGGCGCGCTGCAATTTGGCCAACGTCGCCATCGTGCGCGGCGATTCGGCCGCCGCCGAGGCCGCGTATCGCGACGTGCTCGGCCGTAAGCCCGACCATTTCGAGGCCCTGCTCGGCATTGGCACCCTGCTGCAAGGCGAGGGAAAAATGGACGAAGCGCTCGACTACTTCGATCGAGCCTTGGCGACGAATCCGGCCTCGGCAATTGCAAATTTCAATCGTGGCTGCGTGCTGGCGTCGCGCTATATGCGCAACGAGTCGGTGGCGGCGTTTCAGGAAGCGTTGCGCTTGCAGCCCAATTATCCCGAGGCCTATGCGCGATTGGCCGTCATCTACAACGAGGCCGGCCAGCCCGACACCGCGCTGGAGTTTTGCCGCGACGGGTTTGAGCTGGGCTCGACCAGCGGCACGTTGTTTGGAAACATGGCCATCGCCCTGCACGCGCAAGGCCGGGCGGACGAGGCCATCGAGTGTTATCGCAAGGCGCTGGCACTGCGGCCGAACAATCCGGTGGAGCACAGCAATCTGCTATATGCCCTTAACTTCATGAGCGGATACGACGCAAAGAAGCTGTTCGCCGAGCACGTGGAATGGGGTCAGCGACATGCCGAGGCGCTCACCCGTGGAGCCGCGCCCCACGAGAACGACCGCACACCCGATCGACGATTGCGGATCGGCTATGTCTCGCCTCACTTTCACGAGCACGCCGTCAACTTCTTCGTCGAGCCGATCCTGACCGCGCACGACCACGAGCAGTTCGAGGTGTTTTGCTATTCCAGCGTGTTTCAATCGGACGCGACCACCGAGCGGCTACGACGAGTCGCCGATCATTGGCGCGAGGTCACTTGGAAGTCGGACGCGGAAATCGCCCGCATGGTGCGGGAAGATCGCATCGATATCCTGGTCGATCTGAGCGGTCACATGGGTCGCACTCGCCTGTTGGTCTTTGCCCGCAAGCCGGCCCCGGTGCAGGTCACCTACATCGGGTATCAGAATACGACCGGTATGTCGGCGATGGATTATCGCCTGACCGACGAGCGAGCCGACCCGCCTGGGGCGACCGACTCGCTCTATATCGAAAAGCTCGTGCGACTGCCGCGGGCCTTTTTCTGCTATCAGCCATTCGAGACGCCGGATCTCACTCCGTTGCCCGCGCTCGAACACGGCCACGTCACGTTTGGCTCGTTCAACAACTACGCCAAGGTGATGCCCGAGGTTGTCGACGTCTGGCTCACGATCCTGTCGCGCGTGCCCGATTCCCGCCTGATGGTGCTGGCGTACAGTGGTGGATACTTGGAGAAGCGCCTCAAGGAACAGGCCGCCGGCCGGGGCATCGATCCCGATCGTATTGAGTTGTTCGACAAGCGCTGGCGGCAGGACTATTTAAGGTTGGTGCAACAGGCCGATATCGCGCTCGACGCGTTTCCGTTCAACGGACATACGACTACCTGCGACGCGATTTGGATGGGCGTGCCGGTGGTGATGCTCGAAGGGGACGTATACGCCTCGCGGTTCGGAGGCAGTGTGCTGGCCAACGTGGGGCTGGAGGATCTTATCACCCGCTCGGTGGACGAATATGTCGAGAGGGCCGTGGAACTGGCCGGCGACCTGGATCGGCTCGCGGCTCTGCGCGGTGAACTAAGAACGCGGATGACTGCCAGCCATTTGGCCGACTACCAGGGCTTCACGCGGAACCTGGAGCGGGAATATCGGCGAATGTGGGCCGACTGGTGCCAGCGCAGCTCGTCGCCGGCTGTCACGCCGGCCGACGCTACCGAGCGCTCTTGAGCCGCGCCGGGCTGAACGTGCTGTCGGGCAGGTTCGGGTTGAGCTGCAACTCGGTGTACGTGTACTCGGCCGCCAGCGGGGGCTTGTGGTTGGCCCGGCTGGGCCACAGCGAAAAGTCGACGCGGACCGGCACGCGCAGCTCGTCGTCGACAAACACGTTGGCCTCGTGAAACTCGAGCCCCGGCTGCTTCTGCGGGTGCACGATGTGAATCACGCTGGCCGGCCGCTTATTGATTTTCGCTCCCACGATCCGCTTCACCTGGGTGTTCGCGCCGTTGGGGTCGGCCTTGCGGTGCCGCTCGAGGATGTCGATCATCTGGGCCAGTATCCGGTTGAATCCGCTTTGGGTGATCGGAACCAGGCTTTCTTCGCGAGCGCTGTCGCTATTCGGAGCGATGTTCACCGTCACGTAGTCGAAGTGTTTGCCACCGTTGCGAACGACCATCTTGCCGTCATTCTCGCCTTCGATGAACAACACCCGGCGGCCGGCGACTTTCTGCGGGCCCAGAAATTCCAGATAGATGCTCATCGGCCGCGCGACGGGATCGTTTTGCCGCGATTCCTCGCGGACCCACATATTGATGTATTGATAGTCCTGCAAGAACCCTTCGATGCGCTCGCGCTTGACCAGCCGGCAACTGAAGTCGCGCAGCGTCTCGCGCAAGTAGTCTTGTTCGCTGCGGGCGTACGCAATCACCGAATTGAGCGGATGCTCTGCTGGGTTCGTCGACAGCGGCGCCGTTTCGGGGCGCGACCGCGAGGTGAGCTGCTGATCCACGGTGGCCCCGGTCCTCTTGGCCCGCACCGGTTCGTCGGCACTGAGTTGCGAGGCAGCCAGTGCCAGAATTGCAAACCAGGCGTGCACCAACGGACGGCACCACACAGCAAGCATGAATCGCTCCTTGGCGTCAGGTTCTCAACGTTCGTCGCAGTTGTCATCAACAGTAGAGGAAGTATTGCGCGCGGCCCCAACAAGGCAAGCTAAACGGCCGCAAGGTTCGAGCAGGTAGGGTCGGGACCCGGCGCAATCGTTGCTATCGGAAAAGCCAGAGCGACAGCACTGGTATCGCGGCGAAAACCTGGTGATGACGGCTAACTGGGCGCGTGTCGTTGCACCATCAGCTTGCCGAGTCGCTCGTTCATCATTTCGGTGGTGCCGTCGGTGAAGCAAGCGATCTTGCAGGCTGTCAGATGCCGCATCAGCGGAATGTCCGAGCGGAGGCCGCGGGCACCCAAGGCTTGGATGCAGGCAGCTACGTGGTCCAGGGCCCGATCGCCGGCGAACTTCTTGGCCCGGGCGGCCGCTTCCTCGGAGTTGGCGCCTTCGTCGATCTGGATCGCGGCGCGATACGCCAGTAGTCGCAGGGCAGCCAGGTCGGTTTCGGCGTCGACCAGCGACCAGCGCAAACCCTGAAAGTCGATCACGGGCTGCCCGAAGGCACGCCGGGCCGAGGCCGCTTTCACGGCTTCATGCAGCGCCGCGTCGAGCATTCCAGCACACATGGCCGCCACATAGGCCCGCGCGCCGTTAATGCCCGCGAGCGATTGCTTGAAGCCCGCGCCGGGCGGGGCGACAAGCGCCTCGTCGGGGGCAAAATAATTCTTTAGCCGAAATCCGGCGACTCCCAGGGCGTAAGCCATCCGCAGCAAGTTGTCCGGTTGACGGACAAAGCCGTCCCGCCCGGCCTCGACGACAAACGAGGCGATCCCACCTGGACCTTTGGCCGGCTCGGTCTGCGCCAGCACGATGATCACGTCGGCCACCGCCGCATTCGTGATCCAACACTTCTCGCCATTCAGGATCCAGCCCCCGTCGACCCGTCGGGCCGAGGTCTCGAGCGCCGCCAGGTCACTGCCGTATCCGGGCTCGGTATAGGCCGAGCAGCCGATCCGTTGCCCGGTGAGCATCAGCGGGACCAGGCGTCGCCCGACGCCCGGCGCACTGGCGGCGATGCGCTGCATGGCGTTGTGATGGTTCACCAATGCGAATGCGAACGCGAAATCGTGCTTGGCAAGTTCCTCCACCGCGCGGAGCTTGGCCGAAAAGCGCAGTCCCAAGCCGCCAATATCCTTGCCAAGTTCGATGCTGCCCAGACCGGCATCGCAGGCGGCGACAATCGCGTCCTTAGGATATCGCCGCTCGAACTCCCACTGGGCGGCGCTGGGCGCCACGACCTGCCGGCCGAAATCCTTCGCAAGTTCCACCATCTCCCGTTCGTCGGGCGTGAGACGTGCATCGAAATCGTCGACGATCGAATCGGACACGGATTTATGCTCCCGCTCGCGGCGACTTGCCGAGCTTGTCGCGAATCAACAGAACATCCTGGAGTTTGTGGCCATAAAGCAGCGGCTCGGCCGCCTCGGCATCGATCGTTAGCTTGATGAATCCGCTGTGATCGGAAAACGCATCGAGTAGCCACGGCCCCGGATCGGCGCTGCCGGAGTTCAGCGTAACGCTAACCGATTCACCGGCGCGCAGAAAGCGGTTGAGCATCGGCTTGTCACCTGCCGCAACGAGTGAAACGTGCGACCCGTCGCGCTGGCCCATCGCCGTGAAGGTGAGCTCGATCTTGCCACGCGCCATCGGCACGAGATGGCCGCGCGTAAACTTGGTCAGTTGCCAACTGGGTTCGGGCCAGTCGGTGGGCTTCAAACTGCGCAATACCTGGCACTCGGGATGTACGCTTAACCCTTGGAACAGGCCAATTTCGCCGCTGCCGACCCTCGCGGTGTACAAGCCCGCGGGACCATCGGGAATCGGATACTCTTCGCGGAAGACGTCCCACGTTGAAGGGCGCATCGCGCGCTTCACTTGCGGCGCGGCCGCGGACATGGGCAAGCGGGGCACGCTGATGATCGGGCGCCCCTGGGGCGAGAGCAACTCCAGCGACGTGGCGGTGACCCCTCCGCCGCTTAAGGTCGTGGCGTCGAGAGTCAATTTGTCGGACGATCCGTTGCGTAAGATTAGTATCCTGCTGCCGCGGGCTTTGATGTCGTCGGCATTGTCCCAACGGGCCACGCCGCAAAAGTATTGCCCCGGTTCTTCGGGCGGCGGCAGCGATTCGATCTTGGCTTCGGCTAGCGCCGCGGCAAAGCGGTGCCATTGCAACATGAAGTGCCCGTCGCGCGCCGGACCCGGACCGAACCCATACTGGTCCCAGCGCTTGTCGGCGCCCGGATCGTAGAACACCTGGCGTTCGATGCGCGCCAATGTGCCGCCATGTTGGCGCAGATACTTCTCATTCTTCGTGATCCGATAAGCCGTCGCGCTCAGGGCCAGCGACCAGTTGCCCTCGACCCCAACGCCCACTGCGTCGGCGCTGTCGACCAGGAATTTGTTGAACCGGCGATCGTCGGGAAACATCTCGTGATATCGCGACAACCAGGTGGGCTCCCAAATCGGCCCGGGCCGCTGCTCGAGGATCGGCATGCTGGTAAGCCCCTCGGCCATGCCCTTGATGGCCGCCAGGATCTCGGGAGTCGGCTGATACTCGTAGGCCGTCAACGCGTGAACCAGCGTGGTATTGATTTCGCGGCGGGCGTTGCCGGTCGGCAACTTGACGTTCTTCAGCCACAACTCGTAGCCATCCTTGGCCCAGCGGTCCGCATCGAACAGCCAGGCGAAAAGCAGCCCCGACGGATCGGGCCAATGCCCGGTGAGCGCGGCGTCGATGTCGTTGGCGTCCATGCCGTAGTCGCGCCCGCCCCAGGGGACGAAAGCCTTGCAGTGCCAAAAAGCCCCAGGATTGTGATACTTGGTCGCGGGGCCGGGATGGCGTTGGCCCTTGCCGTCCGTTCGGCCGCGCAATGCGTCGTAGCGAACCTGGCCGATGCTGGCGTAGTTGTCGGTTGCCGTGCGCGCCCAACTCAGCAGCTTGAAATCGCCGTGCAAGGCGAACAGCCGCCACGAGGTGCTGACGTGCTGATAGTGATTGTTGCTCCACACCCGATGCAGCGACGGACGGCCCCCCGGCACGCCCGCCGCCTCGAGATTCATCAGCTCTTCGTGGTGCGTGTTGCCGTAAATCGACCAGCCATAGTCGCCGTAGCGCTCGATCGAGCGCGCGTAACCCAGCATTCCATCACGCACGGCGCGTTCGACATGCGGAAACTGCCGGCCCGAGGGCGCCACCGGCCCCAGCACGCCCGAGCTTGCGAAGCGGGCCTGGCTGACCCGAGCGATCGGACTGTCGGCATACAGCTTCTGCAATCCGGCGATGTAGGCGTCGCCGCCGACGTCTGCCGCATCGTTGCCGGCGGGCAAGAACGCCAAGGCGAATTCGTTGTGAATCGCCACGCCCTCGAGATTCGCGGCCCGCGCGTATTGCGGTTTGCATTCGACGGTGTCGGTCTGGCTCTCGAGCGCGCTGAAATACTCGTTGGGCAACCGCGCATCCAACAGTCGTCCTGTCAGAAAGCACTGGAACTTATACACGCCCTCGGGCCGTGTGGCGGTCGCATCGGGCAGTGCGAGCTCGCCGTGCCTGGGCCATGCGTAGTAGGTCAGTTCGTGGCGGCCAACTTTGACTTCCTTGGGATACTTTTGCCAGAAATCCTTGGTCAGTAGCGCCACGCGCCGCTCGCCGTGCTGGGCGCTAAACCATCCGGCGCTGCGGCGCAGCTTGCTTGCCGAGGGACTGGAAACGCCTTTGGCTGCTTCGCCATCGGTTAGCTTGACGAACTGGTGCGAAGAAAGCTGAGCGAACCAGTTCGCGTCGTTCGCGTCGCCGAGCTTTCCGCCCAGGGGTTGGAGGGCGCCGGTTTCGTCCGCGGCGGCCGATGCGAATGCTTGCACCTCGGGAATCGTGAACTTGAACGCCAACTCGGAGATACCGCGCTCGCGCATGTCTCCGGCGAAGATCGTCGCATGGTCGAACTTGACGATCGACGAACCGGCGAAGGCCGTGATGCGAGTCGTGAAGCGACAGAACGGCTCGACGCGCCGCTCTTCGGATTGATACCAGCCCGAGGCCTTGATCGTGACCTGCGCCGGACCTTGTTGCTCGATGATGATCTCGGCCGTGTCGTCGTGCCGGGCGTGCCAGGCGATGCCTCGATCGTCGACGAAGCTCGGACCGCCGGGTCCTTCGAGCAGGGCCTGACCCTGGTATTCGGCTCGCGCGATGCCGACAAACGGGCGCGGAATCATCAGCTTGACCACGCCGGTATCGATGCTGATCCCCTGGGGCGTATCGCTCACGCGCAGCGGCGATGCTGGCGCTGCGGCCGGCGGCTTGGGGTCGTGGACGAGTAAATACTGCGCCGGTTTTCCACCGATATAGCGAAAGGACGCATAGGCGTGGATCCACTTCGGCGACTTGTCCGGCCAACGCGCCACGACTTCAATCTGCGACACGACCGGCGCGCCGTTTTCGAGCAAGTACAAATGCTCGCCCGGCTTGACCGCGCCCTGGGGCATCGCGACGACAGCATGCGACGGCCAACTGACATCGGCCAGATACTCTTGCGGATAAAGGAACAGCGGAACCCGATCGGCGGCGGTGGCCGCGAGAGCAAACACGCACACAAGTGCGCAGGCGAAGTACGCTATCAATGCGGACCGCGCGGCCTTGGTGAAGTGCGATGCACGCAAAATCGAAAAATCGCCAGCGAATTGGTCCATTTTGTCCAGTTTAATCTCAACGAGCCGCTCGGGCGACCGAACAAAGATATAGTGGGCCGCGTACGAGCCCTTACGGGATACTAGGGAAACAGCGGGCCGCGGACCGAAGTTGCCTTGACTGGACGCGGAATTTCAGGCAATATCGAACCGACCATTATGGGTTCGCTTAGGCAATCTTGTCCTTGTCGGGGCGGACCGAGTTTCAAGCGAAACCTTTCAGAGCCCATATGCCGTCCTTGATGCGTATTCTGTTGTGGGCCTCGATGGCCCTGATGTTCCTGGCCGGACCGCCGGGATCATTCCGTTCGGACTCTTCCGACGCGGAAGAGATCGAATCGGTCGAAGCGGTTTACGCATGCGAGGCGTCGCAGTGCAGCCTGCGGATTCGCCGGCTGTTTGCCAGCGGTGCTCGATCGCGCCCCGTCAATACGTCGTTTGCTTCCGATCGCCGTCTGACGGGTTATCGCGATGCGCGTGTTCGCACTTCTCCTCCAGGTCATAAGCTGACCAATGGCCTGAACGCGCCGCTGTTGATTTGATTCACAGCGGATTCTTGCGCTCAATCGCGCGGCGTTAGTTGACTCGTGGCAGCTCCCTAACCGAGTTGCTCAGTCGGCGCCATTTCGCGTGCATATTTTTGGCCGTCATCCAAAATCCAACGCGTTGCGTCGACTCCGGTCGATCCTCGTGCCGGAGCGCACCAGGATCGCTAGCGGGCTCGGACTTCGCGAAGACTCTAGAGGAGATTTCCCGTGGAACAACTCGTACGGGGTGTTCATTTTTTCCAGAACATCGGCTTTCGCGAACGCGAAGAGCTGTTTTCTAAGCTCAAGCACGGCCAAAAGCCCGAGGCTTGCATGATTACCTGCTCGGATTCGCGGATCGTCCCGAACCTGATTACGAACTCCGAGCCGGGGCAATTGTTCATCGTCCGCAACGTCGGAAATCTGGTGCCCTGTTACGGCACCAGCAACAATGGCGAAATGGCGGCGATCGAATATGCGGTGGTCGAGCTGGGCATCGAAGACTTGATCGTCTGCGGTCACTCGGGCTGCGGTGCAATGCAAGCACTCCTCAACCTGATGAACCCGGGCGCCGTCAGTCGCACCCCTTCGGTCACGCAATGGCTGCGCCATGCCGACGCCACGCTCGAGATTATCCGCGAGCACTACGCGCATCTGGAGGGCGAGGCGCTGCTCAAGGCCGCGGCGGAGGAAAACGTGCTCGTGCAGCTCGAGCACTTGCGCACGCTGCCGGTAATAGCGGCCCGGATTTCGTCCCGTCGCATTCGCTTGCACGCCTGGATGTACAAGATCGAGTCCGGCGAAGTGTATTACTTCGACGCCGACGTGGAGCAGTTCGTGGCGTTTGGCGCAAACGCGCCCGACGAGGTCAACACGATGCTCACGGGCAACGGCAAGTCGATCGCGAGCAAGGCGCGTGCCAGCGCTTTGCTGAAGCCGGTTGTCACAGAATAGCTCTCTGCGGGGATCGAACCGTGTCGTACAAGCGATACGAGAGTTGAATTGTTGCCGGCGATTGAAACGGCCTTCGAATGGCAAGGAGTTCGTGGATGACTGAGCCCGCGGTGCGAGCAAGAGAAACCAAGACGCCTTGGTATCGCTTTTGGCGTCAGGATGCTCTCGCGTCGCTGGTCGTGTTCCTGGTGGCGCTGCCGCTCTGCATGGGCATCGCCCTGGCCAGCGGCGCGCCGGTGGCAACGGGGCTCGTGACCGGGATCATCGGTGGTCTGGTCGTGGGCTTCCTCGCCGGCTCGCCCTTGCAGGTCAGCGGGCCGGCCGCCGGTCTCACGGTCATCTGCGGCGAGGTGATTCGCCAGCACGGAGTGCCGGCGCTGGGCATCGTGGTGCTGATCGCCGGCGTGCTGCAATTGTTCGCCGGTATCTTTCGCTTGGGACAATGGTTTCGGGCCGTCTCGCCGGCCGTGATCCACGGCATGCTCTCGGGCATCGGGCTATTGATCGTCTCCAGCCAGTTGCACGTGATGGTCGACGACCGGCCGCGCGAAAGCGCAATCAAGAATATCGCCTCGATTCCCGAGACGTTGATGAAGGGGATGCCGCTTCCGGCGATCGAAGAGTCCGAGATTCGGTTATCGCGCATAGAACTGCTGCAAGCATTTGGCACGTTGCACGAGCGCCAGGATGAGATCGAGCGCGGGCTGGAGCGGATCGTGACGCGCCACGGTTCCGAGGAGCTGCATAAATGGGAGCAGGACCACCTGGCCGATTTCGTTCCGGCACAACGGGCCGTGCTAGAAGATTTTCGGGCGGGCATCGCCCAGGTCGAGGCCTCGCCGGTTGCCACGGCCGACGGTCCGCGGGCCAGGGATCTGAGCGACGCGCTGGCGACCGCCGAGCGCACGCTGTACGCCGCCACGGCCGATCTCGAAACGCGCCGGCTTTCGGAGGTCAAGCATAGCCAAACGGACGCGCTGGCCGCGGTGGCGGACGTTCTGGCGAATTTGAAGAATCACGATTGGGCCGCCAAAGTCGGGCTGCTGTCGATCGCCGTGATCGTGCTGTGGCGGTTGGTGGCTCGTGGCACTTTGAGACTGGTTCCGGCGCCGCTGTTGGCCGTTATGATTACCACCTTGCTGGCCTGGACCTTTGCACTGCCCGTGTTATACGTGGAGGTGCCCGACGACCTTATCGGCGGCTTGACGCTTCTGTCGTGGACCGTGCTGGAGGACGTGCCGATCCGCGAGCTCGTGGTCTCGGGGCTAATCATGGCCGTGATCGCCAGCGCCGAAACACTGCTGTGCGCCACGGCGGTGGATCAGATGCACTCCGGCCCCCGCACGCGCTACGACCGTGAGTTGGCAGCTCAAGGATTGGGCAACATGTTGTGCGGCATGGTCGGCGCGCTGCCGATGACCGGCGTCATCGTGCGCAGCGCCGCCAACGTGCAGGCCGGCGGCAAAACGCGGCTGTCGGCCATTTTGCACGGAGCGTGGCTGTTGCTGTTCGTGTTGGCGATGACGCCGCTTCTGCGGATGATTCCCATCGCGGCGCTGGCCGGCATTTTGGTTTACACCGGCTTCAATTTGATCGATTTCAGAGGATTCATTCGCTTGTGGCGAGAAAACCGGGCCGAAGCGGCGATCTTTCTGATAACGTTCATCGTGATCGTGGTCGAAGACTTGCTCGTGGGAGTCTTGACCGGCGTGATCCTTTCCGCCATCAAGCTGCTGGTGACGTTCTCCCATCTGCATCTCGAATTATCGACTAGCGCCGGCTCGACGGGTCGGCCAAAGACCGTGTTGACGATGTCGGGCGCGGCCACGTTTCTTCGACTGCCGCTGCTGGCCTCAAAGCTGGAACAGGTGCCCGCCGGCGCCAGTTTGCACGTCCACTTCGAACGCTTGAGCTACATCGATCACGCCTGTCTGGAACTGCTCATGAGCTGGGCCAAGCAGCATGCCTCGACCGGCGGCAAGCTGGTGATCGACTGGGAATCGTTGCACGCCCGCTTTAAGGCCGACAACAATCCTGGCTCGCCCGGTGTCGCGCGTGCCCGCCGCGATGGCGTGCCCTCGGATTCGGCCGCTTAGCCCATCTCGCTGCGTCGTCTGCTATAGTATCGCCGGCCCTCGTTCCACCCGTTTCGCACCCGGCCGGAGATGTGCCCATGTTTCGCCCGTCCGCGATCTTGCTTGTCTTGATGTTCGCCGTTCCGCTGGCTGCTCAAGCGCAAAAAACAGCGCCGGCGGATTCCCAAGCGAAGCCGCAGCCCACTTACGACCTTATCATTCGCGGCGGAACGGTTTACGACGGCAGCGGCGCAGCGGGCAAGGCGGCCGACGTGGCGATCAGCGGGCAACGGATCGCGGCCGTGGGTGATCTGGGCGAAGCTCGCGCGAAGCGGCAAGTCGACGCCCGCGGCATGGCCGTCGCGCCGGGCTTTATCAACATGCTCAGTTGGGCCACGATTTCATTGTTGGCCGACGGCCGATCGCAAAGCGACATTCGCCAGGGAGTGACGCTCGAAGTCTTTGGCGAGGGCGTTTCAATGGGGCCGCTCAACGCGCGCATGAAGCAGGACATGCTCGCGGCGCAGGGCGACATTAAGTTCGAAATCCCCTGGACAACGCTGGGCGAGTATATGGAGTACCTGGTCAAGCGCGGCGCGTCGACCAACGTGGCCTCGTTCCTGGGTGCGACCACCGTGCGGATCCATGTCTTGGGCTACGAAGACCGCCGCCCGAGCGAAACGGAGCTCGAGCAAATGCGGCAACTGGTGCGACAGTCCATGCAGGAAGGCGCACTCGGCATCGGATCCTCGCTGATCTACGCGCCGGCCTTCTACGCCGACACCCGAGAGCTCGTGGAGCTGTGCAAGGTGGCCTCGGAATATCAGGGCATGTATATCTCGCATATCCGCAGCGAAGGCAACCAACTGACCGAGGCGGTCGACGAGCTGATATCCATCGCGCGCGATGCCCGGCTGCCGGCCGAGATCTATCATCTCAAAGCCGCCGGTCAGGACAATTGGCAGAAGCGTCAGCGCGTCGTCGAGATGGTCGAAGCCGCCCGCGCCGCCGGCGCGCGGATCACCGCCGACATGTACCTATACACGGCCGGCGCCACCGGGCTGGACGGCGCCATGCCTCCCTGGGTGCAGGAAGGCGGACTGCTCAAGTGGATTGCCCGCATGCGCGATCCGGAAACGCGCAATCGCGTCGTCGAAGAGATGCGCACCAAGACCGACAAATGGGAAAACCTGCTGTTGGCCGCCGGTTCGCCCGAGCGCGTGCTGCTGGTGGGCTTCAAAAATCCTTCGCTCAAGCACCTGACTGGAAAAACGCTGGCCGAAGTCGCGACCCGCCGCGGCACTTCGCCAGAAGAAACCGCCATGGATCTGGTGATCGAGGATAACAGCCGTGTGGACACGGTGTATTTCATGATGCAGGAGGTGGACGTGCGGCGCAACGTCGCCTTGCCGTGGGTCAGTTTTTGTTCCGACTCGGCCTCCGAGGCTCCCGAAGGATCCTTTCTGCTTTCCCACCCGCACCCGCGGGCATACGGCAATTTTGCGCGGCTGCTGGGCAAGTATGTTCGCGAGGAAAAAGTAATACCAATGGAAGCTGCCATCCACAAGTTGGCGGGCCTGCCGGCCGCGAACCTGGGACTGACCGATCGGGGCCTGCTCAAGCCCGAGTATTTTGCCGACGTCGTGGTATTCGATCCGGCCAAGATTCGCGACCATGCCACGTTCGCCGAGCCGCATCAATACGCGACCGGCATGTCGCATGTCTTCGTCAACGGCACGCAAGTCTTGTCCGATGGCGAGCACACGGGCGCGAAACCCGGCCAAGTCGTGTGGGGCAGGGGGCGGAAAAAGGAAGGGAAATAGAGCCGGCGTCGCTCGGCGGAGTTGTGAACGGCAGGCTTGCCAACGCCGGTCAACCGCATGTTCCAACCACTTCCGGGGGAGCGACAACACGCGATTTGCTGGCAGAGCCAGCAATGACCATGCCGCCCCAACTCCCCGGCGAAGTATTTCGGAAAACGAAAACATGCCAAAAAGTCTCGATGAATCGCCGCAATTCGTGCAGATTGCGACTGGATGATCGGCGATCGGCCCGACCCGCGCGGAGCCAAAACGCTCAGATCGCGCCAGCGCGCCCTATTTCCAACGGATTTCAGGTGCTAGTATCGTGGCGGCGTCCGCGATGCCGATAAACGGGACGCATCGAACCCACGGCCCCGGACGAGGACATCATGAAAATCAGGATCGAGCGCGCTGGCGATGACAGGTTGAGAATCCACCGTCTGTATGGCGAGGGGGTCAAAGTCAACGAAATATCTCGCCCGCAGTCAGACGATCTGGTATCGCTGTTGCCCTTCGACCGGTTGGAAGCCTATCTCCGCGGCGACCAATCGATGATCGTCGACGTCGCCGACCCGAATTTCTCGCCGGCTCGCCGTCGCTACGCCGTGGTTGCGGCAGCATCGAACGACTGCGACGCATAGGCTCTGTCGTACAAGCGAACGCCGCTTGTGCCCGATGGTCACCATTTGGGCCGAATCGTCCGTGTATCGGACACGATTCCGCGCCGTAACTGTCGAGCTTCCTGGGCGGGGAATCCTCATTTTGTCGCACATCGGCGGCCGCGGCCCAGACGGGATTGCGCCTGTGGGCACGTGGCCGCCGGAGCAATTGCGAATATCCCTGCGGTCGGCCGTTGCTAGAATGGGTGGCATGGAAGAAGCCACGACGGATGCGACCCGAATCGCGAAGCTCAAGGAACTTGCCACGTCCGGCCAGACCGGCGGCGCGGCAAGCTATTACAACCACCTGATCACCGTCTACGCCCGCGTGGGCAAGCTCACGTCCCGCGAGCGTGAGCGCGTCGACGAGTTTCTGGCCTCGGTCGGCGAGGCGAAGTGACGCCTTCGGCGTCCTCACGGCAGTTTCTCGTAACGCCTCCGCTACACCTTGCGGCCAAATTTGTAGAACAGCGCGGGCGTTACAAGTTGATCCAGCAGCGTCGAGCTAATCAGGCCGCCGATCACGACGATGGCCAAGGGATGCAGGATTTCCTTGCCAGTCTGACCCGCGCCCATCGCCAGCGGCACCAAACCGATGATCGCCGTGAGCGCCGTCATCAACACGGG
>JANNQN010000237.1:0-7221 GCA_031400775.1 Planctomycetia bacterium | reverse complement strand
CCGCATTCCGGCCGGCAAGGTGGATGACCGGCCCGTGATCCAGCTCGATATTCATCCGACCGTGCTGGCCGCCGCCGGCGTTGCCGCCAAGCCCGAGTGGCATCTCGACGGCGTGAATCTTTTGCCCTACCTCACCGGCGAACTTGCTGGCGCGCCCCACGAAGCGCTGTACTGGCGATTCGGACCGCAGGTTGCCATCCGCGCGGGCGACTGGAAGTTGGTCAAAGGCGCCGGCAGCGTAGGCGTTCAAGGAGTCGAGCGCAGCGTCAAGAGCAACATGGACGGCGCGGAGCTGTATCACCTGGGCCAAGACATCGGCGAGAAAATGAACCTTGCCGCCCAGGAACCGGCGAAGGTCAAAGAACTTGCCGCCGCCTGGGACCGTTGGAATAGCAACAACGTCGACGCCAAATGGTTCCCGAACCGCCAAGCCGGCAAAAAGAAGAATCGGGGCAAGTGACGCCTCAATGGTGTCTCGTTTGCCTGTGGGCCGTCATCCGCCGATGGCCCAGTACGTCAAAGTGAAGCCCTTGCCCGAGAACCCGCCTTGGCTGACAAATGGCCCCTTACTCGATATATTGGGGCCTTCGTCTGCCGGCCGTCTGATTAAAGAACGCTTCACGCTCGGCACCCCCCACAGGACGTTTTCGAGGATATCCTTCATGTTTGCCACCATCGGCTTCGTTCTTCCGTCGCACGTCGTGATTCATCCACTTTCGATCGCGCCGGCGATCCGCGCCGAAGAAGAGGAGGAGGAAGACCTCGACGAGATCGAAGAAATTGTCCCGGCGGTGGAGCCCATCGAGCAAATCGACGATTTCGAGGAAGACGATTTCGATGACGACTTCGACGACGATTTCGAAGAGGAATCCGACGATGACGAGTACGGCGCCGAGGCCGGCGACGACGCGGCGGACGACGACGATGACGAAGAGTCCGACGACTTCGACGAAGACGATTGACCGATAAAACGCGGCACTCTGGCGCCGCGGCGGCGATATCTCGCTTGCGCCGCACCCCTTCGGCCGCGCGATCCCGCATCCGGCTGGCATCGGCCGCGGGCGGCAATTAGACTCGAATTCACCGGGTAAACTCGAATCTAGCCGGATCGACTCGTCCCGCCGTTGCCTTCCCATCTACCAGGAGTTGCTCGCTTGTCGAAAAGATTGCGGCGATTTTGTTGTTCTCTCGTCTCGCTCGCCGCGATTTTGCATGGCGCTGCGCTCGCGCAAACGTACAAGTTCAACGCCGCCCCCACGAAGGAACCCCAGCCGTTCGCCCTGACTGACGGCGACCGCGTGGTGCTGCTGGGCGGCACGATGATCGAGCGCGAGGCGTCGTACGGTTATTGGGAAGCCGCACTGACCAGTCGTTTCGCCGGCCGGAACATTCAGTTCCGCAACCTGGGCTGGAGCGGCGACAACGTGTTCGGCGAGGCCCGCGCCCGCTTCGGCTCCGTGGCCGACGGATTCGCGCATCTCAAAGAGCACATCGAGACACTCAAGCCGACCGTCATTCTGGTGAATTACGGCGCCAACGAGTCGTTCGCCGGCCAGGGGGGATTGTCCTCGTTCCTCGCTGGATACGAAGCGCTGCTGGCGATGCTCGACGAATCCAAGGCCCGCGTCGTGTTCATCACGCCGCTTGCACTCGAAGATTTGGGCCGCCCGCTGCCCGATCCGGCGGCACACAACAAAGATCTCAAAATATACTGTGACGGTATCGCCCGACTCGCTGACCGACGGAACGATTTGCTCGTCAAACTCTACGACGCGTTCGGCCCGAAGTTGAATCCGCCTTCGAGCGTACCATTAACCGACAATGGCATGCATCTGACGGCCTATGGGTATTGGCGAAGCACGCCGGTCATCGAAGAGCGGTTGGGGCTGTCGCCGCGTCGCTGGCAGATCGAGCTCGACGCTCGCGACCAGAACATCGCGGCTCGCGGCACGACCATCAGCCACGCTCGCTTTGCTCCGAATAAGATCACGTTCGCGGCGCTCGACGAGCAACTACCATTGGCACAAGCGCCTGCCGACTCGCCGCCGGCCGCTTCGACTGGTGAGTCGCGGATCGTAACGGCCCTCGATCTTGCGCCGGGGAAATACGCGCTCAAGATTGCGGGCAAGATAGTCGCGACAGGCACAGCGACCGAATGGGCCGCGGGCATCAAAATCGCCGGCGGTCCCGACGTCGACCAGGCCGAGCAGTTGCGCAAGATGATCCTGGCCAAGAATCTGCTCTATTTCCACCGCTGGCGTCCTCAGAACGAAACCTACCTGCTCGGCTTCCGCAAGCACGAGCAAGGACAAAACGCGGTCGAGATCCCGCAATTCGATCCGCTTGTGGCCGCCAAGGAAGCGACGATACGCGAGTTGTCCATTCCCGTCGAACGCGAATACGAACTGACGAAAGTTGAATTGAAGTGAGTGGATCCGAAGTCATGCGAACTCTCTCCGGCCTCGGCCGATTCCTGCTGGCAACGCTCCTAATCGCCGCCGTGCTTGTTTACGGCGCCGGCACGGCCTGCGCCCAGCGCGAACTCAAGATCATTCCCGATCCCGACCCCGAGTTGGAGCGCCTCTCATTCCAGGTCGCCGACGGCTTGGAGGTGAATCTCTACGCCGCCGATCCGCTGCTGGCCAAGCCGATCCACATCAATTTCGATGCCCAAGGCCGACTCTGGGTCGCTAGCAGCGAGGTCTACCCGCACGTCAAGCCGGGGCAGGAAGCCAACGACAAGATCCTGGTGCTCGAAGATGCCGACGCCGACGGCCGGGCCGAGAAGACCACGATCTTCGCATCGGGACTTTTGATACCCACCGGCGTGGAGCCGGGCGACGGCGGCGCCTACGTGGCCAACAGCACCGAGCTCGTTCACTTCAAAGACACCGACGGCGACGGCCGCGCGGACAGCCGCCGGGTCATGCTTTCGGGCTTTGGCACCGAAGACACGCATCACATTCTGCACACGCTCCGCTGGGGCAAGGACGGGATGCTGTACTTCAACCAGTCGATTTACATTCACAGCCACATCGAAACACCGCACGGCGTCCGCCGGCTCAACAGCGGCGGCATCTGGCAGTTTCGACCCGAGACGATGGAGCTCGAGGTTTTCGCCCGCGGTTTGTGCAATCCCTGGGGGCATATTTTCGATGCTCACGGCCAGTCGTTCGCCACCGACGGGGCAGGAGGCGAGGGCATCAACTACGTGTTCCCCGGCGCCACGATGTTTACCTATGCCGGCGCCACCAAGATCCTGCGGGGGCTCAATCCCGGCAGCCCCAAGCATTGCGGTCTGGAAGTCGTCAATAGCCGCCACTTTCCCGACGACTGG
Source organism: Planctomycetia bacterium (assembly GCA_031400775.1). Taxonomy (GTDB): domain Bacteria; phylum Planctomycetota; class Planctomycetia; order Pirellulales; family PALSA-1355; genus PALSA-1355. Next base: position 3,884 of record JANNQN010000237.1, on the reverse strand, counting down.
CAAGGCAGTCTGATCACCAACGATTTTCGGGCCCACCGCGTCTGCCGCTTCGTGCTCACGGAAACGGGCTCGGGCTATTCCTCTCGCGAGCAGGCCGAGGTCATCAAGACAACGCACGCGGCCTTCCGGCCAATCGACGCCAAAATCGGACCCGACGGCGCGCTGTATATCGCCGATTGGTACAATCCGATCATCCAACACGGCGAGGTCGATTTTCGCGACGAGCGCCGCGATCACACCCACGGCCGCATCTGGCGCGTCACGGCCAAAGGCCGCGACCTGGTCGAGCGGCCAAAGCTGGTGGGCGCTTCGATCGATCATCTGCTCGACTCGCTCCGCTCGACGGAAGACTTCACCCGCTCGCATGCCCGACTCCAACTCAAAAGGCACGGCACGGTCGCCGTGCCAAAGCTCGACGCCTGGGTCAAGTCGCTCGTGGCATCCGATCCGAACGTCGAGCAACTTCGGCTGGAAGCCTTGTGGACGTACCAGGCCCTGGACTCGGTGGAGCCCCTATTGCTGACGGCCCTGTTACGCTCAGACGATCATCACGTGCGGTCCGCGGCCACGCGCGTGCTGGGGGCATGGCAGGCGCACATCCCTCGGGCTGACAGCCTGCTCGCCGTGCAAGTTGCTGACGCGCATCCGCAAGTTCGGCTCGAAGCCGTGCGGGCCCTGTCGCGTTTGGGCACCGCCGAGGCGGCCGAAGTGGCCATGCGGGCCCTCGATCAGCCGGTCGACCGGTTTTTGGAACACGGCTTGTGGCTGGCGGCGCGGGACCTGCAAGCGGCCTGGCTGCCGGCTCTGTCGGCTGGAAAGATCGATTTCGATGGCAATGTCCAGCACCTGACGTTCGTCTTGCAAGCTGCCGATTCTCCTGGCGTGGTCGGCCCCCTGATGGACCTGCTGGCCCAGGGCAAGTTGCCCGCGGAACGGCGCGAGAGCGTGTTGCTGCTGGTGGCGGCCCTGGGCGGCCCCAAAGAGCTGGGCGTGCTTTTCCAGATGGCCCTGGACGACAAGAGCGATCCGGCCGCGCGTGCCTCGCTGTTGGCGGCGATGTCGGGGGCGGTGCGGATGCGCAAGGTGCAGCCGGCGGGCGACCTGGACGCGATTCGCACGCTCGTCGATCACGGCGACGAAGCTCTGCGGGTGGAGGCGATCCGCGCCGCGGGCGCTTGGCGAGTCGAAGCCCTGCGCGAACGATTCAATCAATTGGCCGCTGCGGCGGATACGGGTGACGCGACGCGACGCGCGGCGCTGGATGCATTGGCCGCGTTCGGCTCGGCCAGCCAGCCGACACTGCTGGCCCTGTGCGCCGCCACGCAACCACCCCGGGTGCGCGCCATGGCGATTGGGGCACTGGCAGCGATCGATGTGCCGGCAGCGGCCAAACAGGCCATTGTCTTAGTTGGCTACGATTCTTCCGGCGCGGAAGCCGCAACGGCGATTGCCTCACTCCTGGACCGCAAGGGCGGCGCCGCGGCCCTAGCGCAAGAGCTCGCCGGACAGAAGCTGCCTGCCGACGCCGCCAAACTCGCGATTCGCGCGGTGCGAAGCGCCGCTCGCGAGGAGCCCGCGCTCGTCGCGGCGCTCACGACCGCCGGCGGCATTCAGACCGGACCTCGCGCGCTATCGCCCGGCGAACTGAACGACCTGGTGGCCGAAGTGGCCGCTAAGGGAGACGCCGCCCGGGGCGAAGCCGTGTTTCGCCGCGCGGAGCAATCGTGCTTGAAATGCCACTCGATCGCCGGAGCCGGGGGCCGTGTCGGGCCCGACCTGGTCAGCATTGGCGCCAGCGCCCAGGTCGATTACCTGATCGAATCGATCCTTGTCCCCAGCGCCAAGGTCAAAGAGAACTTTCACTCGCTCACGGTCGTCGTCGACGGTCGCATCACTAGCGGCGTCAAGGTGCGCGAGACCGAAAAGGAACTGGTGCTCCGCGACGCCGAGGACCGCGAACTCGCGCTCAGCCTGGAATCGATCGAGGAGAAAATCGAAGGCGGCTCCCTGATGCCGGTGGGCTTGGCCGACACGTTGACGCGCGGCGAGCTGGTCGACCTGGTGCGGTTCCTCTCTGAGTTGGGCAAGGTTGGGCCCTATGCGACCGACAATGCCCGCGTGGTTCGCCGCTGGCAGGCGCTTGCGCCGGCGGCGCAATCCACGGCGCTCGTCAATACCGCCGGTTCGGAATTGCCGCTCGCCGGTGAAGCGGCCACAAGTTGGACCGCCGTCTACAGCCGTGTTTCGGGCAGCTTGCCGCTGGATTCGATTCCGACGGCCGATTCCCAGGGCGCCGGCGGCCCGCTGCGGCTGGTGCGATTCGAGTTGGATGTGACGACGGCCGGCAAGGCCGATCTGATCGTTGTCGGCGGCGTCGAGAAAATGTGGTGCGACGCCGCGGCGGTCGCGATTGGCCCGCGCGTCACGCTCGGCGCGCGCGTCGCGCTCGACTTGGCCGAAGGCGTCCACGCCATCACGCTGCTGTTGAACGGCAATTCGACCGACGACTTGCGGCTGGAATTGGCGGACGTGCCCGGCTCGCCCGCGCAAGTTCAGATTGTCGGGGGCAAATAGTGACTCGACCACGCGCCGCGGACCACGAGCGGCCCGCGTTTCTGTTTGCAACGTGCCAGGTGGGGGCCGAGCGCGCGCTCAAGGCGGAATTTGCCGCGCGCTGGCCGGATTTTCGCTTTGCCTATTCGCGGCCCGGTTTCTTGACGTTCAAGCTGCCGGCCGATCACAGCCTGGCCGTCGACTTCGATCCGAATTGCGTGTTCGCCCGCTGTTGGGGATTTTCGCTGGGCAAGGTGAACGCGGCGAGCCTCGAGGAGCGCGCTAAACAATTCGTCGAGCAAATCGGCCGGCGGCCTTTCGACGCGCTGCACGTCTGGCAGCGGGACACGGCCGCGCCGGGGCAGCGCGGCTTCGAGCCATGCATCACGGCCGAAGCCCATACGGCCGAAGAAGCAATTCGCCGGCATTGGTTCGATAGCCGAGGCGGACATCAGCCCGGGCGTGTCGCCGAGCCTGGCCAGTTGGTCGCCGATTGCACGCTGGTCGAGGCCGACGAGTGGTGGTATGGCCTGCACCGCGCGGGCGCGGCCGATACCTGCTTTCCCGGTGGCTTGCGCGACCTGGTCATGCCGCCCGAGGCCGTCTCGCGGGCCTATCTCAAAATGGAAGAGGCGCTGGCCTGGTCCGAATTGCCCGTGAAGGCTAAGGATCGCATGGTCGAAATCGGCTGCGCCCCCGGCGGCGCGAGCCAGGCGCTGCTGGCGCGGGGCCTGAAAGTGATCGGCATCGATCCGGCCCAGGTCGATCCGATGGTGCTGGCCCATCCCAATTTCAAGCACATTCAGAAGCGCGGCTCCGACGTGCGACGCCGCGAGTTGGCCCACGTTGACTGGCTGGCGGCCGACGTCAACGTGGCTCCGCAATTCACGCTGGACATGGTCGAGGCGATCGTGACCCATCCGGCCGTACACGTTCGCGGCATTCTGCTGACGCTGAAGCTGCTCGAATGGAGCCTGGCCGAGAACGTGCCCGACTACCTCGATCGAATTCGCGCCTGGGGATACGCCCACGTGCGCGCCCGGCAACTGCCCCACAATCGCCAAGAAATCTGCGTCACGGCGCTCAAGCGCGAGTCGCCAGCGCGGGCTCGACGGCGCTAGGGACAAGCATGCAAACCCCGCACGCGTTTTGAACGTCTTTGCTCGCATTTGCTCACAGATCCCATACTTTCTGCTGGTATTTGCGTCGTGGGGGGGGGGGGTTGTTGGGGGGGGTGGTGTAGAAAAAAAAAAAACCACCAACGAAAAACACAAAGGAACGGGTCGGGGCGGGGGGGGTGGGGTGGGGGGGGGGGGGGGGGGGCGGGGGGG
>JANNQN010000236.1:0-4659 GCA_031400775.1 Planctomycetia bacterium | reverse complement strand
TATGAGGCGGTCCGACTCTCAGAACTTCCAGCGCCAACGAGCCCCTAATGCGTTTCGTATTCACTCCGCGCTGCTTACTGAGTAACACTGGATTCGTCCTGGGGCTGATTTGCTTGATGACGCTGCCCATGTCGCTGCGCGCCGAGCCCGTGGCCAGCACGCTCGAACCGGCCGAGTCGATCTAACACTTCCAACTCGACGCCGGTCTGCAAATCGAGCTGGCGGCCTGCGAGCCGGCGGTGATCGACCCGATCGCGATTCGCTTCGACGAAGATGGCCGGCTATGGGTCGTCGAGATGCGCGATTACCCCAATGGACCCAAGCCGGGCGCAGCCCCGCTGTCGCGGATCTGCCAATTGTTCGATGCCGACGGCGATGGTCGCTACGAATCGTCGCGAGTCTTCGCCGACGAACTGTTGTTTCCCACCGGACTGCAGCCCTGGCAAGGCGGACTCATCGTCACGCTGGCCGGGCAGGTCGTGTATCTCAAGGACACCGACGGCGACGGCCGGGCCGACCTCAAAGAAGTCTGGTTCCAGGGCTTCACGGCCGAGAATCCTCAACTGCGGGCCAACCATCCAAGACTCGGGCTCGACAATCGCGTCTACATCGCCAACGGCCTGCGCGGCGGCGTCGTGGCCGATCCGCGCCGCAAGGAACAAAAACCGCTGGCGATCAGCGGCATGGATTTTTGTTTCGATCCCCGTAGCGGCGATTGCCAGGCCGTCTCGGGCAACGGGCAGTTCGGCCTGACCTTCGACAATTTCGGCAATCGTTTCGTTTGCAACAATCGGGCGCCGTTGGATCACATCGTGCTCGAGAGCGGGTACCTGGCCCGCAATCCGCTGCTGGCGGTGCCCTCGGTGCTGGCCAATGTCGCGGCAAGCGGCGAACAGTCGCGGGTCTATCCGCTGACCGATGCCTGGACGACGTCGAACTTGCACGCCGGGCAATTTACGGCCGCGTGCGGGGTCGAGATTTATCGCGGCCGAGCGCTGGGAAAAGAGTATGACGGCAATGCATTCGTCTGCGAGCCGACCGGCAGTCTGGTGCATCGCGAGATTCTGACCGACAGCGGCGTGACGTTCGCTTCCAAGAGCGCACGAGAGGGCCGCGAGTTTTTGGCCACGCCCGACTCCTGGTTCCGTCCGGTCAATCTGGAAGTCGGACCCGACGGAGCGCTGTACGTGGTCGATATGTACCGCGCCGTCATCGAGCATCCCCAGTTCATGCCGAGCGAATTGCAGAACCGCGCGGACATGCGATTGGGCGATGACCGGGGACGGATCTATCGCATCGCGCCTGCGGGCAAGCGGGCCAGATCTCTCGAACCGGCATTGTCCAAGGCAACCTCCGGCGAGCTTGCCGAACTCTTGCGACACGAGAACGGCTGGTGGCGCGACACGGCCGCTCGCCTGCTGTACGAGCGGCAGGACGCGACAACAATACCGGCGCTCGAACTGGTCGCCACGAGCGCCGCGGAAGCCGTGGCCCGCGTACATGCACTGTGGGCGCTCGACGGCTTGAACGCGCTCGACCCGCGAATCGCCGAGGGCCGGTTGGCCGACGAGAATCCGCGGGTCCGCGAACATGCCGTCGCGCTGGTCGAGTCGCAACACACGGGCCGTCCCATGCCCGATGCATTGCTCAAGCTCGCTGCCGATGCCGACGCCCGAGTGCGCTTCCGAACCGCGCTGGCGCTGGGCAGCGAGAGCGAAGATGCTGCGGTCGAGTCGCTGCTGGCCATTGCCCTCGTCAACTCGGACGACGTTTGGACGCGTCGTGCCGTGTCGACCGCGGTGCCGGAAGCGATCGGCAAGCTACTACTGGCCGCTCTGCGATCGCCTCGCATCGAGCGTCTGGGGTTCGATGCGCCGGAGTTGCTGCTAGTGGGTGAACTGGCCACGCAAGTCGGTTCGCGGCGCGACGCGAGTGAGATCGACGGCGTGCTCGCGATAGTCGTTCTATCTGCCGACGCTTCCGCCGCAAGCGAAACCTCTCTTAGCGGCATTGCACGCGGGCTGGAGCGGCGAGGCACGTCGCTTGCCGTGTTCGTCGACGAGAAGCTCGACAAGAATGCGTCGCTAAAAAACAAACTTCAAGGCATTTTCAATCGTGCCGCCGACGAAGCGAGCGACGCGACGCGGACCACCGATGAGCGGGCCACGAAAATCGACCTGCTGCGACACGCAGGCAACCCACGTGCCGGTGCGGCGCTGGCTCAGATCGTGGCGCAGGACCCGGCGCAATCGCTGCGCGTGCGAGCGGCAACTGCCCTGGCCGCGTATGGTGACGAAGCGACTTCCGCGGCATTGCTAGCCAGCTTCACGGAGCAAACCCCGATCGTGCGACGGGCGATCCTCGATGCGCTGATCGCTCAAGGTGCTTCCGCCGGGCGGCTGCTGGACGCCATTGAATCTGGCGATATCCCGCGGCGAGAACTCGACGCGGCCCGCGAAACCGCGCTGCGAAAGCACGCCGATGCAAAGATCCGCGCCCGAGCGGAAGAACTTCTCGTGGCGGCCGTCCCCGCCGAGCGGAAGCGCGTGCTGGAAGAATACCAGGCCTGCTTGACGCTGCCGGCCGATCCTCGTGCGGGACTCGAGCTGTTTCGGCAGCACTGCTCCACCTGCCATCGTATTGCCGGCGTGGGCGTCAACGTGGCGCCGGACATCTCCGATTCGCGCGTCAAAACGCCCGAGCAATTGCTCACGGACATCCTGCACCCAAACCAGGCCATCGACAACAACTACGTGAGTTACACCGTAGTGGCCGGCGGCGTCATGCACACCGGCTTGATCGCGAATGAAACGGCCAGCTCGATCACGCTACGGCAACCCGAGAACAAATCGCTCGATCTGTTGCGGGCCGACATCGAAAGCGTGCAATCCACCGGCGCTTCGCTGATGCCCGAAGGATTCGAGAAGCACCTGTCGCAGCGACAAATAGCGGATCTCATCTCGTTTATCAAGAACTGGCGTTACTTGGATCAGCCCATTCCCACTACAATCGACCCGGCCACGAAGTAGCCCCAGTCTTCCACGTTTGCCGATCGGCGATACTCCCCATGCGATTCTCTCGCCGGCAGTTTGGCATGCTCTCACTGTCTTCGGTCCTTGCTCCAGCCGTGGCAGGAGCCCAGCGGCTGCCGAGCGTTTTGGAAGTGCCGTGGCTCGGCGAGATTCAAACCCCGCCCAGCCCTCTGTTGGCGAATTTGCCCCCGCTGCGGTCGCTGTTGATGGATGCCCAGGGAAACAAGCTCGCGAATCTCGAGCAGTGGAAACAACAGCGGGCCCAATTGCGCGAGGCCTGGCTGAACTTGTTGGGCGTTTGGCGTTCGCCGCGTCGGCCCCCGGAATATGAGATTCTCGAATCGACGCGCACCGCCACGATCTCGCGGCAGTTGATTCGCTACGACAGCGAATGGGGCGTCAAGTGCGAGGCCTACCTGCTGCGCCCCTCCCCGGCCAAGGAACAAATGCCGGGCGTGGTGGTGTTCCATTCGACGGTCGATTACACGATTCGCCAGGGCGCAGGTTTGGAAGGGCCGCCACAGGCTGCCTGGGGACTGAAGCTGGCCGAGCGTGGCTTTGTCGTGCTCTGTCCGCGCTGCTTCCTGTGGAACGACGGCCGCGACGTCGATTACATGCAGCGCGTCAAAGAGCATCGTAGCCGCCATCCGCAAGCGCCCGGCATGGCCAAAATGCTGTGCGATGGCATGCGGGCGGTCGATCTGTTGGCGAGTCAACCAGGTGTCGATCCGCGACGCATTGGCGCGGCCGGTCACTCGCTGGGCGCTAAAGAGGCGCTATACCTGGCCGCGTTGGACGAACGGATCAAGGCCGCCGTCAGCAGCGAAGGAGGCGTGGGCACGTCGTTTTCGAATTGGGAAGCCCCCTGGTATCTGGCCACGAAGAACTTCGGCCGCGAGCATCATGAGCTGTTGGGGCTGGCCGCGCCGCGGGCTTTTCTATTGATCGGCGGCGGCTCTGCCGACGGAGCCAAGAGTTGGCCCTACATCGAGGCGGCGCTCGAGGCCTACCGGCTGTACGGCCCGGTCGCTCGGATCGGCCTGTTCAATCATGGCCAGGGACACACGATTCCGCCGGTGGCGGAGCAACGCACCTACGAGTGGCTGCAAACGTATTTGTAGCTTAGAGCCTGAGAACAAAACGTCGGGGACTGTCCCGATTTTTCGGTGCCCTGGGAGAAAAATGGGACTGTCCCCCTCTCCCGGGATGTTTTGTCCCCAAGCTCCTAGGCGGCTTCGGAGTCTTCGGTGGCCGCGAAATCGTCGTCGAGCTCGACCTGGCTTTCGCGCTGCCGCGACTCCGCGACAAGTCCCGAGCGGACCCGATCGGTCAGCTCGCCCTCGAACTCCTCGGCAGACCAGTGATCTCGTCGACCCCTCGGGCGCGGCAGGGGTCGCGAAGCGCTGCGACGCGGTGGGCTCGCCGGCGGCGGTACCGGAGCAGCGGGCGGCAGCGGTTGCTCCACCACCGGCGCCGTTTGGGCGGGCGCTTCCGGCAAGATCGTTTCGACTTCCGGTGCTGCGATCTCCTGCACGTCGACCTCGGCGTCGATCTCTTCGGGATCGAGAACCGGTTCGGCAACAGGCAGCGGCTCCGGGGAAACTTCGATGCGAGACCGACGCGCACG
>JANNQN010000235.1:0-16701 GCA_031400775.1 Planctomycetia bacterium | reverse complement strand
TATACGTACGCGGATTTCGAGGAATCCGATGTGATCGTGTTGGTGGGCAGCAATCTCTGCATCGCGCACCCGATCATGTGGCAGCGGATTGTCAACAATCCGAACGATCCAGAGATCATCGTGATCGATCCGCGCGCCACCGAAACCGCGATGCAGGCCACGCAGCATTTGGCCCTGAAGCCCAAGTCCGATTTAGTGTTGCTATACGGCCTGGCGCGCCTGCTGATCGAACGTGGCTGGCTCGACCAAAAATTCATCGACGCTCACACCACAGGCTTTCACGACTTCGCGACATTCGTGCAGCCCTACACGCTCCAGCACGTTTGCTCTGAAACCGAGATCTCGGCCGGCGCGATCGAGAAGCTCGCGGACACGATCCATGCAGGCCGGCGAGTTTCCTTCTGGTGGACGATGGGAGTCAATCAAAGCCACCAAGGCGTGCGCACGGCCCAGGCGATCATTAATTTAGCCTTGATGACCGGCAACATCGGTCGACCGGGCACCGGCGCCAATTCCATCACCGGCCAGTGCAACGCCATGGGCTCGCGCCTCTTCAGTAATACCACGAACCTGCTGGGAGGCCACGATTTTGGCAATCCGCAGCATCGGCGCAAAGTCGCCGATGCGCTCGGCACCGAAGAATCGGCCATTCCAACGGAAAAGAGCTGGCCCTACCACAAGATTCTCGAAGGAGTCTTGAGCGGGAAGATTCGCGGCCTGTGGGTGATCGGCACCAACCCGGCTCACTCCTGGATCAACCAGGGCCAACTGCGCGACATTCTCGATCGTCTCGACTTTCTCGTCGTGCAATACATGTATGCTTCGACGGAGACCCCTCAATTGGCCGACCTGGTTTTGTCGGCTGCCGCCTGGGGCGAGAAAGACGGGACGTTCATCAACTCCGAACGCCGTTTTGGAGTCGTGAAGAAAGTCAAACGCGCCCCCGGTCTGGCGCTCGCCGATTTTGCCATCTTCCGCTTGATCGCCGAACGTTGGGGTTGCGGCGCCATGTTTCGCGATTGGGAAAGTCCCGAAGCGGTGTTCCAGATCCTCAAGCGGCTCTCCGCGGGACAACCGTGCGATTTCACGGGTATTGAAGACTACAAGATGTTGGACCAGCGCGGCGGCATTCAGTGGCCGTATTCGACCGAGCCGGATCGTGAGCAGACGGAGCGCCGACTTTTCGAGGACGGACGCTTTTTTCACCCAGGCGGCAAGGCACGGTTCATCTGGTCCGAGCCGAGACCGTTGTCCGAGTCGCCCGACGTTCAGTATCCCTTTCTGTTGCTCACCGGTCGCGGCTCTGCCGCACAGTGGCATACGCAAACGCGGACGGCAAAGTCGGAAGTCCTCAAGAAGCTGTATCCGGCCGAAGTCTACGTCGAGCTAAACCCACGCGATGCCAGCGAGCTCAAGATCCGTCCTGGCGATTGGATCACCGTCTCATCGCGGCGCGGCAGCTTGCAGGCCAAAGCGGTCGTCGTACACACGGTTCCGCCGCGCCAGGTCTTCGTGCCGATGCACTACGCGACAACGAACCTGTTGACCGACGCCGTGTTCGACCCGTACTCATTCCAGCCCGCGTATAAGGGGTGTGCCGTGCATCTGGAACGTTGCACTAGCCACCCGGCGTCTCAGCAGCGCCGTCTCGCGCGGATTCCGCCGGGCTCCGCGCGACAGTTCCCGGCCTGACTACGAGTATCCCCGAGCAGGCGCGCTCGCGACGATTCACCGCCGCTGTACGTCGCCCGGGACGGGTAACGGCGATGGTGGACGGGCGTGCAAAAACAGCAATTTCGTGCCATGCGACTGGGCCAACAGATCGACGCAAATGCATACCAGCGTGGACGATACACGACCAACCCAGGCAAACGAGCGCTTGTGGCGGCGGCAGGCTGGCCGCGGGGAAGCTCCAGAGCCAAATATTTTCTTCGGGAAACTGAAAAACTATTGACAACTCGACAAACACCGCTATTCTCAACGCTTGCTACTGAGGTGCTTCGTTTCACTCTGCCGCTTAGCGGCGTAAAAAAGTGCTAATGCTCTGATAACCCTTCGAGTCCGTGGAGAAACGCCAATGACCAGCTTCCGCGCATCCGCCTAATCGGACTTGCGCGTCGTTGCTGCCGGATCGAACCGATCCGCAATTCGTTGGCCTCTGAAAATTTTCTCCACAACTGCCGAAGGGTTATCGCTCATGAGTACCACCACTTTTTTTCCACGCATTTCTTGCGTAATTGCTCGCGCCTTCCACGGTTATCTTGCCCGGCGCCCGTTGCCACGAGCCTCTTTGCTGTCGCCCCGCTGGCGTTGATTCCACCCTCTCGATAGATCGCCCAATCCGATCATCCCGAGTCTCTGCTGTTCCGAGATTCGCGATGACGACGGACTGGGCGTCGACCCGTACACGCTGTTGCTGCGCATATTGAATCCAAAAACTCTTCACCATTTGACAATGAGGACTACCATGATTCGCCGCTTTCAAATCCACAACTTGCTCGTCTTGACTGCCGCTTGCTGCACCTTCTCCCTGTATGCCTGCCAAAACGCCGCGGCCGACAACTACGTCGTGCAAGGCCCTTTTGTCAATCCCGCCGCGGGTTCGGTCATTCCCACTCCCGCTCAGGTCACGGGAAAAGAGTACACGGACCACCGCGACAAAGATGACGCGAACCCGCCCGGCGGCGCTCCGCTTCAGGTTCTCCGTTTCGACGGCGCTGGCGGCACGAAAAACGGCTACAACTACTCGGGTAGCTTCGTAGCCCTAGGCGCGACAATCCCGGATCCCGGTCGAGAGATCGATGCCATCGCCGGTCCCTTCGACGCGCTGTTCAATGAAGTCAACAACAACCAGTCGGCCCTGCTGCTTTCCTCCGAAGGCGACCCGATCGCGCCGGTTCGATCTCATTCCACGTCCGGTGCGATCGCCACTTGGGCCACGATTGGTCAGGTCGATGCTCCCAGCGCGAACGATCCGGGCGTTGTGGATCTCGACGCGCTGGAAGTCTGGGGTACCGAAGGCGCCGACGACTCCCAGCATTTCTCGCTCGAGGGCGATCCAGGTTCTATCGCCATTTGGAACTATAATGGCGTGACGTCTACCCAGTTCATCACCACGGGCCAGATCGCCGGTGCTATTGGCAATACCAGTTTGGTGGAGTTCATTGATCTCGACGCGCTGATGGTCGGTTTCGAGGAGATCCTCTTCAGCATTCGCCCGATCCCTGGGGCCGGTTTCGATGGCGGCGAAATCTGGCACTGGGATCTCACGAATCCCTTAGCCACGTTTCTCGTGCATGGCGGCGTCACGTGGGATACCGCCAACGATGTCACGAAGCTGCTCGGCAGTGAGAACGTCGACGCCCTGGAAGCCGTTTCCGCGGTGCCCGAACCGTCGAGCATCGTGCTCGCCGCCTTCGGTCTCCTCAGCCTGATCGCCTGTCGCTGGCGGCGGAAGCGGTAAGTCCTGCTAAATGTACTCAGGGGCCTGCTCGATTTTCCACCACGGAACGAGCGGGCCCCACCCTATCGCTGCGCTTATCGAACCATTCGATTTTTCACATTCACGAGGACAACGATGATTCGCAACACTCAAATCCAAATCACAAAATTGCTGGTACTGTTTGTCGTTAGCTGCTCCTTCTCGCTGTATGCCTGCCAGAACGCCGTGGCCGACAACTACGTCGTCCAGGGCCCGTTTGTTAATCCCGCCCCCGGTTCGGTCATTCCCGGTCCGAGCCAGGTTCCCGGCAAAGAGTACACGGACCGCTTCGACAAGAATGACGCGAACCCTCCCGTCGGCGATCCGCTTCGGGTTCTCCGCTTCGACGGCGCTGGCGGCACGCAAAACGGCTTCAACTACTCGGGTAGCTTCGGACCCATCCCGGATCCCGGCCGAGAGGTGGATGCCCTCGCCGGATCGAGCGACGCCCTGTTCTTTGAGGTCAACAACAACCGATCCGCCTTGCTGCTTTCCTCAACGGGTGACCCGATCGCGCCGATTCTCTCTCATTCCATTACCGGTGGGATCGGCGTTTGGGCCACGATTGGTCAGGTCGATGCTGCGGGCCCAAACGATAAGGGCGTCGTCGATCTCGATGCGCTCGAAGTCTGGGGTGGAGAAGGCCTCGACGACTCCTTTCAATTCTCGCTCGAAGGAGATCCCGGTTTCATTTCCATCTGGACGTATAATGGCGTGACGTCCGTTCCGTTCGTCACCACGGGCCAGATCGCAGGCGCCCTTGGCGATGCCGATCTATTGCCGTTGATCGATCTCGACGCGCTAATGGTCGGTCCCAATTTTAGTTCGATTCTATTCAGCATTCGTCCCACGTCCGACGGCCAGTTCGACGGCGGTGAAATCTGGTTTTGGGATCTTGTGAATCCAGCCACGTTCCTCGTCCACGGCGGCGTTACCTGGGATACCGCCAACAATGTCACGGCGCTGCTCGGCAGCGAGAACGTTGACGCCCTGGAAGCCGTCTCCGCGGTGCCCGAACCGTCGAGCATCGTGCTCGCCGCCTTCGGTATCCTCAGCCTGATCGCCTGTCGCTGGCGACGGAAGCGGTAAGAACCTGTCAGATGGTCTCAGGGGCCTGCTCGATTTTCCACCACGGAACGAGCAGGCCCCTTTTTCATTTCAGGATTTCCCTGAGAGATCGCTTGCAAGCCAACTTAGCTGTCGGACCTACCGGACTACGCATGCCAGGGCGACAAAGAAGCTTAGTCGGTCCATTACCTGGCGTCCGATTTCCTTTCTCCGTGCTCTTTGTGTCGTTGTGGTCAATTCTCTTCCAAGGAGATAAACCACGGCGACACGAAGAACACGGCGACGAGCAGCCACTACGTCACGCTCAGGGTTGCGCAGCCAGACGAGTGATGGGATACTTTTCTCCGCCCAAGTGCATCGCAAAGCCAGTGACGTCGCCGGTCTCCTTGACGGCGAATACGATCTTGCCGGCGGTAAATCGCATGGCGAATTCCGTGGCCGATCGCGGAATGAGATCAATGACCTGGCCCGTCTTCAAATGCACCTGCAAATGATTGCCTTTCAATTCGATCTTGATGACGTCTCCCAGGGGAGTGCCGTACGCGCCTGCGAATTTTTGCAGTTGCTCCTGCGAGAAGGTCACATCGCTTGCCGGCTGCTCGGCCAAACCGGTTGGCTCCGCCGACTCCGGCAATTCGCGCAGCCAGATGTTGCGATAACGCACCGGATTGCCGTGATCTTGTAGCGAAATGGGCAGTTTTTCGGAACTACGCTCGTAGGTCCGGTGCTGAAGCCAGGTCGTCGGACCCCAGATGGTTACGTTATCCTGCACCAGAACTCCATTGTGGAGCACGGTGATTCGCGCCGGCCTGGCAACGCTTCCATCCTCGTGAAAATGTGGACGGCGAAACACGATGTCGTAACTCTGCCACTCGCCAGGAGGCAGGCAGGCGTTGACCAGCGGCGGATGCTGACCATAAATAGCGCCGGCCTGGCCGTCGGTATAGGTTTCATTCTCATGCGAATCCAGCACCTGCACTTCAAACAGGCCCATGAGAAAGATGCCGCTATTGCCGCGCCCCTGGCCGCGGCCTGACCCTGGAACCGGCGTCGCCCATTCGACGTGAAGCTGCACGTCTCCGAATTTGCCGGCGGAAAAAATGTATCCGCTATCCGGCACCGATTCCATGTAACCGTCGCGAACTCTCCACTTGGCCGGACCACCCTCGGCATCTCGCCACTTAGAAAGGTCGAGACCATCAAACACCACGATCGCATCTGACGGCGCCGCAACCGGCAGCGCCAGCTTGCTGGGACTCACCAGCGGCGGGCGCGGACGTTGCATGTCGTGCGCTAGCCAGCGCGCCGGCGACTGGCCCGTCGCTGACGAGGAAGTGACGAGCATGCACGAAATAACCAACCAGGCGCCGCGGCAAATCTTCCTAAGCATCGGAAATCTCTCCCCAGACACGAATGATTAAATTGCGTCAGGCTCGACGCGAAACCGGATGCCGGCCGGCCGTAGCAATATAAACGACCAAGGGCCCAATGTCGTGCGGCAATGCGGGTTTACGGCCGGCCATCAGTTTTAACGCAATTTTTACGCGCCCCCGGATAGACTTCTAGCAGTGACCCGTGAAACGGAGGACGACACAAGTGGACGCAGTGTATCTCGGCATCGTGGTTGTATTCTTCGCGCTCTGCTTCGGCATGGTGCGGCTGTTCGAGCGCATTTAGGAGACGCTTCGATGGATGGCGTCTACGTGATCGGGACGGCCGTGTCGGCCCTCCTGTTTGTTTACCTGATTGTTGCGCTGTTGAAGCCGGAGTGGTTCGCATGACTGCCATCGCGATTCTGCAACTGGTCGTGTTCATCGTAGTGCTGGTGGCGCTCGTGAAGCCCTTGGGCGCCTACATGGCCCGCGTGTATGAGAGACAGCCGTGTGGGCTGGACAAAATCCTCGGCCCGCTGGAGCGGCTGATCTATCGCCTGTGCGGCATCGATCCGACCGTCGAGATGTCGTGGAAGCACTATGCGTACGCGGCGCTAACGATCAATTTTATCGGCCTGATCGTCGTCTACGGCTTGTTGCGGTTGCAATATTACCATTACGCGCCGCTGAACCCGCAAGCAGTGGCCGGCACGACGCCCGATCTTGCCTTCAACACGGCCGTGAGCTTTGCCTCGAATACGAACTGGCAGAGCTACGGCGGCGAGGCGACGCTCAGCTACCTGTCGCAAATGCTGGGACTGTCGGTGCAAAACTTTTTGTCGGCAGCCTCGGGCATGGCCGTGCTCGTGGCATTGATTCGCGGCTTCGTGCGACGACAAGCTTCGACCGTCGGTAATTTCTGGTTCGACTTTACCCGCAGCACGGTTTACATCCTGCTGCCCCTGTCGGTCGTGCTGGCTCTGGTGCTGGTCTCGCAGGGAGTCGTGCAGACGTTCGAACCCTATCAAAACGTGTCGCTGCTGCAACCGACCAAAGACGGCACGACGGGGCAGGTCGTGACCGAACAAGCCATCGCCGTCGGCCCGGCCGCGTCGCAAATCGCGATCAAGCAGTTGGGAACCAACGGCGGAGGATTCTTCAACGCCAACTCGGCCCATCCGTTCGAAAACCCCACGCCGCTTTCGAACTTCCTCGAGTTACTGTCCATCCTGCTTATCCCGGCGGCGCTGTGCTACACGTTCGGCAAGATGATCAACGACACGCGGCAAGGTTGGGCCCTGTTGGCTGCCATGTTCGTGATCTTCCTGCCGCTCTTGGGCCTCTGCTATTGGTCGGAGCAAGCCGGCACGCCGGCGCTAGCCGCGTTGGGAGTCGACGACCAGGCCGGACCCGCTCAAGCCGGCGGCAACATGGAAGGCAAGGAGGTTCGCTTCGGTATTGCCCAATCGACCCTCTGGGCCACGGCGACCACGGCGGCTTCCAATGGCAGCGTCAATTCCATGCACGACTCCTACACGCCGTTGGGCGGACTTGTGCCGATGTGGCTCATGCAGCTAGGCGAAGTCGTGTTCGGCGGCGTCGGTAGCGGACTGTATGGCATGCTCGCCTTCGCCGTCATCGCCGTGTTCATTGGCGGGCTGATGGTCGGCCGCACGCCCGAATACCTCGGCAAGAAGATCGAGGCCTACGAAATGAAGATGGCGGCCATCGTGATCCTGATCCCGCCGATTGCCGTGCTGGGTCTTACCGCCATAGCGGTGTCTTTTCCCGAGCTGAGCAAGCCGAGCATCCCCAATTCGGGACCGCATGGCTTCAGCGAGGTTCTCTATGCCTTCTCATCGGCCGGCAACAACAACGGCAGCGCGTTTGCCGGGCTAAACGCGAATGTTCCCTTCTACAACACGTTGTTGGGTCTGGCGATGCTCATGGGCCGCTACTTGCTGACGATTCCGATTCTCGCTATCGCCGGCTCCCTGGCGGCGAAAAAGCACATTCCCGCGAGCGCCGGCACGCTGCCGACCTATGGGCCGTTGTTCGTCGTGATGCTGGTTGGCGTCGTCATCCTGGTCGGAGCGCTGACGTTCGTGCCGGCTTTGGCACTGGGCCCGATCGTCGAACAACTGTTGATGATGGAGTAACCGAATGTCCAGCAAGGCTCGATCCTTTTTCGATACCAAGATCTTGCAGCGAGCGCTCGTCGATTCGTTCTACAAGCTCGATCCGCGCCGCGAGATTCGCAATCCGGTCATGTTCACGGTCTACGTCGGCAGTATCCTGACGACGGGACTGTGGTTCCTGTCGTTAAACACCGCCGCCGAGGAACCCTCGTGGTTCATCCTCAGCGTCGCGATCTGGTTGTGGTTCACCGTGCTGTTTGCCAACTTCGCCGAGGCCATGGCCGAGGGCCGGGGCAAGGCCCAGGCCGACTCGCTGCGTCGCGCGCGGCAAGAAGTGCCGGCGAAGAAATTCGTGCGGACCCCCGATCAACATGCAACCGCTCCCGACTGCAAGGAACTGTTGCGTGCCGGCGATCTCAAGATCACCGCGGCGCCCGATCTGCGCAAAGGAGATCTGATCTGCGTCGAAGCCGGCGACTATATTCCGGCCGACGGCGAGATCGTCGAGGGAGTGGCCTCGGTCGACGAAAGCGCGATCACCGGCGAAAGCGCTCCGGTCATTCGCGAAAGCGGCGGCGATCGCAGCAGCGTTACCGGCGGCACGCGCGTGCTTTCCGACTGGCTGATCGTGCGCGTCACGGCCAACCCGGGCGAGACGTTTTTGGATCGCATGATCGCCATGGTCGAAGGGGCCAAGCGGCAGAAAACGCCCAACGAGATCGCGCTCGACATTCTTTTGGCGAGCATGACCATCATTTTTCTGTTGGTGTGCGTCACGCTGTTGCCTTACTCGATCTTCAGCGTCGGCCTGGCCGGGCAAGGAACGCCGATCACCGTGACGGTGCTCGTGGCGCTCTTGGTGTGCTTGATCCCCACGACCATCGGCGCGCTGCTGTCGGCCATCGGCATTGCCGGCATGGATCGCATGATCCAGGCCAACGTGATCGCCATGTCGGGGCGTGCCGTCGAGGCGGCCGGCGACGTCGACGTGTTGTTGTTGGACAAGACCGGCACGATCACGCTGGGAAATCGGCAGGCGGTCGAGTTCATTCCCGTTCAGGGCGTCGCCGCCGAGACGTTGGCCGACGCCGCGCAACTTTCGTCGCTGGCCGACGAGACGCCGGAAGGCCGTAGCATCGTGGTGCTGGCCAAGGCCCGCTATGGCTTGCGCGAGCGCGACATCAACCAGATGCACGCCAAGTTCATTTCCTTCAGCGCGCACACCCGGCTCAGTGGCGTCAATATGGATGGGCGGGAAGTCCGCAAGGGAGCCGCGGATGCAATCGAGAATTTCGTCAAACAGAAAGGCGGCTCGTTTCCAGCGGGTGTCCAACGGGACATCGAATTGATTGCCAAACAGGGCGGCACGCCGCTGGTCGTGGCTGAAAATGAGAAAACTCTGGGTGTGATTCACCTCAAGGATATCGTCAAGGGAGGCATCAAGGATCGATTCGCCCAATTGCGACAGATGGGCATTCGCACGGTGATGATCACCGGCGACAACCCGCTCACGGCCGCCGCGATCGCCGCCGAAAGCGGAGTCGACGATTTCCTGGCCCAAGCCACTCCGGAAGCTAAGCTGCAGTTAATTCGCAAATACCAGGCCAGCGGCCATCTGGTGGCCATGTGCGGCGACGGCACGAACGACTCGCCGGCCCTGGCGCAGGCCGACGTGGCCGTGGCCATGAACAGCGGCACGCAGGCGGCCAAGGAAGCCGGCAACATGGTCGACCTGGATTCCAATCCCACCAAGCTCATCGAGGTCGTCGAGATCGGCAAGCAGTTGCTGATGACGCGCGGCTCGCTCACCACCTTCAGCCTGGCTAACGACGTCTCGAAATACTTCGCGATCATTCCGGCCGCGTTCGCCACGACGTACCCCGTTCTGGACACGCTGAATATCATGCACCTGGCCACGCCAGCCAGCGCGATCCTTTCGGCCGTGATCTTCAATGCGGTGATTATCATTGGGCTGATTCCGCTGGCGTTGCGCGGAGTGACATACCGGCCGATCGGCGCGGCGGCGCTCCTGCGCAATAACCTGTTGATATACGGGGTCGGCGGCTTGATCGTTCCGTTTATCGGCATCAAACTCATCGACATGGCCTTGGTGGTCATGCACTTGACGTAAAGGAATCTTCCCGTGCTAACGCAGATTATTCGGCCCGCCCTCCTGATGATGCTCGTCATGACCGTGTTGACCGGCCTCATCTATCCGCTGGTTGTCACCGGGCTCGCTCAGGTAATTTTCCCCAATCAAGCCAATGGGAGCCTGATCGTGGAAGGTGAAAAGCTCGTGGGCTCGTCGCTCATCGGGCAACCCTTCGACGATGCGAAGTATTTTTGGACTCGCCCCTCGGCGACGGGGCCGTTTCCGTACAATGCGGCCGCTTCGAGCGGCTCGAACTTGGGACCCATCGAGCCTAATTTGACCGGCGCCTTCAAGACCCGAGTCGACGCGCTCAAGCTGGCCGATCCGGGCAATGAGAAGCCGATTCCGGTCGATCTCATCACCGCGTCCAGCAGCGGCCTCGACCCCGACATCAGCCCGGCAGCGGCCGACTACCAGGTTTCTCGCGTGGCCAAAGCGCGCGGACTGCAAGAGGATAAAGTGCGCGAATTGGTGGCTAAGCACACGCAATTGCGCACGTTCCTGCTGCTTGGTGAAGACCGGGTTAACGTGGTGACTTTGAACTTGGAATTGGATAAAACCAAGTAATCCTGACAATTGGCGCGATTTGTCGATGAGCCCGCTGAGCAAATATGGACGACCGTCGACGCGATCCAGACGCCCTGTTGCTCCGCGTTCAAGCCGACGAGGCTAAGAAGGCTCGGGGCAAGCTGAAGATCTTCTTTGGCGCGGCGCCTGGAGTAGGCAAAACCTACACCATGCTCGAGGCCGGTCGCGAGCAGGCCCGCGAAGGTCTCGACGTGCTGGTGGGCTACATCGAGCCGCATGCCCGTCCCGAGACCCAGGCGCTCGTGCTGGGGCTCGACATGCTGGCGCGTCGGGAAGTTCCCTATCGGGGCACGAAGCTGATCGAGTTCGACTTGGAGGCGGCCCTGGCGAAGCGGCCGCAGTTGATCCTGGTCGACGAGCTGGCCCACTCCAACGCGCCCGGCATGACGCACGCCAAACGCTGGCAGGACGTCGCGCGATTGCTGGAGGCCGGCATCAGCGTGTACACGACGCTCAACGTGCAACACATCGAGAGCCTGAACGACGTCATCGCCCAAATCACCGGCATCGCTGTCGCCGAAACCGTACCCGACTCGATTCTGGAAACCGCCGATGAAGTCGAGCTGGTGGATTTGCCGCCGAATGATCTGCTCGAGCGGCTGCGCGAAGGCAAGGTTTACGTTCCTTTTCAGGCCGAGCGAGCGCTCGAGCACTTTTTTACCAAGGGAAACCTGATCGCGCTGCGCGAGTTGGCGCTGCAAAAAGCCGCCGAACGGGTCGGCGCCCAGATGGAGGACTACCGCGCCGAGCATGGGCTGCGCGGCCGGCCCGCCGCCAGCGAGCGGCTGCTGGTGTGCGTCGGTCCCAGCCCCTTCGCGGCGCATCTGGTGCGGGCCACCAAGCGCATCGCCGCGCGCGCTCCCTGGATGGCCGTTCACGTCGAAACGCCGACCGATGCGCGAATGTCGCAGGCAGATCGCGATCGACTTGCCGCGACGCTGCACCTGGCCGAGCAGTTGGGCGGAGAGACGGTCACGCTCTCCGGCCAGAATCGGGCCGACGAGCTCATCCACTATGCTCGAGAGCGCCACGTCACGAAGATCATTGTCGGCAAACCGCACCGCCCGCGCTGGAAGGAATGGCTGCAAGGGTCGCTGGTGTACGAGGTGACCCGCAAGTGCGGGGACATTGACGTGTACGTTATTTCTGGCGAGCCCGGGCGCGTGCCGCCGGCCGCGGTTCGCACGGGGCCGCGCCCCGCGTCGCGCGCTGGCTACCTGGCGAGTGTGCTCGCCATCGTCGCATGCACGTTGATCGGTTGGCCGTTGTCGTTTTACTTGGCGGAAACGAACCTGGTGATGGTCTATCTGCTGGGCGTGCTGGTGATCGCGGCCCGCTACGGCAGCCGACCGGCGATCTTGGCCAGCGTGCTGGGCGTTGCCGCATTCGACTATTTCCTCATCGAGCCCAGGTTTTCGTTCGCCGTTTCGGACACCGAGTATCTGATTACCTTCGCGGTGATGTTGGCCACGGCGCTTTCGATCAGCACGCTCACCGCGCGGGTTCGCTTCCAGGTGGAATCGGCCCGGCAGCGCGAGCGGCGAACCGCCTCGCTGTATGCGATGAGCCGCCAGTTGGGCGGCGCGCGAACGCGCGCCCAGATCGCCGAAGCCGCCGCGCGCCACGTGGCCGAAGCGGTCGACGCGCAAGCCGTGTTGCTCATTCCCGACGGCCAGCGGCAAATGACTTCGATGACCTCGGAGATCGACGAATTTGTTCCCGGCCCGCACGAGCTGGCCGTCGCCCACTGGGTGCTGGAGCACGGCGAAACGGCGGGCCATGGCACGGCCACGTTGCCCGGCGCCCAGGGATTGTATATTCCGGCAAAGGTATCGCAGAATGCCGTTGCCGTGCTGGGAGTATTGCCGGATGTGGACTGGGGCTCGATCGGGCCGGACCGCGTGCAACTGCTGGAAACCTTCGCCAGGCTGATCGCCCTGGCCGTCGAGCGCGTCGATCTGGCGGCCGAAGCCGCGCGAGTCCGCGTGCAAATGGAAACCGAGCAGCTCCGCAGTTCACTGTTGAGTGCCGTCTCGCACGACCTTCGCACTCCCTTGTCGGTGATTATCGGCGGCGCCAGCACGCTGTTGGATGGTGCTAGTTCGCTCGACGCCGACACCCACCGCGAGCTGCTGCAGTCGATTCTGAAAGAAGCCAACCATTTGAACCGGCTGGTGGCGAACCTGCTGGACATGACGCGGCTCGAAGCCGGGGCGCTGGAGCCTAATAAGGAGCTGCAATCGATCGAAGAAATCATCGGCGTGGCGCTGTCGCGGATGGCGCGGCCGCTCGAAGATCATCCGCTTGTCATGCAGCTCGCGAGCGACCTGCCCTTCGTGCCGATGGATGAATTGCTGATGGAGCAGGTGTTTGTGAATCTGCTGGACAACGCGATTAAGTATTCGCCGCCCGGTTCGCCCATCGAAGTCCGCGCGGCCGAATCGGACGGCCGGCTCGTGGTTGAGATCGCCGACCGCGGCCCCGGATTGCCCTCCGAGGATTTGAACCGCGTGTTCGAAAAGTTTTATCGCGCCACGAGCACGGCCCGAAAACCGGGAGCCGGATTAGGACTGGCTATTTGCCGGGGTATCATTGAGTTGCACGGCGGCGATCTGGTCGCCGAGAATCGGCCCGGCGGCGGCACGTTGTTTCGCTTCCGCCTGCCGTTGGCGGCTGCCGAGGCGGGTGTTCCGCCCAGCGAAGTTCCACTCGACGCATAACCGCGAGGCGCCGCCGAAGCACGTGGACGGTCCCCAGCTACTTGTTGTCGAGGACGAGCCGGAGATTCGCCGCTTCTTGCGCGCGTCGCTGGGCAGTCATGGCTATCGGGTGGTCGAGGCCGAGAGCGGCGCCGAGGCGCTAAGACGCTCGAGTGAATCGCCACCCGACTTGGTGCTGCTCGACCTGGGACTGCCCGACATTGACGGGCTGGAGGTCATTCGGCAAATGCGCGCCTGGATGACGGCGCCGATCATCGTCGTTTCGGCGCGCGGTCGCGAGGCCGAGAAAGTCTGCGCTCTGGACGCCGGCGCCGACGACTATCTCACCAAGCCGTTCGGCGTCGAGGAGCTTCTGGCCCGAATTCGCGTGGCGCTGCGGCACGCCGCCGGGGGAACGGAGGCGGGCGAATCGGTGTTCGCCGTCGACGGCCTGCGGGTCGACCAGGCGCGGCGGCAAGTCTTTGTCGGCGACAAGGAGGTGCATTTGACGCCCATCGAATATCGCCTGCTCACGACCCTCGTCAAGCACGCCGGCAAGGTGATTACGCACCGACAACTTCTGAAGGAGGTCTGGGGGCCGGGCAGCGTCTTCGAAACGCACTATCTGCGCGTCTACATGGCCCACCTGCGGCGCAAGATCGAACCCGAGCCCGCCCGCCCGCGCGTCTTGCTCACCGAGCCGGGGATCGGCTATCGTCTGGCAAGCGACTGAAAAGTAGCAGGCATGGATTCGTAGCGCCCGCCCGATTAGATTGTGGGCTGTCAAACCTGTCTAACAGGCGGAGTGCCTATCATGAGTCTGGCCGATCGCACAATACGAAGTTTGTTTGTGGCGCTGGCGGTCGGTTTGGGCTGGGGCATACGCGGAGATTTTGGCCATCTGGTCGGCGCCATGTATCCGGGCGCCGCGCTCGGACTCGGTCTGGCCTACGTCAGCGGCCAACGATCATTATTTCTGTGGATGCCGATCCTCGGTGCGCTTGGTGGAATCGGCATCGGCTCGGGCGGGTCGATGAGCTACGGCATTTTGCACGGCTATGCCCAGGCCGACACGCCGATCAATTACGCCTATGGTTTTGTGACGTTGTTCCTGCAAGGATCCGCGTGGGGCACGTTCGGCGGGGCGCTGATCGGGCTGATGCTCGAACGCAAGCCGCTGCGCAGCGGCGAGTGGTTCGGTCTGGCCGCGAGCATTCTGGCCGGCGGCTGGTTCACGGCGTTCTTCTTCGTCGACGTGCTGGGCTTTCAAATCAACCCGCCCCGCAACAACTCCTCGATCACGTTCATGGGCGCTGCGCTCGGTCAGATGATCTGGCTGATCCTGAACAACAAGCCCAGCGGGCTGCGCGGCGCGGTGCTGGGCTATGTCGGGTTTGGACTGGGAATGGCCGGCGGACGCCTGCTGGGTAACATCGCCAATACGATGCAGGACCATTACGAGTTCAGCATCAATCACTGGAACGTGATGGAAGTCTCTTGCGGATTTATCGGCGGCTTCATTTACTGCTTCGGAATGGTTAACCGGCCGTATCCCGAGCCACCGCAGAGAGAAAACTTCCAATACCTCTCGATTCTGAGCATCGTTTATGTGCTCGGCGTCATACCACTTTGGCATCGGCTCGGGCGCATCGATCCGACCGCCAAGATCGAGGCCTGGTCGGCACAGCTCAAGACCTACGGGTATGAAGATCCCGAAGGACTCGCTCAGACCGTGCTGTGGCTGATCAACGGCGTGTGCTTGTTCGGTTTCATCGGCGCGGCGGTGTGGCTGGTCGTGTATTTCCAAAGGCGCGAGCGGCTGGCGATGCTGCCGGTGTTGTGGTTGTCGTTGACGATGCTGTTGTTTCAGAATCTCAATGCGCTCTACTTCTTTTATCCACACCGTGACAACCACTTCAACATGCACCACGTGTTTTGGGTGATGTTTGGCCTGATGGTTGCCTATGCCGCGATTGCCCGGCCCCGCCCGGTCGAGGAGTTGGTCGCGGTCGATCCGGAGCCCCGTTTTCGCTGGGAAGCGTGGATTGCCGGCGCGGCGATTTGCCTGGGGCTCGTGATCTACGCCGCTGGCTACGTCAACGGCCCCAGAACCATGACCTCGGCGAATACCCGCTGGCCACTTTGGACATGGACCCAAGGCCCCTTCCCGCGCGACGCGGTAAAGCCGTAACGCTGCCGCACGTGATTGCCGGAAAAAGGGCGAAGTGAGCATGGGAGTAGTCGAGCACGGCTAAGCCGACAAGCGAACTAAACTGCATGCGTGTTGTTCCACACCTATTGCTGATCCTGGCGATCTGCTCGGCATTCGCCGATCGTGGGCTGGCCGCTCCGCCGAACATCGTGCTGATCGTGTCCGACGATCACGCTTGGACCGACTACTCGTTCATGCGGCATCCGCGATTGCGCACGCCGCATCTCGATCGCCTGGCGCGCGAGAGCCTGACGTTCCCCCGCGGTTACGTGCCGTCGAGCCTGTGTTGTGCGAGACGTCGATGCGCTTTTGCGCGAGCAGCCAGGTCACCGCGTCATGCGCGGCGACGAACGCGCCGGTGATCGCCGCGGTGCGCGTGCCCCCGTCAGCCTGCAGCACGTCGCAGTCGAGCGAGATCGTGCGCTCGCCCAGGCGTTTCAGGTCGAACACGCAACGCAGGGATCGCCCGATGAGGCGTTGAATTTCCTGGGTGCGTCCGCTTTGCTTGCCGCGTGCGGCCTCCCGATCGCTGCGAGTGTGTGTCGAACGCGGCAACATGCCGTATTCGGCCGTGACCCAGCCTTCGCCGGAGCCGCGCTTGTGCGGCGGCACGCGTTCTTCGACGGAGGCAGTGCACAACACTTTCGTGTCGCCGAATTCGATGAGCACCGAACCTTCGGCGTGTTTCGTGAATTCTCGGGTCAGGCGCACCGGCCGCAACGCGTCATGGGCACGTGTGTGCGTGCGCAGGAACGTAGGTGCCTCGATCTTCGCCACGTTCAGGATTTCTTCTGCGCCGAGCGCTTGATGGCTTCGTTGATTTCGCGGATCGAGCGCTCGATCTCGGCTTCGTCGAGCTCATCCACCGGCGGCTCGGTGCCGAGATCGAGCGCTCGATCCGCGAAATCAACGAAGCCCACAAGCGCTCGGCGCAGAAGAAATCCTGAACGTGGCGAAGATCGAGGCACCTACGTTCCTGCGCACGCACAC
>JANNQN010000234.1:0-11981 GCA_031400775.1 Planctomycetia bacterium | reverse complement strand
TAGCTATTGCCGGCCAGCAGCCGCTCGACCTTGGTCTTGTCGACGTCGAAGCCCATGGTGCGAAAGCCGGCGGCCACGAAGGCCCTAATCAGCGGCAGGCCGACGTACCCCAAGCCAACGACGCCCACGACGGCCGTCTTGTCGCGAATCGCGGAATCGAGTGCTGGGGCCATCGTAGGGGACATCGTAGAGCGTTCTCCGGGTCGTGTCCGCCGTTGGCCAAAGAGTGCAATTAGCTCAATGGCTGCGGCGGACGGTTAAACTATCAACCATAACGCGCGGCGACCCTCTTTGCATGTCCCCGACGGGAGGAATTGCCGGTGCGATTGCAGCGACCTCTGCAGTTGGACCGATTTTGTCGGCCAAGGCCGCCGGCGACCCCACGCCCGGGCTAGTGCAGCCGCGCATGGCTGCTGCCAGCACACCGCCGCGGCGGCCGATTCGGCTTTACACGCTGCGCGTTCTTCGAGTACCTTCCCCGGGCCCAAAATTGCCTATCCCCCGGTCGCGAGGTCCTGCGATGCGATGTGTACGAACGTGGTTGGTTCTGTCGCCGCTTGCCCCGATGCTTGGCGCCTTGTTTCTTGGGGTTCTGCCGAGCGCCACGGCTTCGGCCGATGACTTTCGCATTCAGACCGACGTCTATGCCGCCAAGAGCAAGATCCCGCTCAGCCAGAACACCACGCTGTTTCGCGCCGGCTACGTGTACGACTACTTGATCCATCCGCAGCGCGCCACTTCGGTCGATCGCGTGGCCGTGTTCGACAAGGCGCATGGCCGCTTCATCGTCCTGGACCCGGCGCGCAAGGTGAAGGCCGAGGTGAAGACCGATGAGGTTCTGCTGTTCGCCAGCAAGCAGCAGGAATTCGTGACAGCCAAAAGCTCCAATGCTTTCAACAAGTTCGCCGTCGATCCTGAGTTCGAGACCGACTTCTCGCAGGATGGCGAATTGAAGATGACCAGCCCCCACATGACTTACGAGCTCAAGACCATGCCGGCCAACACGCCCGAGGCGGCCGCCCAGTATCGGGAGTTTTCGGATTGGTATGGCCGCTTTAACACCATGTCCAACCCGGGCTCGACGCCGCCGTTTGCGCGGATGGCGGTCAATGCGGAGCTGGTCAAGCGGGGCCTGGTGCCGACCGAAGTCCATCTGACCGTCCCCACGCAAAGCGGCGTCAAGGCCGCCTCGCTGCGGAGCGAGCACCACGTCTCTTGGCGGCTATTGCCGCGCGACGCCGAACGGATCGAGGAAACGGCCAATCAATTGGCCACCTTTAAGCTGGTGGACTTCGACCAGTTCGAGCGCAGCAAGCTGACGAAGCGATAAAAACCCCTCTCGCGCCGCGTACCTCGTAGCGGTCCTGCCGCGCTGGCGAAGCCCCCAGCCAGCGGTTACGATAGTGACGTAGTCACTCATCCGGAGACCGCCCCCATGTTTCGCTCATTGCTCGCGTGCTGTTCGTTGGTTTGCCTGGTCGCAGCGGCCGAATTCGCCGCCGGGGACGTTACGGTTGAAAAAACTCCGCAGGGGGTCACGGTTCAGGCCGACGGCAAGCCGTTCACCGAGTATCTGATCAAGTCCGGCAGCAAGCCCATCTTGTGGCCCATTATCGGCCGCGACGGCAAGCGGCTGACCCGCAACTGGCCGATGGAAGACGGCGTGGCCGGCGAAACCGACCGCGACCACGTCCACCAGCGCTCGCTGTGGTTTACGCACGGCGACGTCAACGGCATCGACTTCTGGTCGGAGGGCAAGGGGCGGATCGAACACCGCGAATTCGTGCGAGTCGAGGGAGGCCCCCAGGCCGTGATCGTCACGCGCAACGACTGGCTCAGCCCCGACGGCAGCAAGTTGGTGCTGCAAGATGAGCGGACCTACACCTTCGGCGCCGATGCGGAAAAGCGCTGGATCGACTGCGATATCCTGCTCAAGGCCACGCAAGGGCCGGTCGTGTTCGGCGACACGAAGGAAGGTTCGTTCGGCGTGCGAATGGCATCGAGCATTCGGGTTGATTCCAAGAAGGGCGGGAAGATCGTCAACAGCGACGGCAAGACGAACCTGGCCGCGTGGGGGAAACCGGCCGCCTGGGTCGACTACCATGGCCCCGTCGACGGCGGCGAGACCCAGGGCATCGCCATTCTCAATCACCCTTCGAGCTACGGCTTTCCCACGCACTGGCACGTGCGGACCTACGGCCTGTTTGCCGCCAATCCGTTCGGCCTGAAGGATTTCACCAATGGCAAAAGCAAGGGCGAGTACACGTTGCCGGCCGGCGAGACCATGCGACTGCGGTATCGTGTGCTGCTGCACAAGGGTGACGAGAAGGAAGGCCGCGTGGCGGACGTGTTCGCGGAATACGCGAAGTAGGGGCTGGGGATTGGGGGTTAGGGGTTGGTAAGAAATTTCTGCGTGTTGTTTCCAAACCCCAGCCCCCAAACCCCAATCCATAATCTTTAGCCAGGACTTGCGTCCCCGCTAAATTAACCGATTTCTCAAAATTACCCTTCTTGCTGCAAGTGCGTCCAGCCATTCGGCCGATAGCATTCTTGTCGGAACCTAGCCTAGATTATCTATCCCGCACGTGTTGGCGCTTTTTATCTTCCCGCGTGCGATTCCCAGGAGAATATACGCCCCATGTTCACCACTTCCCCGGTGATTCAAACATTGGACGAATTACGAACTTATATCAACACGATCCTATGCCAGCACAATCAACTTGAACTCGGCGCCTTTCCGCTCACGGAGCGGATTTTGATTCGCTCCGAGCAGCCCTGCGGAATTTACTTTTGCCTTCACGGGCCGCGGGCCGTCAAGTTTTCGGCCATCTGGGAGACGCAACGCAACACGGTTTTGTTTTACGGGTCCACCGGCGAGCGGTTCTTCAAGGTTCAGCTCGTCGAGGCGCCCAAGCTCGCGGCGGTCGCGGCCTGATCGCGACAGTGGGACTGAGGTGACAACCGCCCTGTGGCGAGTGCGGAACCACGAAAAATCCGCGCTTGACACGAACGACGCGGTTAGTATACATAACTACACTATCAAGCAATCGATCATAACACGGAGGTTCGGTCATGCTCGTTTTGTCCCGGCGGGAAAGAGAACGTATCAGGCTCGGAGATTCGATCATCGTCACGATCGTGCGCGTCTCAGGCGACCGAGTTCGCATCGGAATTGAAGCGCCGCCGGAAGTGCTTGTGCTGCGAGATGAACTCGAGCCCCGCGTGGTAAACCAGCCCTCGGCCGCCGGCAACTAGGCGCCGCGCATTCAAGTTGACCATCTTGGATAATTGGCCCGAGCCCGGGCCAATGACTGGCCGCCTCCTGGCGCGCTCCCCAGCCGCCATGCGGCAACGGGAAGCGCCCCCGAGGCGGCAAGTGGCTTTGAGACGCACGGCGGCGCTCCGCGGCACGTTTCCGCCCCCAAGCCCGCGCTCGCTAGCGGGCGATTCTGAGCAGCGTGCGAAACAGAATGGCCACGTCGCCCCCCAGGGTCGCGCGCTCGATATAGTCGCGCGACAGGGCGATCTTGTCGGGCAGGATCCGCTGGACGTATTCCTGCTCGGGATCGGGGCTGGCGGCCAGGATCTCCGCCTCGTCGCGATACTTCACGCTCGCCGGATCGGTCAAGCCCGGCCGCACCGCGAGCACGGCCGCGTACTGGTCGTGAAACATCTCCACGTACTTGGGAACCTCGGGCCGCGGCCCGACCAGGCTCATGTCGCCCAGGAACACGTTGAACAGTTGCGGCAGCTCGTCGACCTTCGATTTTCGCAGCCAGCGGCCGCTCGACGTGATGCGTGGGTCGGCCCCGGCCGTGATCTGCCCGCCCCGCTCCGGGGCGTCGACGGTCATCGTGCGAAATTTGTAGATTGAGAATGGCCGAAAGCCTCGCCCCACGCGCGTCTGGCGGAAAAGGATCGGACCGGGCGAATCGAGCCGCACCGCAATCGCCGCCACGAGCAAGATCGGGCTGACCACGAGCAGGCCCAGGCCCGAGGCCGCCAGGTCGAGCGACCGCTTTGCCGCGGCGTAGAGCCGGCGGGGTCGCTGAACCGGCCGCGAGCCGTGTGAAGCGTACGTCGATGGAGATTGAATTTCTGTCACGCGGGGCTTTGCTAAAACGCGGTTCGCTAAAACAACGTGTAAATGAACGGGGCCGCGGCGGTGCCCCCCAGAATCACCAGGGCGCCGACCACCAGCAGCATGACGATGATCGGCGTGAGCCACCACTTCTTGTTGTGGCGCAAGAAGTCGGCCAGCTCGCCGACCGCGCCACGCCGTTTGCGGCCCGCTTCATCGGCAAAGCGCCGTGCTTGCTGCTGCTCGTCGTTCAAACCTGACAAGGTCGGTCCCTCGCGTTTAGAACTGGCGGAAGTAACGATCCGAATCGATCTCTTGCTCGCGCGGCGTCCAGTAGGTGGTCGCGTCGCGGTCCAACCGCCGCTGGAGCGGATCGCGACCCAGGGCCCGCATGATCAGACCAATCGGCGCGATCACCAAATAATAGATGATTGCCATCAGCAAGTGCGAAACGACCCAACCGATCGGCCAGGCCGCCCACATCCAGGCGATCAACACAGCCCGCATCCAACGTGGCCGCAGCACGCCCAGCGCCGCGCTGACAAGCGCAGCGCCCGTTAGCAGCAGGGCTGCCGGCCACGAGGCGAAGCGCACCAGGCTTAGCCCAGCCAGCAGCAAGCAGAAGGCCGGCAAGGCCAAGAGCGCAAACTGGCGAACCTCGCGGGGCGTCGGGTCTCGCTTGATTTCGATCAAAGCCATGCTTTTCTAGTCCAGGCTGAATTGGCTCAAGTAGGATTCGTTTTCCAGAGTCGCCGCCGCCGGCTTCTTCACCAGCACGAACCGCTCCAGCACCAAGGCGTCGATATGCGTCGACAGGAAACAGCGATACGCTTCGGCCGGAGTACACACGATCGGTTCGCCACGCACGTTAAAGCTGGTGTTGATCAACACCGGGCAGCCGGTCTTGGCGTGGAAGCGTTCGAGAAGCTGACGATACCGCCCATGACGCTCGGCGTCGACGGTTTGCACGCGGGCCGAATAGTCGACGTGCGTGACCGCCGGAATCGTCGAACGGCAAGTCTTGAGCTTGTCCAGCCCCTGAGCCGCCGTGCCGGCTACCGACGTGATCCTTTGCTCCAACTGCACCAGCGCCACCAGCAGCATATAAGGACTTTCATGTCCGGGCGGCAATTCGAAGTATTCGCTCGCATGCTCTTCCAGCACCGACGGCGCGAACGGCCGGAACGATTCGCGGAATTTGATTTTCAAATTCATCACCGACTGCATCTGCCGGCTACGGGCATCGCCCAAAATGCTGCGGGCGCCCAGGGCGCGGGGGCCAAACTCCATGCGTCCCTGAAACCAGCCCACAACTTTCTCGGCGGCCAATAAATCGGCAACCTGGTCGCAGAGAGCTTCGTCCGAATCGCACTCGACGTAGTCGGCGCCGACGCGATCGAGAAACGCACGGATCTCCGCGGGCTCGAACGCAGGACCCAGCAGCGATCCGGACTGGCTGTCGTGCGGAACCGCGATGCGCTGCTGGCCCAGCAATTGATGCCAAATGAATAGTGCCACGCTGAGCGCTCCGCCCGCGTCACCGGCGGCCGGTTGTATCCAGATATTTTCGAACGGCCCTTCGCGGAGCACGCGACCGTTGCCGACGCAGTTCAGCGCCACGCCGCCCGCCAGACACAGGTTGCTCATGCCCGTCTGACGATGAACGTGCCGCGCGATCCGCAGCATGATTTCTTCGGTCACAAGTTGAATCGAGGCCGCGATGTCCATCTCGCGCTGGGTCAGCGGCGACTCGGGCTGGCGCGGCGGCCCGCCAAACAGCCGGTCGAACGCGGCCGAGGTCATGGTCAGCCCCTGGCAATAGTTGAAGTACCGCATGTCCATGCGGAACGAGCCGTCGGGCTTAAGATCGACCAGTTTGTCCAGGATCAACTCGGCATATTTCGGCTCGCCATAGGGCGCCAGGCCCATCAACTTGTACTCACCCGAATTGACCCGAAAACCGCAGAAGTAAGTGAACGCCGAATACAGCAGTCCCAACGAATGTGGAAAGCGCAGCTCGTGCGTCAGCGTGATGCGATTGCCGCGTCCCCAGCCGAAGCTGGCCGTGGCCCATTCGCCGACGCCGTCGAGCGTGAGAATGGCCGCTTCGTCGAAGGGCGAGGGAAAGAACGCGCTGGCGGCGTGCGATTCGTGGTGCTCGGTGAACACGTATCGCTTGCGATACTTGTGGTCCAAGCCGCGGTTGAGCTCGCGCGGCAGGTAAAGTTTTTGACGCAGCCAAGGGGGCATGGCGTGCAGGAACGAACGAAACCCGCGCGGCGCGACCGCCAGGTAGGTCTCCAGCAGCCGCTCGAATTTCATTAGCGGCTTATCGTAAAAGCCCACGTAGTCGATCGCCTCGGCGCTCAAGCCGGCTTCGGCCAGGCAATAGTCGATCGCGTGCTTCGGAAATCCCTCATCGTGTTTCTTGCGGGTGAATCGCTCTTCCTGGGCGGCCGCAACGATCCGGCCGTCGACCACCAGCGCCGCCGCCGAGTCGTGATAAAAGGCTGAGATGCCCAGGATGGCGGTCATGATCGGCCGTCCTTGCTCCCAGGCGGCGATTGGTGCGCGGCGAACCACTCGGCCACTAGCGCCGCGACGCGGCCTGCGCCGGTTTCCGTGAAATGGCAATCGTCGTAGAACACGCTGGCGTCTCCGTCGAGCGGCGCGAGGTCGATCAACTCAACATCATGTTCCTTGCACACGGCCCGCAGGACGTCGTTGTACCGATCCATCCCTTGCCGCAACTGGTCAACCGAGAGAAACCGCCCGTCGCGCAACTGGCCGAACCACAAGAGCGCCTCGTTCTCGGTATCCAAATCGTTCCGCCACAAGACCGGCTGGGTCGTCAAGATCAAGCGTACGTTTCTTTGCCGGCAGATGTCGACCGTACGCTCCAGGTTTGTCTTGAATTCGTCGAGGCAGGCGGCAAGCTCGGGCGGCTGGGGATCGATCTGGGCGGACTGGCGGATCGCCCGCCGCCGCACGTAAACCGAACCGGCCGTGTCCTCGACCACCGTGCCGGGATCGGCAACGCGCCGTGCTAACATGCTCGCCGTTTGCCAGATTCGCGACCGCGGCCACCAGGGGGGCGCGGGACGCGGCCCGGCCAGGCACGCCATGAAGTCGTTGATTCCGGCTTGCACGACGACGCAATCGACCTGTTCGACCAGCGGCGACTCTTCCAAAAACTGCCGATGTCCATCACTGCGATAGCCCGGCAGCCCGGCGTTACCGACCCAGAACTGGCGATTCAGTTGGGCCGCATTCAAATCTTGCTCGAGACGCTCGGGCCAGGTCTTCGAGTCGTCCAGATAAGTGCAAGCGGTCGAGCTGCCCCCCAGACACAAAATGCGATACGCCGCACTGCGCGGCGGCGGTTCGTCGCCGCGCACGCCCCACGAGTTGAACTTCACGCGAGCTTCGCCCCCCACGTCGCGCATGATTCCCGCGGCCGGGCGATAGACGAACTCCAGGCCCGGTCGCCGGCCATGAAACGGCTCGGCAATTTGCGCAAGCGCCGGACCGAGCGCCAACTCGGCGAGAGCCCAAGCCAGCAGCATGCTCGCGCTTGCCAGTGCCAACTGCGGAAATCGCCGCGAGTAGAAGCGGCGGCCGGCGGGCAGCAGAGCCAGCCCCGTACCGATCGTCAGCCAGACGGCCAATGCGATTAGGGCGGCGCGATCCAGCCGCGATTCAACGGTCCAGCCACGGGCCATCGACACGGCCGTGTCAGCAAGCAGCGCCAAGGGCACGAGCGCCACGGCCAGGTAGCCGCAGATCGTCCTGCCAGGATGCGATTGCGACGCATCCGCGGGCAAGCGTTCGGCAGCAGGAAGTGCGGCGTTCGAGCTCACTCGCGGTTCTGCACGCACAAGTCGCGGACGACGCGAACCACGTGCGCCCGTTCCGCCAGTTGCATGCCGGGAAACAGGGGCAAGCTCACCAATCGCTCCCACAGCGGCGAGGCCACCGGAAACTGCTGGCTGGTCCAGCCGAAGCGGTCGCGATAGTACGGATGCAAGTGCAGCGGTCGCCAATGGACCGAACAGCCCACGCCCGCGGCTTTTAGTTTTGTGATGAACTCGCTGCGATCGATGGCCAGCTTCGCCAGCCGCAAGCGCACGGGGAACAAGTGCCAGGCGTGAATGCGGTTTTCCGGCACGATCGGCAGCTCGACCTCGGCGAGATCACCAAGCTCTTCCAGGTAGGCGCGGGCGATCGATTCGCGTTCGACTCGCATGGCCTCGGCCCGTTCCAACTGGTGTACGCCGATCGCCGCCGCAATGTCGGTCAGATTGTATTTGTAGCCGGCCTCGACGATTTGATAGTCCCAGCTTCCGCCGCCGGAGTAGCGGCCCCAGGCGTCGTGCGACAGGCCGTGCAGCGACATCATTCGCATGCGATCGGCTAGCGCCGCGTCGTTGGTGACGGCCATGCCCCCTTCGCCGGTGGTGATTGTCTTGTTGGCATAGAACGAAAAGCAACTGACGGCGCTCGTGCCTTCGCCACATCTCTGCCACGGGTCCTGCGCCGAGGGTCGCCAGGCCGCCGGAAACGCGTGCGCCGCGTCTTCGACGACCCACAGCCCGTGCCGTTTTGCCAGGGCGTTGACAGCCGACATGTCCATCATCAGCCCGCCGACGTGTACCGGAATCATGCCGCAGACTTCCAGCTTTTCTCCGTCCGCGGCGGGCAGCTTGCCCGACTGCGCCAACGCGATCTTGCGCTCGGCGTCTTCCAGGTCCATGTTGAAGGTGTGCGGATCGCAATCGACCAGGATCGGCGTGGCGCCCTGATAACGCACGACTTCGGCCGTGGCGGCAAATGTCATGGTCGGCACGAGCACGCCCTGGCCACGCGCTAGCCCCAGCGCCTCGGTTGCCAGGTGCAGCGCTGCGGTGGCCGAGTTGAGGGCCACGGCATGCTTGGCGCCGACGGCGGCGGCGAAATTCGCCTCGAACCGCTTGGTCGTCGGCCCACTCGTCAGCCAGCCAGAGCGCAGGCAATTGACCACTTCGGCGATCTCGGCCTCGCCGATCGACGGGCGGAAAAATGGCACGCTCTCGGCGGCGGCGGCCGGCGGCACAGCGGGTCGGGTCGAGGGAGCGGCCAAGGTTTTATAGCTCCTGCAGAACCAACGTGCGACAGAAAATGCTACCGGATGAAATCATCCAGGGTGAAGCCAAGTTTTACAGCTCCTGCAAGCGGTTGTAGAGCACTTGCGGCGTTTCGAAGTCCTCGGGTATCAACGAACCGTCGGGCAGGCTGATGGCGAGTTGCTTTTCGAGCTCCGCGATCAGTTCCACCAGAGCGAAGCTATCCAGATACCCGTCGCGCAACAGCGCCGTGTTCGGTCCGATTCCCTGGGCAGGCTTGCCGCGCTTGCGCTCGACAAAGTCGCGTATCACGCCCAGGATTGCATCCATGGGAACATCCATCGTTCGGTTCACTCTTGGGTCGAGATCGTGGGGGGAATTGTTCCAAATGTACCACTTAAATACCACTCGCGGTTGCCGCCGCGGGCCAATTTCCCGCTCGTGCTCTTGCGCAGCTTGCCTCGCGGCACCACGCGGGCGTCGGCCAGGTCGATATCCAGCCGTGCCGGCACGGAAATGCGAACCTGAGCGGCGATCTCGTCCCACGCCGTCTCGGGCTCGTCGCTCTCGACCAGCACCACCAGACCCTCAGTGCCCATTTCGAACATCGGCACGCCGAACGAGACCACACGGCCTGCGTGCACGCCGCTCACCTGGTTGACCACCTGTTCGACGTCCTGCGGATAGACATTGCGCCCGCCGATAATCACCAGATCTTTGGCCCGACCGGTGACGTAGAGATGCCCATCCTCGTCGAGATAGCCCAAGTCGCCGGTGTTGAAGAATCCTTCGGCGTCGAACAGGGCCGTGTTGAGATCGTCTCGGCGGAAGTAGCCGGTGAACAAGAACGATGAGCGGACAAGAATTTGTCCCGCCTCGCCGGCCGGCAATGGGCGACCGTCGTCGGCGACGATGCGTACTTCACAATCGGCAACGCAGCGGCCGTTGCTGACGTGGACGACGGGGTGCTCGTCACTTGCGTCGACCACTTCGGAGCGGTGGTGGTTGTGCCAGACGGTACGGTCGACGCGCCGATACCGCGGAGGGCAGTCGGCCGAGGACGTCGTGACAGCGAAGACGTTTTCGGCCATCGCGTAGCAAGTCGCCAGCGCGGCCGGAGAAAGTCCATCGCCGGCGAACCGCTTCGCAAACGCGTCCATCGCCTCTTGGCTGACCGGTTCCGAGCAATTGATCACCGAGCGTAGGCTCGAGAGATCGTATTGACCCGGCTCGGCCTTGGCTCGCTGCGCCAAGAACGCGAAGGCGAAATTGGGGAGCCAGGCGAGCGTGGCCCGATGACGACTGACGGCGTCGAGCAATAGCGCGGGATTGGCGACCCATTCGAATGGCGACAACCAAACGACTTCCACGCCCAACAGCAGCGGCGTGATGAAGCAGGCGATGAAGCCCATGTCGTGGTACAGTGGCAGCCAACTGGCGATGACGTCCTGGTCGCCCATCTTCAAATCTTGATTGTAATTTTCGGCATGCCGCCAAACAGCTTCGTGCGAGAGCATGACCCCTTTGTGCAAGCCGGTCGTGCCCGAGGAGTGCTGCAAGAGCATCGTATCGGCCGGCCGGCAAGCGACTCGGGCCGGAATTGGGCCCGAGCCGGCGGCGATCTGGTCGTAACGGAACGTGTTGGGCACGGCCAGCAAGCTGTCTTCGATTTTCAACTTGGGGTCGGCCGCCAATCCCCAGGCGCCGATTCGGGCCAACAATTCGCCGAGCCGGGACCAATAGATCTCCTTGGCAACGCGCACGCTGGGTTCGGCCAACACGGTGGGAATCGCCCCCAGCCAAGCGCAGCCCAGCCAGGTTGCGTAAAAGTCGATGTGATGCGTGCCGACCAGCACGACCACATCGCCCGCGCGCAGGCCGTGCTCATGGAAGAACGCAGCCGCGCGGGCCGCGGCGTCGGCAATCTGGCCGTAGGTGCGGGCCTGGGGTTTCGTGCGCCGCGAAAACGTCTGCACGCAAGTCCGCTCACCCATGCGATCGGCATGTCTCAGCACGCAACTGATGATGTCTTCGTTGGTCACGGGTTGCGGAGAGCGGACGCTCTCGATCTTTAGAATTGGAAGTAGATGAAGGCGGTCTGTCCGCGGAGATAGATCAAGCACAGCACGAGCATGGCGCCCACGAGGCCGCCCTGCGCGGTCCAATAGACGAAGCCGCCCTCGGTGGGAGTGCCGTCGGCGCTAGCTGTGCGAACGAACCATCGCGCGGCCAGCGGCGCGGCCCAAACGGCCAGGGTCAACATGGCGGCATGCAGATAGAACGTTCCGGAAAGGGCCCGATAGGAATACTCCCACGGCATGAGCGCTCGCTCGACCAATCCCAGCGCCTGGGCGGTGGTGGCCGAGCGAAATAGAATCCAGCCCAGCGACACCAGGCCGAACGTGGTCAAGAGCGCCACCAGCCGCCGCAGCGGCGCTGCCGCGCTTTCGGGCTCCGCGACGGCCGTAGGTGGCGCGGTGCGCTGCCGGTAGGTCAAAATGTGATAGCCGGCGATCAGGCAACCGTGATAAAAACCCCACAGCAAAAACGGCCAGCCGGCCCCGTGCCAGATGCCGCATAGCGTCATCGAGATCAGGGCCGCACGGCACATGGCGCTCAAGGTGGCTTTCTTTCCGAGCAGTGGAAAGAACAGGTAGTCGCGAATCCAGCGCGATAGCGACATGTGCCAGCGATTCCAGAAATCGACGGGCGAGATTGCCGAGTAGGGATAGTTAAAGTTGTCGACCAACTGAATGCCGCAAAGCTTTGCCGAGCCGATGGCCATACGCGTGTAGCTG
>JANNQN010000233.1:0-3077 GCA_031400775.1 Planctomycetia bacterium | reverse complement strand
CGAAGGGCAATTGCCGGTAGATGACCACGCCGGCCAACAGCGTGATCACGCCGTTGAGCAGCGACCAGCCCCACTGCGGATGGCGAAGCAGCAGCGACGCCACGGTCCGGAACGCGCCCATTACCACGAACGACAGCGAGATGAAGATCGTCATCGCAAGCGCCG
The DNA here is from genome assembly GCA_031400775.1 of Planctomycetia bacterium. Lineage (GTDB taxonomy): Bacteria > Planctomycetota > Planctomycetia > Pirellulales > PALSA-1355 > PALSA-1355. The sequence continues at coordinate 2,912 of JANNQN010000233.1, read as the reverse complement.
TCTCGCCCGGACGTTCCGTAATCACGAAACCGGCCACGACGTAAAAAATGCCGACCAGCAGTTGAATCAGGAACCCACTCCAGCGGCCGGCCCAGAAGGCGCCGATGATCGTGGCCACGCCGCCGATCATCAGCATCACGCCCAACAGGGCCGCCACGGCAAACGTGGTGATCACGGTCAGGTGCGGAAAAATAATCGCCGCGGTTCCGCAAATGACCAGTAGCGCCCCCAGCAGCGTGAACCACCACCAGTGTGCGCGCAAGTGCACCAACTCGTGCCTCGCCAATCGCGGCACATCCGACAAGGTTCCCACGCGTGCTGCCGAAGTATCAAAATCTTTGCTCATGACGATCTGCCTTTCTGAAAGTGAACAACGCCAGCACGTCCATGCCGCCTGGAAGAGCCGTTCGATCGTTCGTCCATCTCGAACGGAAATGTTCGATTGTTATCGCTAGCGGACGCCGCCCATTTGCCAGCAATGGTGGCCGCCCGGGCTGCCCGCTAGCGAAAGTTTAGCTCCGTTTTCAGCACAAACCATTGTTTTGTGCTGGGCTTTTCGGTATCGGGCCCCGCGCCGGTCCCGATCGGAAACGCCTGGGATCCGCCTTAAATACCCGGCTCGCGGCGTGGGTGTACGGCAACTTTGCCGGACGAATCCGCATGGACCCCTGTCGCCGGCCAACGATACAATCCCCGGCCCGCTCCGGGGTTCTTGGGCGACGTGTGTCTATGGAAACAACCAAGCCGTGGGCGGATGGAGCCAAGCGTATGAGAACGATGCTCGTTTGTAGCCTGAGCGCATCGCTGCTGTTTGCGCCGTGCGAAGCATGGGCCCAGCGTGGCGGTGGTGGTGGCGGAGGAGGAGGTGGCGGCGGCTCGCGCAGCGGTGGCGGCCACTCGGGCAATCGCGGCGGCGGTTCTCAAGGTCGATCTGGCGGCGGGATGCAAAACTCCGGCGGTCGCAATGCGGGCGGGGGCCACGGAGGTGCCACGGCCGGCAATCGTGCGCCAGGCGGCCAGAATGGTCGCGGCGGTGGGCCATCGCAACCGCGGAACGGATCGGGCCCGAGCGCAGGACAAGCCGCCGGACATGGCGGCGGCAGGCAAGCCGATTCGAATCGCCATTCGAACGGAAATCACACGGCGCGCAATTCGCCCCCGGGACCGTCGCATCACGGAAACCATCAATCGTTCCAGCACCATGCGGGCAATCACCATTCTGGCGGACACGGCGACTTTCACCACCGACCTTCGTACCACGCCCATTGGCACCACGGGGATTGGCATGGCCATTGGGCAGGGCCGTGGGGATACTACCCCGTGGGTTGGTACTGGGGCGGCGGCGCCGGCTGGGGTTGGGGGTTTGCCGCCGGAGTCGCCACGGTCGGCGTGTCGGTGGGATCGCCCTGGGGCTGGGGATACTACAGCTATTGGAATCCGTACTGGGTTGCGCCGCCGGGCGGCGTGACTTATATCAATTACTCCCAACCGATCGTCGTCATGGAGCCGGTCGTGGCCGTTGCGCCAGTCGTCGTTGGTGGCGCGCCGGCTCCGTCCCTGGCGCAAGTTCCCACACCCGCGGCCGTGCCGGCAAGCGCCTCGACTGCGGGCGAAAACAGCAATCGCGAAAAGTCGTTGGAGATCTTCGAAAATGCGCGCGGACTGTTCAATCGCGATGACTACCCATTCGCGTTGGCCGAAATCAATCGGGCCGCGGCGCTGGTGCCCAACGACTCGTTGATGCACGAGTTTCGTGCGCTGTGCCTGTTTGCCCAGCGCGATTATCAACAATCGGCCGCTGCCCTGTATGCCGTCCTATCTGCCGGGCCAGGTTGGGACTCGGCTACCGTCGTGGGGTTGTATTCAACACCTGGCGCTTACACCGACCATCTGTTGGCGCTCGAGGCCTATCGCAGCGAAAACCCGCGGGCGGCCGACGCTCGATTTTTGCTCGCCTATCATTTTCTGCTGGCCGGACAAAACGAGCATGCCGAAACCGAGTTGGCGGCGGTCGTGGAACTGGAGCCCAAGGACCAGCTCTCGGCGCAATTGCTGGCAGGTCTGCGCGCCAAGCCGCCGGCCGAGTTGCTCGGTAACGGGCCGGCGCCAGAGTTGCCCAGCGCCGTGGCGCCGGCCGACACAAAACCGCCCGTGGACGCCGCTGATCTTGTAGGAGACTGGAAGGCCAGCCGTGCCGACGGCTCGACGTTCGAGCTCCGGCTCAGCCAGGAGAGTAAGTTCCATTGGAACTTCAGCCAGCAGGAGAAGAAGCAAGAGTTCTCGGGCACCTACACCCTGGCCAACAATCTCTTGATCCTTTCGGCCAGCGGCCAGAACGCGCTGGTCGGCCAGGTGTCGCTCGAAGCCGGCGACAAACTGCAGTTCAAGCTGGCCGGCGGCAGCCCCTCCGATCCTGGGCTGACGTTTACCAGGTAGCGGCTCGGTGGTTGCTGGCACCGCTGGCAGGGGAATCGCGGGAGTCCGTCGAGCCGCTGACGCATGTTTGCGATTTCCTTTTCGCATCTTCCGAGCTTGCAACCACGCTTGGGCGACGATACGATTCGCCCCCTATTCACTGCCGGCCCGTTCAATCTCGTTACACGGCCGGCTTGCTGCGTCACATCTCAAGCAAACTCGAAACCGGCCGTGCCTGTGTGCCAAGCACCAGGATATGCTCATGTCGCGCCTCCGCATTGGTTTTTGGCTTGGGGCGCTCGGTCTGCTGGCCTGCTGTGCGACGTCGCTCGCGGCTGAATCGACGCCATCGCTTTTGAGCGATTCGAGCGAAGGGTTTCTCAGGCGTTTGCCACCGGTGCAAGCGTCGCAAGGCGAGACGGGCCAGGCGTCGGTTCCCAGCGTCATGCAAGCCCAGGCGATTCCGACTTGGGCGCCAGAGGTCGAAGCGTCGCCCC
>JANNQN010000232.1:0-5989 GCA_031400775.1 Planctomycetia bacterium | reverse complement strand
CCCATTCGTCGTATCCATTAATTGTCCCAACCCGGATGAGCCGATATTCAGTGCCACGAGCGTCTCCTATACGGTCACATTCAGCGAGCCGGTGACAATGGTTGATCCGTCCGACTTCACGCTGGCGCTGACCGGAAGCCTGACCACCACAACCCCGCTGTCCATTTTGGGGAGCGGCGCGGTCTACACGGTGACGGTCGACGGTCTAACCGGCGATGTCACGCTCGGCTTGAATCTGACCGACGACGGCAGCATTCGCGACGGGGCCGGTAACCTGTTGGCGCTAGGCGTCCCCCTTGACTGGAATTTCGTCGGCGATCCGGGTAATCAGGGTGAATTGGTTGGAACAAACGTCCCGGGCGGCGGCGGACCCAACGGGATCGCTGGCGCGGTCGACTACACGTATCGCATCGGCACCTACGAAGTGACTAACAGCCAGTATGCCGCGTTCCTCAACGCCAAAGATCCTACCGGTGCCAACGCGCTTCGTCTGTACAGCGTCTCTTTGGGCACGGATACCATCAACGGCGGAATCACCTTGGACAACGGCGGAGCGGACGGCAGCAAGTACGCCGTCATGCCGGGCCACGACAACCTGCCTGTCAACTACGTCACTTGGTACAGCGCGATTCGCTTCGCCAATTGGACGAACAACGGCCAGGGCAACAGCGATACGGAGAGAGGGGCCTACACGCTGTTCGGCGGCACACCCACGCCCACCAATGCCGCGAGCATCTATCGCAATACCACGGCGCGCGCATTTCTTCCCAGCGAGAATGAGTGGCACAAGGCGGCCTATTACAATCCGCTGACGCAGTCATATTTTAGATACGCCACCAGCAGCAGCCTCGTGCCCAATTATTTGTTGGATCCCCAAGACACGAACGCGGCGAATTATACTCCCGGAGGCTGGCCGGACCCCGATTACGAGCTTGCGATCGGCCACGTGACGGACGTGGGCGCCTTTGCGTCGTCGCCCAGCCCTTACGGCACTTTCGATCAAAGTGGCAATGTTTGGGAATGGAATCAAGACACGATCATGTCCATTGGCTACGCCTTTCGGGGCATGCGTGGCGGCACCTACAGCGAAATCTGGGACCACTTGACCGGGGCCTACCGCGGAAGCGGCGACCCCAACGGTGATTACCTCGGTGTCGGCTTCCGTCTGGCAAGTACACCAGATCTCAATGCAAACTTCACGGGACAGATTTACAAGGACGACTTGACGCCGCCGGCCGTCATTTCGATCACGACGCCCAATGCGAATCCCACCGGCGCTTTGGTCGCGTATTACAACGTGACCTTTAGTGAAGGTGTCACCGGCGTGAACGCGACAGATTTCGTGCTGGTCGCAAGCGGCGAGGGCGTGAACGCTTCGATTACCAACGTCTATGGCAGTGGCAGTAGCTATACCGTGGTTGCCGTGATGACTTCCAACGCCGCCAACGGCACGCTCGGGCTGAACCTGGTCGACAACGATTCGATCATTGACCAGGCGGGCATTCCGCTGGGGGGCGCGGGTGCCAGTAACGGCAACTTAATAGGCCAGTTCTACACAGTCTCCAGGGACGGCTATAACGGTCCCTTCCTTTTTTATAACGAATCGCCGCGTTACGACACGACCGGCAACCCACAAGCGCAACTACCATTCAGCGACGACAACGCGATAGCCATCGACAAGACGGCCTATCTGCCCGGCTCCGGCAAGGCGACGTTCGCCAACATCTCCAGCTACTCCAAGGGCATCAACGGCATCATGGTCGACTTCGCCGGTTCGCATCCGTCGATCACGGCGGCCGATTTCGTGTTTCGTGTCGGCAACAACAATACCCCCAGCACCTGGTCGACCGCCCCAGCGCCGGTCAGTGTCTCGGTGCGGGCCGGCGCGGGCGTGAGCGGCTCGGACCGCGTGGAAATCATGTGGGCCAGTTCTACCATCGTCAACACGTGGCTGCAGGTGATTACGCTCGCCAACGTAAACACTGGCTTGAGCCAGAAACCAGGCTATCCGGCCGGCGAGGCCGACGTGTTCTTCTTCGGAAACGCGATAGGGAATTCGGGGCGGGGCGATTCCACGGTCAATGCCCTCGTCAACGTCATCGATGAAAATGGCGCGCGCTCGAACAATCAAAACCTGGCCAGCAACATCCCGATCACGAACCTGTACGATTTTAACCGTAACGGCAGCGTGAATGTCACGGACGAGAGCATTGCTCGTCTCAATGGCACGAATTCGACAACGGCGCTCAAGTATCTGAATATAGGCAGTCCGCCGTTGGCGCCCCAGAGCGACGATTTACCTGGCGACGATTCGTCGGGCGGGGAAGACGGATCGGGCGTGGCATCGGCGCTGACCTTGGCCGACCAGGACATAAGCCCCTTGAATGCGACGGGCCGTTCGAACGCGGCCAACCTGACGGCCGGCGCCCCGGCGAGCCAACGATCGACCGCGACGCACGTGGATTTGTCGGGCCATTGGCTAACATTCGTCGACGAGCAACTGTTGGAATTGCTAGCCAACGGTCAGTCGCCGGCGCGCCGTCGCAGGTAGCGACCGTACTTGCCACTTCTCTCTCAGGATTCTTTGTGCAGGCGCCAGGAAGCGTTGCCGCTCAGCTTGCGATTGCCGGCCGCTCGCGCCCATAATGTCGCAGACCGATATTTCCTCGTAGTTAGTTCTCGGATACGTTTTCTTGTTCGGTTGGGAAACGAGCCATTTCGAAGCGGCATGTTTTCCTTCCCTGGCGGCAGAGAACAGAAGGCACCGGGCGGCGCGCAACGAGAGCTCGGCCATGCTCTCCAGGCCGCCGACCGCTCGGAGCGGAAAAGGGGCGACCCATGATGCGTGGCCAATCACGCCGCACGACACGCAAGTCGGCGGCAATGCGACTCGGCGGACCGGGCCCACGGGCGGCGACGCCCGGTCGTCGGTTGCAACTTGAGCCGCTTGAGATTCGCGCCCTGCTGAGCGCTGTCGGCATGACGGGCGCCGATCTTCCCTTCGAGACGGCGCTTGTGAATTGGCAAGGCCAAGAGCGGCTGGCCGCCGAAGGGCGTTGGATCGTCTCGGTCGATGGTTTGCCCGCCGCAGAAGCGCGTCAAAGCTCCAGAGCCAGCGAACTGCTCATGGCCGTCGGATTGTCCGACCAATTCAGCGTTGTGCGAAATCTAGGCGCCGACGGTGTCTACCTGGTGGATGTCTCGGCTGCCATGGCGCCTGCCGAGACGTATTCCCTTCTACGAGGCCTTCCCGGCTTTCGAGAGGCCGAGCCGGATTTCATCGTGCAAGGCTCGCTAACTCCGAACGACCCAAGCTTCAACTTGTTGTATGGGTTGCACAACACGGGCCAGACCGTAAACGGAGATCCGGGAACGCCCGACGCCGACATCGATGCGCCCGAGGCGTGGAACTTGAGCACCGGTTCGAGCAATGTCGTCGTGGGGATCATCGACTCGGGCATCGACTACACGCATCCGGATCTCGTCGACAATATCTGGACCAACCCCGGGGAGATCGCGGGCAACAGCATCGACGACGACACCAACGGATACGTGGACGACGTTCACGGTTATGACTTCTTCAATTTCGACGGCGATCCGTTTGACGATAATTCGCACGGCACGCACGTCGCCGGAACGATCGGCGCCGAGGGCAACAACGGCATCGGCGTCGCGGGAGTCAATTGGGACGTCACGTTGATGGGCCTCAAGTTTTTGGGATCGGGCAACACGGGACCGAATTCGGCGGCAATCGCGGCCGTCAACTACGTCAGCATGATGAGCGATCGCGGCGTCAACATTCGCGCGACGAACAATAGCTGGTCGAGCACAAGCTTCTCGAATCAGTTGTACGCCGCAATTGCCGGTAATCGAGATCGCGACATTTTGTTCGTCGCGGCCGCCAGCAACGACGCAACGAGCAACGAGGACGTGCCGCACTATCCCGCGTCATACGACTTGGACAACATCATCGCCGTCGCCGCGACAACCAACGACGATACGTTGGCCAGTTTTTCCAACTACGGCGCGATCTCGGTCGATCTGGCGGCTCCCGGCGTGCTGACGTATAGCACGACGCCAGGCGGCAACTACGGATTCAAGAACGGAACCTCGATGGCCACTCCGCACGTGACCGGCGCGGCGGCCCTGGCCTTTGCTTTGGAGCCGAATGCGAGCTACACCGAGGTGCGCAACGCGATCCTCGGCGGCGTGGATCTGAAGGCCAATCTAACTGGCTTCGTGGTGACCGGTGGCCGCCTGAACCTGGTCGGCATGATCGACATGCTGGGACTTTACGTGAGCAGCACGACTCCCGCGGCCGGCTCGACCGTCTCGTCGGCCCCCACGGACTTTGTCGTCAACTTTCTCGACGACTACAGTCAGGCGAGCGTGGATGCGGCGGATTTGAAAGTCAACAACATCGCCGCCAACTCGTTCACGTTCACCGATTCCGATACGATCACGTTTCACTACAACAGCACACCTGCCGCGACCGAAGGCCTGCAGACGATGCAGATTGCCAACGGCGCCATTGCGCGCGACAGCGACGGAGCTTTGTTACATGCTTTCTACGGCGAATTTCGTTTCGACAGCGCGCCGATAACCGTTACCTCGACCACGCCGGCCGACGGCTCGTCTCCGACATTGCCGCTGCCGGATTTCGACGTCGTCTTCAGCGAGCCGTACCAGGCCGCAACGATCGACACGTCGGACCTGACTCTGAGCCAAGGAGCCGTCACGGGCTTTACGCTCGTAAATCCCACCACCGTGCGCTTTCATTTGGATCTGCTGGTCGAGGACACGATCGATTTTTCGATCGCGGCCGGCGCCGTGCTCGACGCGTTCGGCAATCCCGGTCCGGGATATTTCGGCAGTTTTACGACGGATGTTTCCACCGTGGCCTTCCCGGCCCTGCTCGCAGTTGCGCCTGCTGGCTCACTGGTGTATCGCTCGTCGTATAGCGGATCGATCGTCTCGGCCGTCGACTCCGACAGCTTCACACTCGAGATCGATCCAGGCCAGACGCTCACCTTCTCCGCGACCGCAAGCGCGGGACTCCAATCGCGAATCGATCTTTCAGGACCGGGCGTCTCGCTTTTTGCATCGGCCGCCTCGCCCGGCAGCCCCGCCGTCTTGCAAACCGTGTCCATTCCCGGAGGCGCGTATACGATTGCGATCAGCGGCCTGTCCAGTTCCCTGGGAACGTACACGCTGACCGCCTTGCTGAATGCTGCCGTGGAACTCGAAGAGTTCGGCTCGCCAAGCGACGACACGATCGGCAGCGCACAAGACCTGAACGGCGTTTTCGGAGGCCTCGTCGGCAACGGTTCGCGAGCGGCCGTGCTCGGCACGGGGGATTTCAGCTTGCCGCACGAAACCGAACCCAATGGCACGCTGCCCACCGCCAATGATGCTCGGACTAATTTCGCCAGCAGTTCGGCAAACTTGTATCAATTGGGCATCAAGGGCAGCATCGGTGTCGCGCAGGATTCCGATTGGTTCAAGATCGGACAACTCCAAGCCGGCGACGTGATCTCGATTACCGTTTCGGGCACCGGCTCGAATCGCGGGACGCTCAGCGACGGTTTGGTCGGGCTGTTCAGCGGTCCGGATTTAGCCGACGTGGTGACTCTCAACGATGGCGATGGGCCCGGACTCGACGGATTGATCCATCGCTTTCTGATTACCGCCACCAGCACCTACTACATCAACACAGGTCGTTTTGATTTCATTACTGGCTCGTATGATTTGGCCGTCTATCTGGAGAACTCCGGGTCGGCGCCGTTGACCGGTGGAACCGTGACGACCGAATCGGAAGCAAACAACACCGGCCTGGTTGCCAACGATGTATCGACGAGCTGGCGAGCGGTCCAATACTTCGCGCCAACCAGTGGCACGATTAGTGGCGGCGATGCGGATGTCTATCGGTATCAATTCACGGCCGGCGATCTGCTGACGTTCGACGTGGCTTCGACCGACGGCCTCCGTC
>JANNQN010000231.1:0-2692 GCA_031400775.1 Planctomycetia bacterium | reverse complement strand
CGAGATCTGCTTGGCCGAGTCGCTGTCCGGCACGACCGAGACGCTCAAATCGACGTGCGCACTTTTGGCATTGGTGTCCAGCGCTATGCCGAGCGTGAGTTGATCGACGTCGTTGATTGTCTTCGACAGGGCCTCGATCTGGGTCTCGACCGTCTTCTGGCGAGCCGAGAAGGCCTCGTCGCTTTCGCCTTCCTCACGATTCAGGCCGGCCTCGACGCCGACCCGCAATTGATCCACGAGCAAGTTCCGATACAGCTCTGGCACGTTCTGCACGTACAGCCGCGCGGCGACGTCGTAGGACTTCTCCAGCCCGCCGAACAACTGGGTCGGATCCTTGGGCGCGGCATCCAGCGCTTCGACCGTTTGCGCGACAAACGCCCAGCCGTTCTTCTCCCTGACGACCAGCTTCTGATTAAAAACGTTCAACTCGAACACGCCGTTGCCAGCGTCCTGGGCCTCGCCCACAAGACCGGCCAGCGCTTCGAGCAGTGTCTTCAGATTGTTGACCGGCAGAATTATCAGCGGCTGAAATTGCGTGCCGTCGGTGGTCAGCGTGACTCCTAGCGGCCGCTTCTTGTCCAGACCGTTGAGACCTTGCCCCTGGGTGAACAGTTGGATCATGCCCTCGAGGTTCTTGTCGAGGTCGGGACTACCCGCCAGGTTTCCGATGAACGCGATGTCGGTCATCAACCGTTCGTAGCTGGCAATCGTTACGACGGCGACCGGCTTCAAGCCGGTGTCTTGAACCGGGGCATCGTCCTTGGCCGTCGCGCGCAGCGCCGATCCGAAAACGAGTGCCACGGCCAGCATGGATAGTAAAAGATGTTTCACGTTCATGGTCTCCTGGGGCAGCTCTGTGGGGGGTCTCTGTTCGGGGCACGCAGGTCGTTGGCATGACCGCACCGTGCGGTTCCTGCGGCTTATACCCGTTGGACGGGCACTCGGTTTTGCGGCGTGTTCGATGGCAGGGGCGCTCCGCGGGCTCTCTAGTTTGCAGAACCGGCCAAAAACGCCTCGTTGCGAGACTCAATCGTAGGTTATGCATTGCCCCGCGCCTAGGAACGGCGAGGCGTCGAACGGCCATTAAAACCCGAAAATAATTGGCCAGGGAGCGTCTGGAGCTGTTTGGCTGTGGAGGTCCAGAGACGCGCGCAGCACCCCCCGAAAAACGCCACGATTCGCGAGCCTCCGCGGGGGCATCGCACGACAGAGATGGCCGGAGTTTCGCTGGAGCGATTGAAAGCCGGCTCGCGGCCCGCCTAGCGCTCGCGAAACGTGATGCGACCCTTGGTCAGGTCGTAAGGAGAAAGTTCAACGCGGACCCGATCGCCGGGCACGATGCGGATGAAATGCTTTCGCATCTTTCCGGCCACGTGCGCGATCACCGAATGGCCGCCATCGAGCTGCACGCGAAATCGCGTGTTGGCCAACGCCTGCGTCACGACGCCTTCAACTTCCAGCGCTTCTTCTTTTGGCTTTTGCGCCATACGCTAACTTCCCATGCTTCCCAAAAAATGCACAGACATCCGTCGGCACTATAAGTACCGTAAGCCTACTATCATAACTTTTGCTACTGTACAGTCCAGGGCAACACCGCGGCGACGGCGACAAAAATGCCGGATTCAGCCGCCGGGAGCAGGCCCCCGACTGGCCAGTCGCCTGATTTACTGGATTTTATTCGGCACTGGCGAGGCCCTGGCCGATCGCGTCGATGATCGTCGCCGCCGACTCGATGCCCAGCGACAAGCGGATCGTGCCACCGGTTATACCCAGCGACTGCCGCGCTTGTGTCGTCAAGCCGCGATGGCTGGTCGACTCTGGATGGCTGAGCGTCGTGCTCAATTCTCCCAGCGATGGACAAAAGGGGATCCGATCGGAGGCGGCCATGAACGAACGGGCCGCCTCGAGACCCCCTTCGAGCGTAAGGGTGACGATCGTTCCATAGCGATCGCCAAACTGCCGCCGGGCCAACTCGTGGTCCGGATGGTCAGGCAACCCAGGATAGTAAACCGCTCGCACGGATTTGGATTTTGCCAGGAACTGCGCCACGGTCAGCGCGTTTTCGCAGGCGCGCTCGATGCGCAATCCCAGCGTGCCGAGACCGCGCAAGGCCAGCCAGCAATCGAAGGGCGCGCTCGTCAGGCCCCAGATCGACAGCGTGTCGCGCACCCGTTGCCAACGATCCGCACGGCCGCACAACAGTCCCAACACGACATCGCTGTGCCCGTTCATCGTCTTGGTGATGCTTTCCATGACCCAGTCGGCGCCAAACTCGTGCGGCCGACAAACCGCCGGTCCGGCCAGGGTGTTGTCGGCCACGAGCGCTGCGCCCCCCTCGTGGGCGATGTCGGCCAGGGCCCGCAGGTTCGCGACGCGCAATAGGGGATTACTGATCGTTTCCACGACCAGCAAGCGCGTGTTGGTGGAGAGCGCATTTTTCACGGCGTTCAAATCGCTCGCGTCGACGACCATACTCGTAATTCCCAATCGAGCCGCCTCGCGGGTCAGCAGCGTCAGCGTGCGACCATAAAGCTGATTGCTCAGGACCACATGGTCGCCGCTTTCCAGTTGCGAGAGCACGACCAGGGCCAGCGCCGCCATGCCCGATCCGGCAATCGCCGCCTGCTCGGCGCCGTGCAGACGCCGGCACTGTTCGGCCAGCATGTCGGCGTTGGGATGTCCGTCGCGGGCG
>JANNQN010000230.1:0-1840 GCA_031400775.1 Planctomycetia bacterium | reverse complement strand
GTTGACGGACCTGATACCAAGCGAGAGCGGGTTGCCGCTGCCACCAGGCAACGCCGGCAAGACCTGCGAGCAAGAGCAACGCGAACCACGCCTTCTTACTGGTGAGAATCGCTTTCATGAGGGGCCTCGCAGACCGATTATTTAGCCGCGGAGCTTGCTCCGCGCGGGGCAAGCCACGCGTCTAAAAGTGAACGCCCCGCGACTATAGGCCACTCGCCTTTGCGCGGGCAAGGGCAATTCGCTTGCAGAACTTGCGAAAAGAAAAATCGTTCATGTCTGCGCCGCCGGCATTCGATGAAAAGATGGAAGACTCTTCCCTTCTTGCCTCGAGGTAGGTGCATGAAAGGCATACTCGTCCGCTGGGCCTGCGTCCTTTGCTGTATCCACGCAGTCTGCGCGGACGCCGCCGACAACCCGTTGCCGATGCAAAAGGCCGATCCTGCCCAGACCGTCACGATTCCAACGAGCGACCTCGACAAACGCGCCGCCGCCCTCGCCAAGCAGATCTTGGATCGGCCCACGGTGCAGGCGCGAGGCCCCTCCGAGACGTTTGCCTGTACGCCCGAGCAATACTACTGGCTTCTCGACAATCCCGACCGTGCGGTCGTCGCCTGGCGCCGGCTTGGCGCCAAGTGCGTGACAATAAACCGGCACGGTCCGGCCACCTTCGGCTATTCCGACGACGCCGGCACCAACATTACTTGGGAAGTCGTCCACAAGGCCCCGGGTGTGCGCATCTGGTTTGCGGAGGGCAAGGTGAAGGCCAGTGCGGTGTTGCCGCTCGTGCCGGTCAAGGCGATGGTGGTCCTGCGTTCCAGCGAAGCCAAGTCGGCGGAAGGAATCGTGACAATACAGCACCATACGGAGGTCGTGATCCACACCGACAGCAAGGCGGCCACCGCCGTTACCAAGCTGATGGGTCAGTCAGCCCCGAAGCTCGCCGAGCAAGGTCTGGGACAGCTTCAGCTCTTCTTCTCGGCCTTGAGCAGTTACGTGGATCGCTATCCGGAACGCGTTGATATCCTCTTCGGACCCGAGAACAAGAGTACGTCCCAGGCGATGCCGAAGAACAGGTGAGTGGTGAGTGGCGAGAGAATTCCCTACCACGCACACTACTCACCAGGGAGACATCCATGGAACTGCCGAAGCCGAAGGTTGAACGCTGTTTTTTTGACGAAGGAAGCGACTCGCCGCTGCCGGCGATGGAGTTGCTCTGGGACGCGGACGCCCCAGGCGTGGCGGACCGCGTCTGGCATCTGCCGGCCGGCGTTACTCTCAAAGGTCCGGCGCCGCATCAATTCGGCATCACCATTCATCGGCAAGAGAACAATTCGTACCGTGTCCGAGTGCTGTGGAATCGCCTGAGCCTTTGCTGGGGCGATTTGACTCGCGTGCAGATCATGTCCAGTTCTCTCGCGCTCATCCTGAATGCGCTCGGGACCGATCTTTGGTATCTGCTCAATCAATCCGTTGAAGAAACGAACCTGGCCCAGGCGGCGTGAGCTGACTCTTGGACCGTAGACCTCACGCTCCGCGTGAGGAATCGTCACGCGGAGCGTGAGGTCTACGATCACGCCAGGACTTCATGAACGACATGTCCTTCCACATCGGTCAGCCGGAAGTTTCGACCGTCGTAGCGGTGCGTGAGCCGCATGTGATCCAGGCCTAGCAGATGCAAGATGGTCGCGTGCATGTCGTGCATGTGGACCTTACCGGTGACCGAGTGGAAGCCGTACTCGTCGGTCGCGCCATGGACGATGCCGGGCTTGACGCCGCCGCCGCAGAGGAACTGCGTAAAGCCGCCGGGGTTGTGATCGCGGCCGGTGCCGTTGCGTTCGGC
>JANNQN010000229.1:0-14505 GCA_031400775.1 Planctomycetia bacterium | reverse complement strand
TGGGCTCTTCGAGCCGCGTCAAAATCGCCCACATGGCGGCCATTTCGATCGTGTGCGGCGCGATGTGCTTGCCCTTGACGGTCTCCTTGTTGTAATCCTTCTCGTAGATCTTGATCTCGTTGGCCAAGGTCGTGACGTAAGGCACGTCGATGCGGACCGTGCGATCGCGGAGGGCTTCCATGAATTTGTTGCCCTGCAATCGGCGAAATTCCGGCTCGTTCGTGTGGCCCAAGATCACTTCGTCGATGTCGGTCTGCGCGAACTTCTTCGGCTTGACCTTGTGCTCCTGGCTGGCGCCCAACAGGTCGTACAAGAACGCCACGTCCAGCTTGAGCACTTCCACGAACTCGACGATCCCGCGGTTGGCAATGTTGAACTCGCCGTCGAAGTTGAAAGCCCGGGGGTCGCTGTCGCTGCCGTACTCGGCGATCTTGCGATAGTTGATATCGCCGGTCAGCTCGGTCGAATCCTGATTCTTTTCGTCCTTGGGCTGGAACGTGCCGATGCCGATGCGATCTTTCTCGCTGAGCAGCAACCGCTTGACGCGCACGTCCTGCACCACGCGGGTCCAGTCGCCCTGATATTGCTTCAGCAGGTCGCTATAGACGTAGCGGCAGAAGGGGCACAATTCGCCCGTGATCTTGACTCGATATTCTCCCGCGGGGACTTCTGAGTTGAGCCCTTCGAGGACTTCCGGGCGGAACCGCTGGGGAATCAGGTGCAGGGGCTCTTCGTTCATGGGGCACCACTGCGTGCCCTCCTTGGTGACCCACCCCAGCGAGTACAGCGCGCCGGCATCCTTGGCGCTGTAGCGCTCCAGCCCCTTCTTCAACAAGCGGGCGATCGTGCTCTTACTGCTCCCTACCGGACCGTGCAGGAGCAGCACGCGCTTTTCGATGCCATAGCCTTGCGCGGCGCTCTTGAAGGCGTTGACCAGCATGCCCAGCGTCTCGTCGAGACCGAACACGGCGTCTTTGCCGTGGTCGTCCGGGTCGCTGAAAAAGCTATAACGGACGTGCCGTTCGCGAAACGACTCGTAAGCCTCGGTGCCGTATGACATGATCATGTCGTACACGCGCTCGAAGGCGTTTCGCGTTGCGCGGGGCTCGCAGCGAACCAGGTCGAGATATTCTTCGAAAGTCCCCTCCCAATTCTTGCGGCGGAATTGGTCGAGGTCTTGGCGCTCGGCGACGAGGGAAATGATCTCGCGTCCACTACTCATGGATCGTCCTCCTCGACGGGTGCTGGCCGTGCACACTTCTCGTCCGAGGCTATCCCTGACCGTCAGGGACCCGGCGATTGTTGTGCGCCTTCACCCGGAACAGTTACGTTCAATTTGTTTTCGTGCTTCTCTATTAGTTGCCGCCGTGGCCCGGTTCGTTTCCTTTTTCGCGTTCGATTGGTTTCCAGACTGTTTCCATGTCGAAGTCTGCGCCGCGAGCCGTCGCCGACGCGAAAACGTCCGGCTTCAACTCGTTCGCAGTTCGTCTGCGCACGGTGCGATCCCGCGCAGCGCCAAACCGCTGCTGGTGTCGTTGAGTGGCAGACAGAAAGAGAAATTGGAAAAGAACGCTCGAGGCGCGGCGGGCAGGATGACTTCAGCCTGTCTTCTCTAGGGGTCGCTAGGGCGCGGCCATCCCTGCCCGACATCTCCTACCTTCCCTAAGCCAAGTATGCTTCGGACTCCGTCAATCGACAATATCGACTTTTGACCATCCAAGCAGTTTCGACAAAGGCTGGCACTTGCAGGTTCAGCAAACCCGGTGCCGCGCTGCGACATTTTTCGGGCGGATTGCGATGAATCGAGCCGCGGCGCAAAGTGTAAAAGAGCCAAAGATGACCGGAGGTCGTTCGAACAATTATCCGGTTTGGACACTTAGGCGGTAGCGGCCGGGAAATGCCCGCTCAAGCGCCGGCGGCCGAAATGGCCCGAGCAAAACCAGTTTCAGCGGCTGGATTTGCAGCGTGCCGTCAGGCTAGCAGGCGCTTGACGCTGTCCATCAGCCGATCCATTGCGAACGGCTTGCGAATGTAATCGTCGACGCCCAGCATTTCGGCGTATGCCTTGTGCCGGCTTCCCTCGTTGGCGGTGATCATGATCACCCGCAGCGGCACGGGCCGGCTGCGGCGCAGTTTTTCCAACACCAGAAAACCGCTCCGCTTGGGCATCATCATGTCGAGAATGACCAGGTCCGGATCTTCGCGCTCGGCCATGGCCAATCCCTGGTTGCCATCTCGCGCGACGAGCACCTCGAAACCGTTGGCTTCCAGCGCGTAACGAACCGACTCGACAATTTCATGGTCGTCGTCGACCAGCAGAATTCGCGGCGGCTTCGGGGACGTTTTCTCTTCTGCCATCTGTAGGCCAACCCTTCCCGGCTAAAGATCCACGACCACCGAGGGCAGCCGTTTACAAGCGAGTCTTTCCGTGTCCAAGCCACCACAAGTATCCGAGATCGGACAAATTTGCAAGGACGTGGGCGATCGAGATTTGCTGGACGTGGCACGGTGGAGCAATTATGCTAGGCGCGCGACTGTGGGGGTCTGGCCCCGCGGCAACGAACAGCGCGGTCGTGGTTCCGTCTCGATTTCTCTCGCAATAGGGGTCGGCTAATGAGCGTTCGCCCTACTCTCCCGGTCCGTTTGTTCTCGGTAATCGCGATCGTAGCCGTTCTGGGGGCGGTTCAACCGGCCATGGCGGATTGGTACTCGGGAGACCCGTACTTGGCCTCGACCGCCTGGCCGCAGTACACGGAAAACTTGTCCAATGCGGTCCAAGAGCTCGCGCTCACGTACGACAACTTGACATGGGTACCTGGCGCTGGTGGTGGCGTTGTGGACACAGTCGGCGGACACTTCCATTCATTCAACACGATCGGCGGCTCGGTGATCGATACCGCGTACTGGGAAATCCGGACCGGAATGGCACACAATGTCGGGGGCACGCTCGTGGCATCCGGCAGCGGAGCTGTCACGTCGTATGCTACTTCGTTCACACAGGGCGGGTCGGCGGTGTGGGGCGTCAGCGTCGACGTGCCCGACTTCACGCTTTCGGCGGGAAACTACTGGTTCGGCCTCGCGATTGGCACGACCAGCCTTGACCCTAACGCGACGAGTTGGTTCGTCGCTTCGACCACTGGCGCCAACGGCGTTGGCGGGCCTCTGGGTGACGATCTGTCGATTTACTTCCAGAGCGTCAACAACGGCGGCACGGTGAATTGGGACTACACCGAGAGCGCCATCGTCAATCCGACGCTCACTGGCTTCGATCCATCGTACTACATCAACGAAGTGCCGGAACCGTCAACGCTCGTTTTGGCCGGCCTGGCCACCGCGATGGTGGGGTTCTGTCGTTTTCGCCGGCGAGCCGCTCGTTGAAAATTGGCTTTTTCAGGGATCCTGCCGCGGCCAAGATTCCAGACCACGCGACGTCACGCGGCTCGGACGTCGCCACTTGCGGGCTGTTCGAGCGGCGATTTGCCGGGACGACGATGCGGGCCCTGCAATCCGGCCCAGGCTCGGCGGCGAGCATGAGACCGTTCTTCGAGCGCGTCGAAGCCGCGCGATAGTCTGCTACCATACACGCACAGCGGCGCAAAGATGCAGCCCACCGCCGCGCCCCATAGCACATCGCTCAAGAAATGTGCATTGTCCAGCACGCGCTGCGCGCCGGCCAAGGCGGCAATTCCAGGAAACAGCCAGCGTCCGCGCGGATAGAAGCACGCCAGCACGATCGCCAGCCCGGCTGCCGTGGCGGCGTGCGACGAAGGAAAGCTCTGCTGCCAGCTAGCATTGCTCAGCATGGGAAACCAGTCGGTGAAGCTGTCCAAGCCAGGGTTTTGCGAATCGAAATGGTGGGGCCGAGTCCGCGCCACCAGTAATTTGAGCGCATTGGCGGCCAGCCCCGATCCCAACGCCGCGCCCAGGATGCGCGGAATCGCATAGCGGTGCCAGGGATCGAGCACGCCGATCAAGACCACGATGGCGGCCACGCCCAAGCCGTGACTGAACACTTCGCTCAGGCCGCAGATCTTTTGGATCGCAGTGGGGCATCGCCCCGTGCCAACCCACGAAGCCAACGGCACGTCCAGCGCCAGGGCCGCGGCGCCCAGGCCGCCCAGCAAAGCAGCGCAGCTCCACAGGTGGGAGATGGTCCGCAGCCGGGGCAGCGGAATTTCAGAATCCGGATACAAATTCGTGCGTTGGAACGAAGTTGCCATGGGAGCATCCTTGGCGCGTGGTTGGCCACAACTGCTCGTTCTGAATTCAGCAGGGGAGAAGGGCCGCCAGGATACCAAGCCGGCGAGCTGGAAAGAACGTCAATTGCCGCCGAAACGCCAATTCCCGGCCGACTGACGAAACTGCTGTTGTCGCCCGCGAGCCTGCTATCGTAGACTCCTCGCGCGTCGACCCTAGCCCTCATCCGGTAAGGAGCAAGGATGCTCAACTCCGCGCGAAACCAGGCGCTGCTAGCGGCGATTGCCGCCGCGATGTTCTTCGCCAACTTGGGTGGCGCGCACCTGTGGGACGTCGACGAGGCGATCTTTTCGCAAGCCGCCAAGGAGATGCTCGTCCGCGGCGATTATGTGGTCCCGTACTTCAACGGCGAGGTCTTTCCCGATAAGCCGGCCTTGATGTACTGGTTCATGATCGGCGCCTACAAAGTCTTCGGGCCGACGGAATTCGCCGCCCGCTTCTGGTCCGCCGTGTTTGGCATCGGCAGCGTGCTGCTCACGTATCGGCTGGGCCGGCTGATGTTTTCGCCCGTTGTGGGAATCTGGTCGGGGTTGATTCTGGCCAGTTGCGTGAGCTTCAACATCATCGCCCGCGCGGCGACGCCCGATTCGTTCCTGGTGTTTTTCTCCACCCTGGCGATGCTGCTGTTCGTCAGCAGCACGGCAAAAGCTCGAGCGCTCTCGGGCGAGCCCAACGAGCGCAATGCTCCCTGGGTGGGACAAACCCGCTTTGAGCCCTCATGGCTCAGCTATGCGCTCATCTACGCCGCCATGGGTTGCGGCGTGCTCACCAAAGGCCCTATCGGCGTGGTGCTGCCGACGGCCGTAATCGGCCTGTTCCTGCTCATGGTTCGCGCCGAACCGGTTGAGCTGGTTGTCGGCGCCGGATGGCGCGGCGCTGTGCGGAACACGTTTCGCTATCTGACGCAGCTTTTTTCACCGCTGCATTTCTTGCGGACGGTGTGGAGCATGCGGCCGCTCACGGCAATCGCGGCCGTACTGGCCGTGGCTGGTCCGTGGTACGCACTGGTGGGCGTCGAAACCGACGGCCAATGGCTGGCCGGGTTCTTTGGCGTGCATAACTTCGGGCGATTTCTCAACGCCATGGAAAATCACCGCGGCCCAATCGTCTATTACGTGGGAGCGATCGCAGTCGGGTTCTTCCCCTGGTCAGTGCTGTCGATTCCTTGCTTCATGCACATCAAGAACCAGGTGGCGGAGAAACACCCCTGGCGGCCCGGCTATCTGCTGATCGCTTCATGGCTGGCCGTGTGGGTCGGATTCTTTTCGTTGGCCGGCACCAAGTTGCCTAGCTACGTGGTTCCCGCCTACCCGGCGCTGGCGCTGGCCTGCGGGTGCTTCGTCGAAAGTTGGCTTCGCAATCCTCTGCTGGTCTCGCGAGTCTGGACGCGACTGGTCTGGAGCACCGTGGCACTGGCTGGCGTCGGACTGGCCGTGGCCTTGCCGATCGTGGCCCACGTGTTCTTGAACGGCGACTGGACCTTGGGCACGGTCGGGCTAATACCTTTGCTCGCTGCCGTAGTCGGCTGGCGCATGAGCGAGCAAAGGCGCGTGCAGGGGGCCATGGTCACGCTGGCGACGTTGGGCGTGACGCTGGCAGTCGCCTTGTTCGGCGTCGGCGCAGCTTACGTCGACCGTTATCAGGACAGTCCGGCATTGGCCGCGCACATCGTCGACCACAAACTGCCGGGGCAGGAGCCGTCGATCGCCTCGTTCCGATACTTCCGTCCCAGCTTTGTCTTCTACACGAATCAGCCGGTCGCAAAACTCGAATCACCGGCCGCCGTGCAATCGTTTTTCGCAAACGACCCGAACGCCTACCTGCTTACGACCGAAGCCCAGTTCGAAATTCTCCGTAGCGACTTGCCCGCCGACGTGACCGTGGTGGAAAGCCGACGACGATTCCTGCGCTCAGGCAAAATCGTGCTCCTGGGTCGCGCTGTACCGGCGGGGACCACCGCCGCAAAACCCGCGGGCTCACGGGATTCCGCGCCCCGCTAGCGCTCCGGCGCGCGTGGCACTTAACTGCCACCGATTCTTGATCTTGCGCCCTCCGTGTGGTACTCTCACACTTGCAACCCTTGCATCGCGCGTGTGCCCTCCCTGGCAGACTCCTCAAGGCGAACCCCAGCCATGCTCCATATCAGCGGTCGAGGCCAGGCACATACCTGCGACGGCGTTTCGCGGCGCGATTTTCTTCAGGTCGGCACCCTGGGTGCGATTGGCCTCTCGCTTCCCGAGCTGATGACCGCCAAGGCCCAGGGCGCGGTGGCCAAGGACCGCGACGAGCGGAGCGTGATCCTGATCTTCAACCTGGGCGCTCCCAGCCAGATCGACACCTTCGACATGAAGCCCGAGGCCCCGGTCGAGATCCGCGGGCCGTTCAAGCCCATCAAGACCAACGTGCCGGGCATCGACATCTGCGAAATTTTCCCGAAACACGCCCAGCATGCGGACAAGTTTTCGCTGGTCCGCAGTTGCTATCACACGGCCGCCGCCGTTCACGACACGGGCCACCAGATGATGCAGACGGGCCGGCTGTTCACTGGCGGCATCAACACGCCGCACGCCGGCTGCGCGCTCAGTTTCTTGCGGGGCCGCCGCGGCGATTTGCCGGCCAACGTCATCCTGCCCGAACCGATGGGTCCCACCGGCGGCAACCTGCCGCATGGCCAGGATGCCGGCTTCCTGGGCAAGGCACACGATCCGTTTTCGCTGATGACCGATCCCTCGAAGCCGAACTTCAAGGTTCCCGATCTGCTGCCTCCGCCGGAAATCGGCGAAGCGCGGCTGGCCCGCCGCCGCAAGCTGCGTTCGATCGTCGATGAGACGGTCGACAACTTCGCGGCCAGCGACAACGCCAAGCTGTTGGACAGCAATTTCGAAGCCGCTTTTCGCATGATGACCAGCCCGCAGGCGCGCGAGGCCTTCGACCTGGCCAAGGAGCCGACGCAGGTCCGCGAGCGCTACGGCATGAACCGCTTCGGCCAGTGTTGCCTGCTGGCCCGGCGGCTGATCGAGGCCGGCGTGCGATTCGTGACGGTCAACACGTTTCTGACCGTGTTCAACGAAATCACCTGGGATATACACGGCTCGAATCCGTTCACGTCGATCGAGGGCATGCGCAACATCGTGGCCCCGATGTACGACCAGGCTTATTCGGCGCTGCTCGAAGATCTCAGCCAGCGCGGCATGCTCGACAATGTGCTGGTCTGCAACCTGGCCGAATTCGGCCGCACACCGCGGGTGAACCCGGCCGGCGGACGCGATCATTGGCCGCAGTGCTGGACGGTCTATTTCGCCGGCGGCGGAGTGCAAGGTGGCCGCGTGGTCGGCGCCAGCGACCGCATCGGCGGTGTGCCGGCCGAGCGCCCCGTCGATCCGTCTGAAATCGTGGCCACGATCTACCACAGCCTGGGGCTTGATCTGGAAACGAAACTTCCCGGGCCGCAAGGTCGGCCTTTCCCGCTGGTCGATACTGGGAAGCACGAAATACACGAACTGTTTTAACTCACCGCTCGAAGTTCCTGCTGAGACAATCTCCGCGAGAAAACAGTTCGGCGAATCCGCCCACATCGCGGTCCGCCGACTGTGTTGCTATCCGCGGAGATCGGTTCCCCGCCTCCACCCGAGCTACTACACCCATGCCAGCCACGATGCCTTCGCAAACCAATCACGGCTGTCGTACGCGGGTCGCGCTGACCGTTCTGCTGGTCTGGTCGTCGTCGGTGTTTGCCTGTGCCGCGGTCACGACCAAAGAAACAGTACAGTTGTTGCCTGCGCAGTTCACGCTCGCCGGGCCGGCCGCCAGACAGTCGCTGCTGTTCGAGGCATTTTCCGGCGACAACGCGACGGGACACCTTGGCGAAGGAGCGCAGTTCGTTTCCAGCGAACCGGGTGTGGTCAAAATCGAGGGCAACGTGGCCCTGCCGGTTGCCAATGGCAAAGCCACGATCACGGCAACCGCCGGAACGCACACGGCGTCGGCCGAAGTCACCGTGGCGGACATGGACAAGACGTTGGCGTGGAGCTTTCGCAACCATGTCGAGTCGGTCCTTTCGAAGGCAGGCTGCAATTCCGGCGCGTGTCACGGCGCCCTGGCCGGAAAAAAGGGATTTAAGCTGTCGCTGGGAGCGTTCGATCCGGTCTCCGATTACTCGTTCATCACGCGACAAGCCCGCGCTCGCCGCGTGGTGCTGAGCGATCCGGGGCGCAGTCTGCTGCTGACCAAGCCGACCGGCGCTGTGCCGCACAAGGGCGGGGTTCGTTTCGCCGTCGATTCGCCGGAGTACAACGTCGTGGCCCAGTGGATTGCCGCCGGGGCCCCTGCGCCCGCCGAAAGCGATCCGCGACTGACCCGGCTGGAAGTCCTACCGGCGGCGTCCGTGCTGAAGACCGGCGCCAAGCAGCCGCTGGTCGTGCGGGCTTATTTCAGCGACGACCGCGTGGAGGACGTCACGCGATGGGTCAAATACACTTCGACCAACGAAGCCGTGGCCCAGGTTGATGGCCAAGGCCAGGTGCAGATATCCGGTCACGGCGAGGCCGCGATCAAATGCTGGTATCTCAGTTACAACGCGATCACCTCGGTCAGTGTCGCCTATGCGAGCCCCGTGCAGGCCGATGCATTTGCCAAAGCTCCGCGGCGTAACTTCATCGATGACCTGGTGCTGGCGAAGCTCGAAAACCTGAACTTGCCTCCTTCGCCGCCGGCCAGCGACGCCGAGTTCCTGCGCCGCGCGTTTGTGGACACGATTGGCACGCTGCCTACGGTGGCCGAGACACGCGCCTTTCTGGCGGACCAGGCAGTCGGCAAACGCGACAAGTTGATCGAGCACCTGCTAGCTCGGCCGGAGTTCGTCGACTACTGGAGCTACAAGTGGAGCGACCTGCTGCTGGTCAACAGCGAGAAGCTGCGGCCGGCCGCGATGTGGTCGTACTACCATTGGATCCGCAACAACGTGGCCGCCAACACGCCCTGGAACCAGTTCGCCCGCGACCTGGTGACTGCCACCGGCAGCACGCTGGAAAACGGCGCGGCGAATTTCTTCGTGCTGCACCAAGATCCGCCGGAGCTAGCCGAGACCGTTTCCGTGGCCTTTCTGGGCATGTCGATCAACTGCGCCAAGTGCCACAATCATCCACTCGAGAAATGGACCAACGACCAGTATTACGGCATGGCCAACCTGTTCGCGCGGGTGCGGTCGAAAGAGGCGGCCGGCGAAGGTAATCGCATCGTTTTCCCCGTGACGAGCGGCGAATGGGTGCAACCGCGGACCGGCAAGCCGCAACCGCCCCGGCCGCTGGACGGACAAACCGTGCCGATGGAATCCGAGGCCGATCGTCGCGTACACCTGGCCGATTGGCTCACCGCGCCCGACAATCCCTATTTCAGCCGCGCGATTACCAATCGGGTGTGGGCCAACTTTTTCGCGGTCGGCCTGGTCGAAAACGTTGACGACCTGAGGCTCACCAACCCACCCAGCAATGCACCGCTGTTCGAAGCCGCGGCAAAATACCTGGTGGACCAGAAGTACGACGTCAAAGCTCTGATGCGGGTCATCCTGCAATCCGCCACCTATGCCCGCTCTAGCCAGCCCTTGCCCGAGAACGTCAGCGACCAGCGATTCTATTCGCGCTACTATCCGCGCCGCATGATGGCCGAGGTCCTGCTCGACGCGCTTTCGGAAGTCAGCGGCGCGCCGACGAATTTTGGCGACTACGCGCTGGGCACGCGGGCCGTGCAATTGCCGGACGTGACGGTGAATTCCTATTTCCTGAAGACGTTCGGCCGGCCGCTGCGAGCGATTACTTGCGAGTGCGAGCGCTCGGCCGAGCCCAGCATGGTGCAGGTGCTGCATCTTTCGAACGGCGATACTATCAATCAGAAGCTCGAAGCCAAGGGCAATCGGCTGGAGCGCCTGCTCGCGGCCAGCATGACCGACGGCCAGATCGTGGAAGAGGCCTACCTGGCGGCCTTGTCGCGGTTTCCCACCGAGTCGGAAAAAGACAAGCTCGCGAAGATGCTGACTGAAGCGCCCGCCGCCGAGAAGCGGGCCACGGTCGAAGATTTGTTCTGGAGCATCTTGAGCAGCAAGGAATTCTTGTTCAATCACTAGTAATTGGCACTAGCCACGGGTCGTTCATGCGTACGGTTCATCTTGCGGCGATAGTCGGCTTGCTCTTATTCGGTGCGCCCATGTCGCGCGCGGCCGAGACGGCGGCGCCTCCCGATTACAACGAGCATGTGGCGCCCATCTTCAAGAAGTACTGCGCGGGATGCCACAACGGCACGGACAAAGAGGGCAAGCTCACGCTCGAAAGTTACGCGGGACTGTTAGCCGGCGGCGAGCACGGCGCCGCGATTGTGCCCGGCAAGTCGGATCAAAGCCGGTTGGTGCAGCAGCTCACCGGCAAAGCCGAACCGGCCATGCCGCCGGAAGACAATGAAAAGCCTTCGGCGGCCGAGATCGCGCTGATCGCAAGCTGGATCGATGCCGGGGCCAAACCGCCGTCCGGCGCCGGCGCGGATCCCAACGTACTCATCACGCCCAAGATCAAACCCTGGGCCAATTCGCCCGAAGCGATCGCGGCCGTGGCCTATGCGCCCGACGGCAAGACGCTGGCGCTCGCGCGATTGGGCACCGTCGAAATTCTGGCGCTGCCCGAGCGGTTGCTGATTCGCTCGATCGGTCCGCACCGGGGTCGCATCAACGCGGTGAGTTTTTCCAAAGACGGCACGCAACTGCTGACGGCGGCCGGTGAGCCGGGCCTGTTCGGCGAGGCACGGCTGTGGAACGTCGCTGACGGCAAGATGATTCGCGCCTTTCAGGGCCACGGGGACAGCATGTATTCGGCCGTGGTCAGCCCCGATGGAGCGATTTTGGCCACCGCCAGTTACGATCAGCAGATCAAGATTTGGGACGCGGCCACCGGCGTTCAACTGCGCGAGCTAGGCGGCCATAGCGACGCGGTGTTCGAGTTGGCCTTCCGGCCCGATGGAAAAGTGCTGGCCAGCGCCAGTGGCGATCGCACCGTCAAGCTGTGGGATGTCGCCGGCGGCACGCGGCTCGACACGCTGGGGCAACCGCTCAAGGAACAATACGCCGTGGCCTTCAGCCCCGATGGCCAACAGGTCGCCGCCGGTGGCGCCGACAATCGCATTCGCGTGTGGCGCGTCAGCCCGGACGCGAAAGAGAATACGAATCCGATCCTGTACGCGCGTTTCGCCCACGAGGGCCCGGTCGTCAAGATCGTGTATTCGGCGGACGGCAAGACGCTGGTCTCGGCGGGCGAAGACCGCACGGTCAAGATTTGGGACGCCGCCACTCTGATCGAGCGGCTCGCGCTGGAACGGCAAAGCGATTGGGCCTCGGCCCTGGCGATCAGTCCCGATGGCAAGGCCGTCGCCGTGGGGCGGCTCGACGGCAGCCTGGCATTTTACGACGCAGCCACAGGCGCCGTCATTCCAGCGCCGCCGCCGCCGAAACCCGAACTGGCCACGCTCTCGATACGCGGCGCTTCGATCGGCCAATCGTCGCGCATCAAGCTGACGGGCAAGCACCTGGCTGACGTGACGGCGGTCAAAACCAGCCACGAGAAACTCACGGCCCGGCTTGCGGCGATCGACAGTCCCACGCAACTCGACATCGAGGTCACCCCCAGCGGCGAACTCTCGCGGGGTCGCTACGAAATCTGGGTCACCAGCGCCGCCGGCGAAAGCGCAAAACTACCGCTGCATCTCGACGACTTGCCGCAAGTCAATGAAACCGAGCCCAACGATTCCCAGGCGCAAGCCAACGCGGCCACATTGCCGGCGGACGTGTGGGGACTGCTGGCAGCCCGAGGAGATATCGATCGCTTCGGCTTCGACGCCCGCGGCGGCCAGAAGATGTTGTTCGACGTCGCGGCCGAGCGCATCGGCTCGAAGGCCAATATTCTTGTCACGCTTTACGATGCCCAGGGGCGGGCGATCGCCGACAACAACGATTTCGGCGGCAACAACGATCCGCTGTTTGGTTTCACGATTCCCGCCGACGGTCGCTACACGGTCGAAGTCCGCGATCTGATGCTGGCCGGCAGTGCGGAGCATTTCTATCGACTCTCGTTGGGCGAATTGAGCGTGGCCACGGGCGTGTTTCCGCTCAGCGTGCCGGCCAATCGCGAGACGCATGTCGAAGTGACCGGCTTGAACCTGCCACTGGCCTTGAAAGCAAAGGTGCCGGCCAAGGCCGATGGCGAGATCGACGTGCCGTTGGATATGAAGAAATATCGCGTGCGTGGATCGCTCAAGGTGGCAGTCGGCAATCTGAGCGAATCGATCGAGGCCGAGCCCAACGACGGGCCCGCCACGGCCACGCTGCTGGCCCTGCCCGCCACGATCGGCGGCCGAATCGGCACGGCGGGCGATAACGATTACTTCCGCTTCGACAGCAAGGCCGCTCAGGTCTGGATCGTGGAGACCGACGCCGCGCGGCGCGGCTCGCCCGTGGACACGGTCATCGACGTGCTGCACGCCGACGGACGGCCGATCGAGCGGATGCTGTTGCAGGCGGTGCGAGATTCGACCGTCACGTTCCGCGGCATCGACGGCAATACCCTCGATTGCCGGCTCACCAACTGGGAAGAGATGCAATTGAACCAATGGGTCTACCTCAACGGCGAGGTGCTGAAGCTGTTTCGCTCGCCGCGGGGACCCGACTCGGGATTTCTATTTTATGAAGGCGACGGCGGCAAGCGGATGTGCTATTTCGACACCAGTGCCACGGCACACGCCGTCGACGAGCCGTGCTTCATCGTCGAGCCGCACCCCAGCGGCACGAAGCTGGTCTCCAGCGGGCTGCCGGTGTATCCGCTGTACTACGCCAACGACGACGACGGGCAGCGGCGGCTCGGCGCCGACTCGCAACTGACCTTCACGGCGCCGGCCGACGGCAGTTATGTGATTCGGGTGCGCGACGCCCGCGGCGCGGGGGGCGACCGCTTCGGCTATCGGCTAAGCGTCCGAGAGCCGCATGGCGATTTCAACGTGCGACTGTCCGGCGGCAACCCCACGGTCGAGGCCGGCAGCGGCAAGCGGTTTTCGTTCGTCGTCGATCGCGTTGACGACTTCGACGGCGAAGTGCGCGTCGATCTGGCTGGTTTGCCCGCCGGCTTTCGCGCATCGACGCCGATCACGATCCAGGCCGGCCATCGCGAGGCCGAGGGCGTGATCCTGGCAGCGCCTGATGCCGCCGAGCCCACGGCCGAGGCGCTGGCTAAGATTTCGATTCAAGCCACGGCCACCGTGGGCGGCCAGGCGGTGACGAAACCCGTCAAGAGCTTCGATAAGATCACGCTGGGCGCCAAACCCAAGCTGCTGGTTCGGCTGGAGCCGGCCGAGATCGTGGTTGCTCCTGGTACGACCGTGTCGGCCATATTGAAAGTCGAGCGCAACGGCCACGATGATTTGATTACTTTCTCGGTCGACAACCTGCCGCACGGCGTGATCGTCGACAACATCGGCCTAAGCGGCGTGCTCATGCCCAAGGGAGAGAGCGAGCGGCAAATCTTCATCACGGCCGATAGCTGGGTGGGCGAGACCAGCCGGCAATGCTTCGCCGTGGAGAACCAGGCGGGCAATCAATGCTCCGCGCCGGTGACCGTCCACGTGCGCCGCGCCAGCCCCTTGGCCAACGCGGGCAAGTGAGCAATACCGTGAATCGCGCATGGGATTTGGCCGGGCAAACGGTCAACCAATTCAACGGGGCGGAAATATTAAGCCAGCTGTAGCTCGATCCCAACGGGATCGAATCTTTCAGCCCAGGGTTGTCGCGCAGCGGCTACCCTGGGACTTCGGATGGCCCCCAATCACGCCAACCCTGAAAGGGTTGCATTAGTCCCATACGTAGCGCTCGTCGAAATCGATGTTGTACTTCGACAGCAGCAAGCGAAACTCATCCTGAAACGAAACCTGTCGGTGATGCTCCTCTTGCCGAGCAATGTAACTCCGCACCGCCGCAAGTTGGGAGAATCCGACCGAGAAGATGCCGTAACCGCTCTGCCAAGCGAATTGCTTTAGGCCTGGGTCTTTCTTTTTGATCCAAAGCGACGAACCGCGTTTGACTTTCTTCACCATTTCTGCTGCTTCGCACGTGCGCGACAGAGTCGAGAGGATGTGAACGTGATCGTCTACTCCACCCACAACAATCGGTTGACACTCGAGGTTCGCCAAGATTCCGCCGATGTAGCCATGCAATTCATCACGAAG
>JANNQN010000228.1:0-25370 GCA_031400775.1 Planctomycetia bacterium | reverse complement strand
GGAACTCAGCGTGCGGACGCAACGCCTCCAGCCCGTGATGAAGCGTATGGAGCAGATTTCGCGTCGCATGCAGGAATTGCAGCAGTCGCTCGTCGATCTTCGGAAGCGCAAGACGCCGTTGGCCGTCCAACAGGCGGAAATCGCGCAAAGGGAACTCCACGATCTGGTGGACGCCGTCCGGGAAACGCCGGACGAATTTCAGCACCGCATGGCCGCCGTGCGCGCGAAGTTCGACGCCTGGACCGTCGCCAAGCAGCGGCTGTCGAGCGGCAATCTGCGTCTGGTGGTATCGATCGCCAAGAAGTACCGCAACCGCGGCCTGAGCTTTCTGGACCTCATCCAGGAAGGCAACGCCGGGCTGATGCGCGGCGTAGAGAAATACGAATTCCGCCGGGGCTACAAGTTTTCCACCTATGCCACGTGGTGGATTCGCCAGGCGATCACGCGGGCCGTCGCCGATCATGCCCGGACGATTCGCATCCCGGTCCACATGTTCCAGAGCATCTCGCTGCTGAAAAACAAGAGCGAGCAGATCCGGCAGGAAACCGGCCGCGAACCCAGCCTGGAGGAACTCGCGG
This sequence comes from Planctomycetia bacterium, assembly GCA_031400775.1. Classification (GTDB taxonomy): domain Bacteria; phylum Planctomycetota; class Planctomycetia; order Pirellulales; family PALSA-1355; genus PALSA-1355. The sequence continues at coordinate 24,792 of JANNQN010000228.1, read as the reverse complement.
AATTCGTCGGCATGTCCGTGGAAGACACCGAACGGATCATGAAAACCTGGAAGCACCCGGTGAGTCTCGACACGCCGGTCGGCGAAAGCGAAGACTCAAGCTTCGGCGACTTCCTGGAAGACGACAACGAAACCGATCCCGCCGACAGCGCCATGAACGAGATGCTCCGCGAGAAGATCGACCAGGTGCTGCGCAGCCTGACATATCGCGAACGGGAAATCATCAAGCTGCGGTACGGTCTCGGCGACGGTTACAGCTACACGCTGGAAGAGGTCGGTCACATTTTCAAAGTGACCCGCGAGCGAATTCGTCAGATCGAAGCCAAGGCCGTCCGCAAGCTGCAGCAGCCCAGCCGCAGCCAGGAACTGGTCGGTTTCCTGGATTGATCGCTGAGATTTGATTGGTTCGACACATTTCGAACTTACCAGCGAGCCGGACAAAAATGTCCGGCTCGCTTTTTTTGCGCTAAGTAGCAATTTGCCTGCGCTAAGTCGCTGGTACCCGCGCGTTTTTCTCGGAATTCTCGAATGTCGCGGCGATTTCGCGAGCTCCTTGCCGCTTGCCATTGCGCGCGCCATCGCCCCGAGGTGGGGTTGCCTTCTGGCCCGGCCGCGCGACTATTGACTTGGTTTATTCCGTCAGTAGTGTAGACGGCAGGACAAGCCGGGGTCGCAAGCGGACCTCGGTGCGGTGAACAGAAGTTGCAGGCTATCTTTTTGTCGGCACGGCTCGACCCCCAGCGAGTGCGTTTTGCCACTTGCGGGAGATTCACAATGCCGTTGGCTTGCCGAACCTCGTAGAGGGCTCTCGAAGTAGCGCGAATTGTCGGCTCATCGTCAAAGAGCCGAGAATTCGATCCTACTGAGATGAGTCGAGCGGCAAGATTTCTGCGCCGATAACGAACAGAGTCGCGGGCTCCTGCGTTGTACCGGGGCCCGCTATACCTAAAGCAATAAAAACATGGCAATTAGCCGGTACATATCAGTCGTCCAACGGCGCGGATTCGTCGTAGACGATTCCCAAGCCATCATCCTGCCCCTGATCGAGCCGCTGTTCCAGATCGACACGCACATGTCGTACGAGGAGCGCATCGAGCTGTTTCGCCTGGCCTGGGAATCGCCGCAAGGTTTCGTGGCCGCCGAAATCGGCAGCTATCTGGGCGCCAGCACGGCCTTTATGGCCGCCGCCGCCACGATCCGCAATGGCCACGTGCATGCCATCGATACCTGGCGCAACGACGCCATGCCCGACGCCCCGGGCGAGGACACGTTCGACCGCTTTCAGGAAAACACCCGGCTGTTCAAGCACGTGATCACCGCGCATCGCGGCCGGGCCGACGCCATGAGTCAACGGATTCCAGCTTTGGATCTGCTGTTCGTCGACGGCGATCACTCGTTCGAGGGCACGAAGTCGGATCTGGCGCACTACGCCCATAAGGTCAAGCCGGGCGGCCTGTTGATCATGCACGACTTCAACTACGAGACGGTGCGCAGGGCGGCCGGCGAGCAGTTGCCGATCGACTCGATGAAGAACGTCAGCCGCGTACAATCGCTGCAAGCTTTTCGCATCGAGCTGCAGCCCGCCGCGGCGGGTTAAGCGAGGCGCGGGGTGAGCAAGTGGCGGCTAAGCCGCCAGCGGCGACACGGCCGTACTCGCAAACGCTCCACCCCTGCGATCTTGCTCCCGCCGATTGACAGTTCGCAATCGCCTTGTTACATTGCCCCCGTTAAGCGTGCGTTGGTGGTCGGTTGTTTCTGCTGAAACGGCCGACAAAACAGGGAACTCCGGTGAAATTCCGGGACGGCCCCGCCGCTGTAACCGAGTGTTAAGGGAAGTTGATTCAAGCCATTGTCGGCCGGCCGATCCTCGTTGAGGGGCGACCGCCAGCGCGACGAGAAGGCCAGCTTTTCCAATTGCTCGGGAGTCAGAAGACCTACCAACGCGTTGTCGGCGGCCTTCCGCGAGGGACGGAGGCTGCGGAGTGTTTGTAGGCCTCTGGATGCCGCTAATCGTTCGCTCCTGCCCGTACGGAACCGTGTAGGGCTGCGCCGTCGCTTCTATTGCGCACCGGCTGGCCCTGCCCGCACCGATCGTGGCACGCGCGAACGCTGCGCACGAACTTGCCGTGATTGGTATTCGCCCTCTCAAATTGCGCCGGCGACGGGGATTTACCCTCGTCGAACTACTGGTCGTGATCGCGATCATCGGCCTGCTGGTTGCGCTGTTGCTGCCAGCCGTGCAAGCGTCTCGCGAGGCGGCTCGCCGCGTGACCTGCGCCAATAACCTGCGCCAGTTGGGCATAGGCCTGCAGGCCTATCACGACGCGATTGGCGCGTTTCCCTCTGGCTTGATCGAGCGCAATCCCGGCACAAAGCCCAAAGCCCGGCAGTTGGCCTGGAGCGTGCTGCTGCTTCCCTACATCGAACAGGGCAACGTCTACGACCTTTTCGATCGCACCAAGTCGTACAAAAGCGCCGAGAATCGAACCGCCGGCAGCGTCGTCATCCCGGCCTATCTCTGTCCCAGCACGGTGCGGTTGGCCGTCGGCCGCACCGGCGACACGGCCGGCGACGTCAATCGCAATGGCCTGTGGGATCCGGGCGACGATCTGGCATTCACCGACTACGGCGGCAATTTTGGTTTCCAAGGCTTGAACCGACCTTTCATGAACGGTGTGTTCATCTGGGACCGCGGAATTTCGATCGCGCAGATCACCGACGGCACGTCGCACACGATCGCCGTGGCCGAAGACACCGGCCGCGGACCCTCGATGGATGGCCAATGGGCCAACGGCGAGAACATTTTTGACACTAGCGGCCCGATCAACGATCGCTCGTTGCCCGACTATCGCTGGCAGGACAACGAGATTTGGAGCGACCATCCTGGCGGCGCGCATGTCCTGTTGTGCGACGGCTCGGTCCGTTATCTGTTCGAGCAATTGAACCTGGAAGTACTCGCTTCGCTTTGTACCCGCAATGGCGGCGAGGTGCTCGAAAGTTCCGCTACGGAAACTCCCTGACGACTAGCAAGGCACTTTTACCAATAGACGACCCATCCCCACAACTTGCGGAGACTAACTACATGACCGGCAACCTGCTATTTCGCAATACATCTCGCGCATTATTCGCATGCGCGATATTGACCGTGTCGGCCGTTCACGCCGCCACGCTGCCCGCACCCAGCACGAGCGTCACGCTGCCGTCGCCCTCGGCCAAGTCCTATGCCATCGCCGCGGCGTTCGGGCCCAGTGACGGATTGCTGTACGTGTGGAACGGCGCTCAAGTACTCAAGCAGAATGCCATCGACAGCGCGAGCTTCTCCTCGATCGGCAACGTCGGCAGCGGCAGCGCCGACGCAGGGCCGATGGCCTTTTCGCGCGACGCGGCGCGATTGCTCGTCGGCAACGGCGCCGGCGGATTCGTCGGCGGCGCGAACTCGGGCCTGATCTTCGGCATTCCCAGCGGCGGCGGCAGTAGCGCCGCGTCGATCGCCGACGTCGAGTTCCACAGCACGTTTCTGGCAGCGCCGTTGGGCGTATCCAACGACAAGTTCTTCGTCAACTCGGGCAATGTTTCGTTCACGGCCAGCGGTGTCTCGGTGCTCGATCAATTGACGGGCTCGAATGTGCCGGTGATCGAGAACATTCCCGGCGCCAGCACCTCGATGGCGGTTGGCGGCGGCCGGTTGTATGTCGGCGTCGGCTTTGGCCCTAACCGCGGAGAATTGCGAAGCTTCGCAATCTCCGCGCTCGACACGGCCTATACGAACACCTCGCCGATCGATTGGACAAACGGCCAGGTGTTCAACTCTTTGGACAATAACAGTGGAGCGGGCATGTTCTTCGATGCCCGCGGATTTCTGTTCGTCGGCGGCCCCGACGGCGTCACGGTGTTCGACACCTCGGGAAATAGCCGGCTATACGAAAATCAAGGATTCACCAGCGTCGATTACGATCCGACCCAGGATCGTTTTTTGGCGACGGGCTTTGGCAGCGAGCAGGGGATTTATCCGGCTGCGGCGTTCCTGGTTCCGGAACCGGGCGCGGGCGTGTTGGCCGTGCTGCTGGCGATGTGCGTAGCCCCGCTCGTGCGACGCGGGCGACGACGGCCCGCCTTTCAACCAACCGCGTAGTTCGACTTTCTTCCCACGACCTTTTGAGTGAATCGCGGCCCGCCGCCTGACCGGCGCGCTAAGGGCGAGCTTGCGATGCGTACGCTGCTGCGCGCTATGTACCATTTTTTCCAAAGGACCGACTAATGCGAATGCCTCTAACACTAACCTTCACGATTTTGCTTGCCGCCTCGAACCTCCTGGCCGGGCCTTACGCACCGGCAGCGGGACAGCCGGGCTCGACAGCGATAGCCAACAACAGCCTGCTCATCGTCGAGTGGGCCGGCTGATTCGACAACCTGCTGCGCGGCCCAATGGACATCGCCAATCCGGGCGGAGGGCTGGCAACTTTCGGCACGGGCGGCGAAGCCGTCGGTTTCGCCGACGCCAATTCCACGCACGTCGTCAGCCTGGGAGATGGCGGACAGACCACGCTCACGTTCGCGCACCCGATCACCGATGGTCCGGGCTTCGATTTCGCGGTGTTCGAAAACGGATTCGCCGACGCGTTTCTGGAACTGGCCTTCGTTGAGGTCAGCTCCAACGGCAGCGACTACATTCGCTTTCCGGCCGTCTCGCTTACGCAGACCGGCACGCAGGTCGGTTCGTTTGGAGCCCTGGACCCCACGAACCTCGACAACCTGGCCGGCAAGTATCGGGGCGGATTCGGCACGCCGTTCGACCTGGATCAGGTCGCTGGCCTTTCGCCGCTGGTAGATGTCGATCACATCAATTTCGTGCGCATTCTGGACGTTGTCGGTTCGATCAATCCGGTCTTCGGCCAGCAGGATTCGCTCGGCAATCTGGTTAACGAACCTTATCCCACGGCATTTGCCTCCGGCGGGTTCGACTTGGACGGCGTGGCGGTGATGAACCGCGTTCCGGAGCCGGGCAGCATCGCGCTATTGGCGACGGGACTGGCGCTTGTCGCCTGGCAGTGGAGAAAGCGGCATGGGCATTTTGGTCGCGCGTAATGGGCGCGTTGACATTAGCGGCTGCGTAAAGGTCCAATCAAGCGGGCTGGAAACTCGCACGCACCGACTTTGTGTCGCTCGCATGACATCGCCGCAGGACCACAATCGCAAAGCCTGGGACGCGCGGGTTCGCGCCCAAGCGCGGTTCACGCGGCCCGCGCCCGACGAGGAATTCGCCAATCCGTTAGCCGCGGTCGACGCGGCCGGATGGCTGGGCTCGTCGATCGCCGGCCAAAACGTGCTGTGCCTGGCTAGCGGCGGCGGACGACAAGGCGCGCTCTATGCCGCCGCAGGCGCACGGGTGACCGTCGTCGACATCAGCGCCGAAATGCTGGCCATCGACCGCCAGGTGGCCGCGGAGCGCGGGCTGCCGCTGCGCGCGATCGAGGGCTCGATGGATGATCTCTCCGCGCTACAGCCGGCGAGCTTCGACATAGTCGTGCAACCGGTCAGCACCTGCTACGTCCCCGATGTATTGACCGTCTATCGGCAAGTCGCGCGAGTGTTGGTTCCAGGCGGTCTTTATATCAGCCAGCACAAGCAGCCTACGAGCTTGCAGGCGTCGACCGAGCCCTCGCCGCGGGGCTACGAGCTGGTCGAGCCCTATTATCGCCGCGGCCCGTTGCCGCCGGTGGCCGGCAGTCCGCATCGCGAGGCTGGCACGCTCGAGTTCCTGCACCGCTGGGAGGAGTTGCTGGGCGGAATGTGCCGCGCGGGCTTTTCGATCGAAGACGTGATCGAACCGGTGCACGCTGACGAGGCGGCTGAAATCGGCAGCTTTGGCCATCGCAGCCGGTATGTGGCGCCCTATGTGCGCATCAAAGCCCGCCGCCTGAGCAGTGCCACCGGCGCGGCGCCGGCCGCCAAAGTCTGGCTTCCGTAGCATGAAATCGAAGGCGATAAGAGACCAGACGAATCCGCTCGAAACACCATTTGCGCCTGTCGGATTCGACACTCGCCTTAGTAAGTGAGCAGAAGCCGGTCCGAGACCACCTCGCTCTCGAGACTTCGTCCGTTCATTTGAAATCGCTTTAGCATTGATCTGCCGCAATTCACCAGGACCTCTCTTTCGAAAAGTCCAGGCGGAATCGGTAAATCGCACACAAGGTCTCCAGATTTCTTCGATCCGTCAATGCTCAGGGCGACGTACACACCGCGCGACTTGCATTGTGATATGACGCGAAACAGGTTTTCAAGTCTGAACAACTGCGCACCGTAGAGAATGGCTTGGCTATGGCGGTACGGCGGGTCGCAGTAGATCAAATCGCCTGCCTCAGCTTCCAACATGGCTGGCTCATAGTCGCGAACCGCGAAACTCGTGCGCGAAGTGCGCCTGTGCCATTCGTCAACTCGGCTATCGAACCGCTCGGGCGGGACCGGCGAGTGCGGTCCGCACGGCGTAGACATGTATCCATCGGTCATGCGAAATCGGACCACTCCACCGTAACACGTGCGACAAAGAAACAGCAAGTCGCCGCCGTTGGGGTTTGCATTGTAGTTCGCCTTGACCCGCTCGTATTCGGTGACTTTGTCCCCTTCCGACATGCGCGTCCATCGACTCGAATACCACGACTTTACGACGTCAGGCGATTGGCGAAGCATCTCCCAGATTTCGATCAGGGGGGTAAACGCGTCCGACGCGATTCCTCGTTCGGGGGCGACGGTCGCGAGCACGGCTCCGCTGCCCAGGAAGGGCTCGCGATATGTGTTGAAACTTCGGGGAAAGTGACCCGCAATTTCCTCGGCAAATCGCTGTTTGTTCCCAATCCACTTGAGAAGTTGGCCTCGAGTTGGCCTGCTTCTTGGCTTGAACTCGTCGCCGAAGGTAAATGTCTGTTGCGCCATATTCCATGTTCCGCGCCGATGTAGCTCACGCGCCAACGCTACTCTTCGTGTGATATGCGATTTTTGTATATGTGTCAAGCCCCATTACAGTAACGCACTCCTAAAGGCTCGTCTCGAAGGAAGCAGTATAGCCCACCTCGAGCCAGGTGAACCAGTGGCGGAAAAGTTCCATGTCGAATCGTCCATCGCAGAAAGAAAAAAAGGCGTTGATGGTCTTGTTGCGACAGATCCGGATGGAGGCGGGACTGCGCCAGGTTGACCTTGCGGTCAAGCTGCGGAAGCCGCAACCGTTTGTCAGCAGATATGAGCTGGGCGAAAGGCGATTGGACATCTTCGAATTGCGGCAGGTCTGCCGTGCTCTGGGTATCTCTCTTTCCGATTTTCTTGCGCGTTTCGAGCGAATGCTCAATGAAGGCTGACCCTCGATTTCTCAAGCAGCCCAAAACGTTCTGGGCCAATGTCTGAACGATTTCCGCGGAAGTCGGATATACCGTGCGTGGGAAGAAGCAAATCAAGGTCCCCTCGTTGCCTGAGATGGGGGAGGCTTTGCGTGGACTCGGGCTCGACGACCGGCATATTCTGGATTCATCAGAGCGACCGACGCCGTTCGGCAAGTTGCTGTTCGAGTATTTTTCCTACCGAGCCCGGGTACTCAATACATTCGTGGAAGCACGTCTAATGGATGGACGGGAGGCGAAGGTCGAGTACGAGAAGCTTCGGAAGACATGGAAGCGCTGCCATCTTCCATTGAACAAGCAGAAAGGCGAAAAGAGAGCCCCGGCGTATTTGACGGGGATCGTCAATATGATTATCGAGGCAAATGCCGCCGAATGGGATTGTGATTACAACCCACGGTCGTTGACCACCGTGACGCGGAACAATCTGCCGGTGCGGACCTTGGCTCGATGGGTCGACGGCGCCTTCCCGGCGACAGTGAACCCAATCGCCATTTGGGAAGTCAAAGAATACTACTACACGACTACGTTCGGAAGTCGTGTCGCCGATGGAGTCTATGAATCGCTCCTGGACGGGATGGAACTGGAAGAGTTGCGGGAGCAGGAAGGCATCGATGTGAAGCACTACCTGATGGTCGATGCGTACGACACCTGGTGGAAGCAGGGCAAGTCTTATCTCTGCCGAATGGTCGACATGATTCACATGGAGTACGTCGACGAGATTCTATTTGGACGTGAGGTTATCGAACGCTTGCCAACCCTGGTTCGAAAATGGGTAACTGAAGCACGACGTCGCGAACGGATCCAAAAGCAAGTTCGGAACACGACTTAATCGGAGCGGAAGCAAGAGCCGGGCGTTTCGGGGCCATTTCGCCGTAACCGTTGCAATCCCCCAGCGGCTCGATCAAGATAGACGGCACGAATTGGCCCTCCGGAAGTGTCCTCCCGCGCTTTAGGTATTCCCGCCCGTGTCTCACCCCGCCATCCAGGAAATCGTGGCTGTCTTCGGCCAGCCCGTGGCCGGAAACCCGACCCAATACATGATGGAGAAAGCCTTCGCGCAGGTGGGTCTCGATTGGCGCTATTTGACCCTGGAAGTCGCGCCCGAGGTGCTGGGCGAAGCGATCGCGGGCATGCGTGCGATGGGGTTTCGGGGCTGCAATCTCACCATTCCGCACAAGATCGAGGTGATCAAGTTTCTGGATCGGACCAGCGAGGCCGCCACGCTGATGGGCGCGGTCAACTGCGTCAATCGCGTCGGCAATGAGCTGGTCGGCGACAACACCGACGGCAAGGGCTTCGTCCAGTCGCTGCGAAGCTTGACCGACCCGGCCGGGCGGAACGTTGTCATCCTGGGCGCGGGTGGCGCGGCCCGAGCGATTGCCGTCGAAGTCGGCCTGGCGGGCGCGGCCCAGATCACAGTCGTCAATCGGGCCGTCGAGCGCGGACAAGAGCTGGTCAATCTACTCAACGACAAAGTTCACGTAGCAAGCCGCTATGTGAAGTGGGAAGGCGCATTCGAAGTTCCGCCGGAGAGCGAGGTGGTGATCAACGCCACCTCGATCGGACTGGGCGACGCCGAGGCTCGCGTGCCGCTGGCCGTGAACACGCTCGAGCCCGACATGGTCGTGGCCGACGTGATCTTCAACCCGCCCGAGACGCGGCTGATCCGCGATGCCCGGCAACGCGGTTGCCAGACTCTGGACGGCCTAAGCATGCTGGTCAATCAGGCCGTGATCGGCTTCAAGATTTGGACAGGTCGAGATGCCGACGCCGGTGTGATGCGCGACGCCTTGGAGGAATTTCTCGGGCTGTGATCCACGACGATTGACCTCGGCCAGCGATTGGGATGGCGCAGCAGCGCACAAGTCGAACTCATTTGACGAACACCATCGAAGAAGGCAACTCCCGATGACGACGACACGAGCGATTCCGATCCTGGCGCTGCTGGCGGCATTGCCACTGTGCGCCGCTGGGGCTGCGGCAGGTGAACCTGCGGGGGTCAAGCTGCTGCGCCCCGACTCGCTGGCCGGCTGGGATCACGGTGCCCAGCCGCCGGCTCACTGGGTCATTAGCCAAGGCCGCTTGACCGGCAATGCGCTGTCGACCGAGCTGCTTTCGGGTTGGACCTTGGGCGATTTCGATATTCGTTTCCAGTGGACCGTCGGACCCGGCGGCGCTTGGAGCCTGGGAATGCCCGACGTGTCGGAGGGTGCCGGCTTGCAGCTCACGTTCAAAGAGGGAGATGGTTGCGGCGCGGTGCGCGATCGCGATACGACCCTGGCCGCCGGAGCCAAAGTCGAAAGTCTGTCGAACGGCGAGCGGCACACGGCGCAATTGCGCCGCGGCGGCGGCACGCTGTCGGTGATCGTCGACGGCCGCGTAGTCGGCGAAGCGGCAATCGACCGCAATCGCCGCTTCGGACTCACGCTGGCCGTGCCGGCCGGCGAAGCGTCGCTCGATCAACTGCGATTGGAAGAACCGCGCGGCAACCCGTTGTTCAACGGCAAGGATCTGAGCGGCTGGTTCGTCAACAACGGCAAAGGCACCTGGGCGGTCGACAATGGCGACATCATTCCCACCTCGCACCGCGGGTTGCACTATCTGCGGACCGACAAGGAATATGCCAACTTCACCTTCTCGTTCGAGTACAAGATTTCCAAAGGGGGCAATTCCGGCGTCGCAATTCGCACGGCCAAAGATGGCTGGCCGTCGGGCGATGGCATGGAAATGCAAATCCTCGATCAGCCGGGCGAAGTCAAGGACTCGACCATGGCCATCTACGGCAACCTGCCGCCGTTGGATCGGGCCGATCGATCCGAAGCTTGGAACCGCGTCACGATCAAGGCCGACGGCCGCATGATCTCGGCCTGGGTCAACGACGAGCTCGTGCAGCAAATCAATACCGACCGCCTGAGCGAGATCAAGCACCGCCATCTCAAGGGTTGGATCGGCGTGCAGGATCATGGCGGCAAGGTCCGCTTTCGCGAGCTGTACGTTCACGAGGCGCCCGACGGACTGGGCCTCGACGCCTGGTACGCTCCGCACGCCGAGAGCGGACCGCAGATCGTGCTCGATCGGCTGATGAATAGCGAGCGACTGTCGCGGGCCGATGGTTTGGGCTCGGGCGTGGTCGCCAAAAGTGTGCCCAAGGGAGGCGAGCACGTGTTGGCCGAATTGACCGGCCCGGGGGCACTGGTGCGGCTGTGGAGCAGCTATGCGGCAGGTCGCATGGCGTTCTACTTCGACGGCGAAGAACAACCGCGCATCGAATGTGCCGCGGAACACGTCTTCGACAACGTGCCCGGCACGGCCCACCAGGAACAGCCGGCGCTGATGTGCCTGCCCTACGCCAGGAGCTTGAAGATCGTGGTCAGCGATCCGTTGGCTGCCGATTATCGGCTGGACTTTGTCACGTTTCCGGCTGGCGTGCCGGTCGAGAGTTTTTCCATCAAACGGCCGGGCGTGCCGCGCGGCATGTTGCAAGCGATAACCTATCGTCACGAAGGTCTGGCCGGCGGCAAGCTGCGCGAGGCCGACCCCTATCAGCGGATCAACACCGAACCGCGCACGATCGAGCCCGGCACGACTGTCGAATTGGCCAAGCTCGAAGGCACGGGCATCGTGCAGTGGGTCAAGCTGCGGGCCGACAAAGCCCTGCTGGCCAACAACGACCTGTGGCTGGAAATTACCGTCGACGGCGAATCGGTTCCGGCCATCACGGCGCCGGCCCGATTCTTATTTCCGGTTTTCGCGAGTAGCGAATTGAAGGATCTCGACACGATGGTCATGGCCAGCAAAGAAGGCGTCGCCAGCTTGTTGGCGATGCCGTATGGCGCCGGGATCGCGATCGCGGCGCGGAGTCGCGGCGCAAAGGCGATCGAGAACGTGGCGGTCTCACTGTCGGTCGATCCGGCCAACGACAAGAACCGCGAAGACTACGCCGGCCGAATGCGGCTGCGGGGAATTTTTCAGCCCGCCGGATCGCTGGCCGCGGACCTGGCGCGCACGAGCGGCAAGGGACGCTGGGTCTCGCTGGTATATAGTCAGCCAGACGACGCGGCGACTGGAATTGCAGCACTGGCGATCGACGGAAAGGATTCTCCTGGCTGGGCGATGGCCGAATTGGATCCGTTTTGGGGACGCCCCGGCGAAGGGAAGAATTTCTATCGCGCCCTTTCCGGCCGCCGCGGAAACCTGGCTTGGCGCTACATGCTGCTCGAGCCGGTCAATTTCGAGCAGTCGCTCCTGCTCTCGCCCAATCCCGGCGACAAGCTGGGCGACCGGCTGGCGCTGTTCTATTTGAAGAATTAGCGGCTTGCGTTCCGCGGGACTGTACTGCGCGGGGATTGCGGGCGAAAAAAATCCCGAGCCGAGAAGCGATCGCAACAACTCCTAAGCCGCGGAGCGGCGAAATGTGATAGCCCGGGGCGATCAGCCCCGGGAATGCCAGCTCGCGAAGTGGGAAATGAGCCCCGGAGGAGCGACACTGATTGAGCAACGCCAAGTGGTCGATGAGCAGTGTCGCCCCTCCGGGGCTCTTGGATCGAGGGGGGCGCGAATGTTTCCAGGGGCTGGCCGCCCCTGGCTATCGCAGTGTCGCCGCTTCGCGGCTGAGGACGCGGGGCATCTGATTTTCCCAATCCCCAACCCCTAACCCCCAACCCCCGCTCCGACAGCCCCCGTTTCCTGCTGCGTGATGCAGTGAAACGCCCCCAGTCCCCACACCAGGTCAACGGCGTCGAGCCCGCGGATTTGCCGCGTGGGAAATAGTCGCGCCAAGGTCTCGACGGCCACGCGATCGGCCGGATCGTTGAATTGCGGCACCACGACCACGGCGTTGGCGATATAGAAATTCATGTAACAGGCCGGCAGCCGCTGATCGTCGTAGTAGACGGCCCGCGGCATCGGCACGGCGATCACCTCGAGCGGCCGGCCTTCGGCGTCGCTCATCGATTGCAGGCGGCGAAAATTGTCTTCGAGCGGTGCATAGTTTTCGTCAGCCGGATCTTCCTCGAGCGGCGCCACAACCGTGTGCGGTCCCACGAATCGCGCTAGTTCGTCGATATGGCCGTCGGTGTCATCGCCGACGATGCCGCCCCCGAGCCAGAGAATTTTCCGCGCGCAGCAGTAGTCGCGCAAGTATTGCTCCACGTCGGCCCGCGAGAGCTGAGGGTTGCGGTTCGGGTTGAGCAGGCACTGCTCGGTGGTCAGCAGCGTGCCGGCCCCGTCGCCGTCGATGGCGCCCCCTTCCAGCACGATGCCGGGCGTGAAGCGGCGGCGGCCGGTGAGCCGCGCCATGTGGGCCGGCACCGCGTTGTCCAAGTCGAAGGGCGGATACTTGCCGCCCCAGGCGTTGTACTCCCAATCCACCAGCGCCGGCGGCTGGCCGACCGGAGCGGCCAGAAACATCGCCCCGTGATCGCGGGCCCAGACGTCGTCGGTCGGAATATCGTGTAGCGTGACGTTCGGCACGTCGCCCACCAGCGAGCGCGCCCGGGCCATCACGGCCTCGCCCCCGGCGCAGATATTCACCGGCTCGAACTCGGCCAGCGTGCGCACCAGCGCCGCCCACACAGCGGGGATCGGCTCGAATTTTCCGGGCCAGGTCTCGGGCTTATGCGGCCAGGCCAGCCACGTCGCGGCATGCGGCTCCCATTCGGCCGGCAGGCGATAACCGAGCGAGGCGGGCGTGGCGGGAGTGGCCGCGGACATGGCAGAGGGTCGCAAAGGGGAAAAAGGGTGTGCCGCAGACGCAATCCGTTAGACCAAACAACGGGCGTCAATCCAAAAATCGCTTCGTCAAGTCGCCATACGCATCGATCCGCCGGTCGCGCAGAAACGGCCAATGCGTGCGCACGAAATCGATCTTGTCGAAGTCGCATTCCACCAACAGCGTTTCTTCCTTGTCGTGCGTGGCCCGGGCCAGCACGTTGCCGTTGGGATCGGCCAGAAACGAGGCGCCCCAGAATTCGAGCTGCCCCTCGCTGCCCGTGCGGTTGGCGGCGGCCACGAACACACCGTTGGCGATCGCGTGGCTGCGCATCATCGTCTCCCAAGCCGAGTGCTGACTGACGCCGTATTCTTGCTTTTCGTCGGGGAGCCAGCCGATCGCAGTGGGATAGAACAGGATCTGCGCGCCGGCCAGCGCCGTGAGCCGCGCGGCCTCGGGATACCACTGGTCCCAGCAGACGCACACGCCCACGCGGCCGAAGCGCGTGTCGAATGCCTGGAAACCCAAATCGCCGGGCGTGAAGTAAAACTTTTCGTAGTACAGCGGGTCGTCGGGGATGTGCATCTTGCGATACATGCCCGCGGTCGAACCGTCGGCGTCGAACACGACCGCCGTATTGTGATACAAGCCCGCCGCGCGGCGCTCGAACAGCGAGCCGATAATTACCACGCCGTGCCGCCGCGCCGCTACGGCCAGTGCCGTGCTGGTGGGCCCGGGAATTGGCTCGGCCTGGTCGAATCGGGCGTGATCCTCGCTCTGGCAAGGATATTGCCCCGCGAACAGTTCTTGCAGGCAGATCAGATTCGCGCCGGCCGCGGCCGCCTCGGCGATGCGATCGAGCGCCTTGTCCACGTTGGACGCCTTCGAGGCGTGCCCCGTCATTTGAATCAGGGCCACGACGGCGCTGCCCGTTGGCGGCGATGGCTTTGCTCGGTCTGGTCGGTTTGAACTCATGATGGGACTCATGGTAACTTATGCGCCTATGTCGCGCAAACCAGTCCGTGGCTTATTTATTACTGGCACCGACACCGAAATAGGCAAGACCTACATCGCGGCGCTCATCGCGCGCTCGCTCGTGGCCGCGGGACATCGCGTGGGCGTCTACAAGCCGGCCGCCAGCGGCTGCTCGCGGCAGGGAGAAAGTTTGGTCTCGGACGACGCGCTGGCCCTGTGGCAGGCCGCCGGCTCGCCGGGCACGCTGGCCGAGGTCTGTCCGCAGACATTCGCTGCGCCCCTGGCCCCGCATCTGGCGGCCGCGGCCGAAGGCAAGAAACTCGACGCCGCGCTATTGCGAAGCGGCCTCGATATTTGGCTCGAGCGCTCCGACGTCGTGCTGGTCGAGGGGGCCGGCGGGCTGATGTCGCCCTTGGGCGAAGACGAGTTCGTCGCCGACCTGGCTTACGATTTGGGCTTCCCCTTGGTCGTCGTAGCGCGCAACGCGCTGGGCACGATCAACCACGTGCTGCAAACGCTGATCGCGGCAGCCACGTTTCGCGATGGTTTGAATGTGGCTGGCATCGTACTCAACGAGACGAGTCCTCGCGGCGCGGACTCGAGTTTGCAAACCAACGCCAGTGAGATTCGTCGCCTGGCCGTGCCGCCGCTCTTGGCCGAGATCGGCTATCAGGCCAGCGAGTTCGATCCGCCGGTTGATTGGTTCCAGATTGCCGCGCCAGCCGAGCGCGGCAGCCGATAGGACCGCAGATTACGAAGACAGTTTGCCACCGAGGACACGGAGAACTCAGAGAGTTAGTAACACATCCTCTCTGTGTTCTCCGTGTCCTCTGTGGCCCATCTTCGTATTTTTGAAAAGTTCGCGCATTGCGGCAATTACACCAGGCCGGCGATCGGGTCGCCGTGGTAGACGAAGTGCGGTCGATCGCTGGAATCGTGCCAGGCCAGCTCGCGGGGCAGACCCAGGGCCTGGTAAATCGAAGCTGCCATGTTCTCGGGCTTTTGCGGATTGGCCGCCGGGAAGGCGCCGATCTTGTCGGTCGAGCCAATCACGTTGCCGCCGCGAACTCCGCCGCCGGCAAAGAACACGGTCTGCGTTCCCCAGTGGTCGCGCCCCGGCTTGGCATAGTGGGCCGGCAGGGTCGAGATCTTGGGCGTGCGACCCATCTCGCCGGCCATCACCACCAAAGTCGATTCCAACAGCCCGCGCTGAGCCAGGTCGTCGAGCAAGGCGGAGACGGCCCGATCGGTCGGCGGGAACAAGAAATCCTTCAAATGCGGGAAGGCGTTGCCGTGCGTATCCCAGGTCTCGTTGTTGCCCAGGTTGACTTGCACCATACTGACGCCGGCCTCGACCAACTGTCGGGCGATGAGCAACGACCAGCCGAACGTGTTGCGTCCATAGCGATCGAGCAATTTGGGATCGGCATTGGACACGTTGAAGGCGGCTTGCGTCTGCCGATCGGCCAGCAGCGAGATGGCCCGCTGACGGTAACGATCGAACGGCTCGTTCTCGGCAACTCGCTCGAGCGCCTCCTGCTGCCGGCCAATCGACTGCAAAAGATCCAGCCGCTCATTGAACCGTGCGGCGTCCATACCGGATGGCAGCGACAGATTGGGGGCCTCGAACGATACGTCCTTGGGATTGCCGCGACCCGTGGCGTGGTGGAATCCATACTCGGGCCAAGCGCCGTACGCAGTGGAGCTGAAGCGGGCGTAGGTGACGAACATCGGATTGCGATGCGCGCCCATCTCGCCGGCGAACTGGCCGGGAATGATCCGGCCCTCGCGATGGATCAGCACCTCGGGCAGCACGACCGAGGGGGGAATGTTGTTTCGTGGCGGGCAGACGGCGCCGGCAATCGCCGCCATCGACGGCCAATCGCTGGCCTTGGGTTTGCTGGGATCGAAGCCGACCGGTAACTGCGAGCGGCCCGCAAGCATAAGCAGGTGGCCGGACGAATGCTCGGGATAGGGGTGTGCCATTGAGCGCACGATCGACCACAGGTTGCTGCGCTCGGCCAGCATCGGCAGGTGCTCACAGATCTGAATGCCCGGGGTGCGCGTGGCGATCGGTTTGAACTCGCCGCGGATGCCCTCCGGGGCGTCGGGCTTCATGTCGAAGCTGTCGTGCTGGGCCAATCCGCCCGACAGGAAGATATAGATGACGGCCTTGGCCCGCGGCGTTTGTCTGGCGGCCGGGTCGGAGGGTGCGGCCAGGGCCCGCAAACCGTCGACGTGGTTCATGCCCAGGTTCAACAGCCCGATCGCCCCGGCCTGGATGGCCGTGCGCCGGGAGAGTCGCGCGTGTTGGTGGGCAGGAAACGGATTCATGGTTCGATCGCGGTACCACATACTATCGCGTGCGTCCAAGCCGTGAAGCCCCTCCAGGTTAGCCACTTGGGGGCGGCGGTGCAAGAAATGACGGAAAGGCGGTAGTGCGTCAGTCTGAAATCAGAGTTTCAGAAATCGGCTGATCCGGGGGAAAGGGAACGTTGATCGTCCCAACCCACGCCGCATAGACCCTTACGGAGCTTTCTGGAAAAACCCTCTTAAGCCGTTGAATTTCGTCGGGCCGTGTGACGCCAATCATTATGACCCGTTCGTCACCTAGTAGCCGCCGCAAATGCGAAACGTCTACATCACCTCCAACGATGTCGAACAACTGATTATCGATTATTTCCTTGTCGTTGGCATCGAGCGGAGATTCTACGCCGTGCGTTAAGAGGACGTAGCCACCATTTTTCCGGATTTCGTACCGCATTGCGTTCCGCTCATGGACAATATGGACGTTCCAGCCCAGCCATAAGCCAAATGCCGCCAATGAAAGGGCCATGGTTCGCAAGGAGAACCGAAGCCAGCGCGGACGAGGTTGTTGGCCTTCGCTCATAGGTCCATTATAGGCTGGGTTCCGACAGCCGCTCCCGAAGCGACTCAATCTCCGCCCTGAGTTCAGATAGCTGCCTGATGGCGGAGTGTGCCCTCGACAGGGCGATTATTCCGACAAAGAAGCCGACGACTCCTAGCATGGCAAACATGGCCGTTGCCCCTTGAAATGGATTGATTAGGTAGGGACCAGTATAGCCGAGCGAGGAGGGGGGGAAATCTGGTAGTCTATTTCCGGTCGTGCGTCAGTTTGAAATTAGAATTGGGTATTATCTCGCTTCTGTGTTGTCGGCCGGCTCCACCACGATTGCCAAAGCGTTGACTTCCGGCGGAATTAGCCCACGCAGCGCATAGCTTAGTTCGCCGCGGTGAGGAGAAGTGATTCGGCCAAGCACTAGCACATGCGTCGGGATCAATATCCGGTCGATCTCTCTTCGGTCAGCTTCATGATGAAATTCGATGTAAATCACGCCCGCGCGCGCGACCACGGCAGACATCGAACGGAGAATGGGCAACTCGCAACCTTCGGTGTCCAACTTGAGGATGTCGACCTCCGAGACGTTTTGCTCGGCAAGCACGGCACTGGCTTCGCGCAGATTTACAAGCACGTGGCAATCGTCGGACGTTTCACGGCCGACAGCGATGGAATTGGTCACCGAATCTTGAACACCCAGGTGAAGCGTCGCCTGCTTGTCTCGGTCGAAGAGTCCAAAGTTGAACGTGCTGATTCGGGGAATCCCCTCCACGTTTCGAACCAACAACTCATAGCTTTCGAGAAAGGGTTCAAACGCCAGAATGCGGGCTTGCTGATAGTTTCCCGCGAAGTAGAGCGTGCTGGCTCCAATATTGGCGCCTACGTCGAGAATGGTGCGCACGTCTTGCATGAACCCCAGATCGGGATAGCTGCCGCCGGACAAGACCTCCTGAGCAATGGTTCGCCCGAGCGGAGTATCGGAGAAGTAAAATGCTCGTTGCGTTCCGCAGAACGGAATCGTTCCGGAGCCGACTGCAAAAGCGCGGCCTGTCGGGACAACGGGATTTGCCAAGCGCTAGTCCCTCGGAATGCAAGTGGGATTCCCGGTAGTGAATTGAACCGACCGGGCGTTGCAACGATTCTACCAGCGCATGAAGAAGCTCTGCCAGCGACACTCTGGCCTCGAGCAGCCACGTTCCTACTTCGCCGGCAACGTTCGCACAAAATTCAAGGCCCGCTCGACCCAGTCGCGCAACTGGGCGTCGCTGTCGATACCGTCCGGCTCGACCATCACCCAGCCCTTCATGGGCCGGCCGGTGACGTCGAATTGCCCGACGTGCGGTTCTGTCAGAGCATTGTCACCCTCCTCGGGACCGAGTCGGACGATCAGCGAGTCGTTCCAGACGCCCACCAGCATGTTGCCGTGGAGCATGAAAGCGACTCCGCCGAACATCCTCTTTTCGACGATGCCACCATGTCCGGCCAATACGTGGCGAATCCTGGCGGCCAATGATTTGCTGTAGGGCATGGGTCGTGCCTTTCGGCCGATGAGAGCAGAGCGCCAAGCGTATCAGCGGAAATCCTCGCAATCAAGAAACCTGGCGGGAATGCATTCGCGACAATTCGCGTGCATTCGCGGTTCACAATTCGAAAAGTAACTCGTGGCGCTTACCCTCGCTTGCGCCCTTTGAACTTGCGCGTCGGGTTAGTGGCGGCGAATGTCGCCGGAATGGCCCAATTTTCGCCCCATTTTGTCCGGCAATTCACCGCAAGCTAGACTAGTCGAGACGTCCGCCCGCACTCCTGCCAGATCCGCTCTCGCAATTCATGGAACAGCAAGCCGGCAACCACGCCTTCGGAGGGCCCGGCATCGAGCCGCGCTGGACGCGCAGCGATAAGCAGGCCGTCGGCACCGCCTATTCGGCCTCCAGCAAAATCTGGTTCACGCTGGCCGCCGGCATCGTCAGCGAAGTTTACTATCCGACGATCGACCGCCCGCAGATTCGCGACCTGCAATACCTGGTCACCGACGGCAAGACGTTCTTCCACGACCAGCGCCGCCACATGACCGCCCAGGTCGAACAGCTTTCCGAAATCTCGCTGGGCTTTCGCGTCACCAGCACCAACGAAGAGCGCGGCTACCGGATCGTCAAGCAAATCATCGCCGATCCGCACTACGCCTGCCTGCTGGTACACACGCGGCTCGAGGGCGAAGAGAGTGCGCTGGCCGGCTTGCGGCTGTTCGCGCTGTTGGCGCCGCATTTGGACGGCGGCGGCGCCGGCAACAGCGGATACCTGGCCGAGGTGGCCGGCCACAGCGTACTGATGGGTCACAAAGGCGACATCTGGCTGGCAATGGGCGCCTCGGCCCCGTTTCTGCGGCGCTCCTGCGGATTCGTTGGCTCCAGCGACGGTTGGACCGATCTGGCCGAGAACTTCGAAATGGATTGGCAGTTCGACTCCGCGGAAAACGGCAATATCGCCCTGACGGCCGAGATCGACTTAACGGCTTCGCGTGAGTTTACCCTGGCCGTGGCGCTGGGCGGCAGCTCGCACGCGGCACAAACCACGCTGTTGCAATCGTTGGGCGTGCCATTTGTCGAGCAGCGCGCGCGGTTTCTCGAGCAGTGGAAGCGGGTCTGCGGCCACGTCAAGCCGCTGGCCGAATCGACCGGCGACGGCGGCGCGCTCTATCGCCGCAGCCACGCCTTGCTGTTGGCCCATGAGGACAAAAGTTTTCCCGGCGCGATGATCGCTTCGCTCAGCATTCCTTGGGGTGAGAGCAAAGGGGACGAAGACCTGGGCGGCTATCACCTGGTATGGCCGCGCGACCTGGTCCACAGTTCGACCGGCCTGTTGGCCTCGGGCAACACGTCGACGGCCTATCGCTCGCTGATTTATCTGGCCTGTTGCCAGGCCCAGCACGGCGGCTTTTATCAGAACTTCTGGATCGAAGGCCAGCCCTATTGGACCGGCGTGCAATTGGACCAGGTGTCGTTCGCCATTTTGCTGGCCTGGCGCGTGCAACGCGCCGGAGGGCTGGGCGATTTCGATCCCTATCCGATGGTGCTGCGGGCTGCCGGCTTTCTGCTGCGCGAGGGACCGGCCACCGATCAGGAGCGCTGGGAGGAAAACAGCGGCTACTCCCCCTCGACTCTGGCGGCCAATATCGCGGCGCTCAACTGCGCGGCGCAGTTCGCCCAGCAGCGCGGCGATGAACCGATCGCTCGGTACCTGCACGATTACGCCGACTTTCTGGAGAGCCATCTGGAGGGCTGGACGGTCACCACCCAGGGCACGCTGGTCCGCGGCATTCCGCGGCACTTTATCCGCATCTTGCCGCTCGACATGAGCGATCCCGAGCCGCTGGAAGACCCCGACCGCGCGCTGGTGTCCCTCAAGAACCAGCCCCCAAATTCGCCCACTGGGTTTCCGGCCAAGGACATCGTCGATGCCGGCTTTCTCGAACTGGTCCGCTACGGCATTCGCAATGCCGGCGACGCGCTGATCGAAGATTCGCTCGAGGTCGTCGATCGCACCTTGCGGGTCGAAACGCCCTGTGGGCCGTGCTGGCGGCGCTACAACCACGACGGCTACGGCCAGCGCGACGATGGCGGCCCGTT
This sequence comes from Planctomycetia bacterium, assembly GCA_031400775.1. Classification (GTDB taxonomy): domain Bacteria; phylum Planctomycetota; class Planctomycetia; order Pirellulales; family PALSA-1355; genus PALSA-1355. The sequence goes on along the minus strand of JANNQN010000228.1, from coordinate 4,237 downwards.
CTTGGGCTGGGGACGCGGCCGGGCCTGGCCGCTATTGACCGGCGAACGGGGCCACTATGAGTTGGCGGCCGGCCGTGATCCACGGCCCTATATCCTTGCGCTCGAGCGATTCGCCGGCCAGGGACTTTTGCCAGAGCAAATCTGGGACGCTGCCGACATGCCCCAGGAGCGCTTGTGGCTGGGGCGTCCTACCGGCTCGGCCATGCCGCTGGTCTGGGCGCATGCCGAGTACCTGACGCTGGTCCGCTCGGCTGTCGACGGCCAGGCATTCGACTATCTGCCCGAGGTGGCGGCGCGCTATCAGACGGGCCGCCCGCGGCCGAACCTGGAAATCTGGAAGCCGAACCGGCACGTGCGCTCGATGGCCGCGCCCGGCACGCTAAGGGTTCAGGCCCCGGCCGACTTCCTGCTGCACTGGACCGTCGACGAGTGGCGGCACTCGGAAGACACCCCGTCGACGCCAACGGGTTTGAGCGTGCACTACGTCGACATTCCGCTCGCCGCCGGACAGCGAGCGCCGCTGCGGTTCTCCTTCCACTGGCCGGCGACCGGTCGCTGGGAAGGTCGGGACTATATGGTTTGTGTCGCGCCGCCGGTCTGAGACTGCCAAAGCGCCTGGCCTTGGAAGCAAATGCTACGGGCATATTCTAGCGGTGCGGGCTGTGCCGCCTGTTCCGAGGGGGGAGAACCGGCAGTGCGCCAAGCGGCCCTTTCGGCACAGCGTGCGCAGGCGGTATTTCGGTTTGCTCGCCTAGAGTTACGGTCCATGTCGGTCCGATCAATAGGTGGCATCGGAGCCGAACCGACAGCCCGCTTCCAATCGGCCGATTTGTCGCTCGCAATTATCTGAGATCGAAGGAGTCTTCTTGAACACGCTCTGTGTGCTGTTGCCGGTCTACAATGCCCATCAAAGTCTGGAAGCCAGCGTCGGAGAAATCTTGGAGGTGCTGCCGGAATTGACCGACCGCTTCGAGCTGTGCATTCTCGACGACGGCTCGACCGACGACACGACCGAAACGGCACGCGAGCTGGCGGCCCGCTATCCGCAAATTAAGTTGATCCGCCACCCTGTGCGGCTCGGCCTGGCTGAGACGATTCAAACGGCGCTCGATCACACCGAGGGAGAAATCGTGCTGGTCGGCGACGACGACTACCGGCTCGATCCCGACGATCTGCGGGCTGTGTGGCAATTGCGCGAGACCGAGCGGCAACTGACCGACTATGCTGATTGGCTGTGCGACAAGTATCAGCAGGAATTGGAAAAACTGCTGGCCTGGCGCCCGAGTCGCGCCGGCGCGAGCAAACGTCGCGGCTTTCAGATCATTCGCCGGGCCACGGTCGAGCGCTTTCGCCTCCGCCAGGCCGCCGAAATGGTCACGCGCGTGGATCGGGCCGATCGCACGGTGGCCAAGGGTCCGGCATTGCGGCCGAACTTCATCGGTCGGGCGAGCCGCTTCGTCTGGCAAGACTGAGAAGCGATTCTTAGGCCCGCAATTGAGCGGCGTGGGCCGCGCGGCAAGCTTCGACAACGCGCGCGCGAATCTGGTCCGCCTCGTCGTTGGTGAGCGTGCCGTCGGGCGATCGCAAAGTCAGCGTGAAGAGCAGGCTCTTCTTGCCGGCGCCGAGCCGCTCTGTGTCGCGATAGACATCCTGGAATTCGATGGCCTCGGCATGCGGCGCGGCGGATTTCCGAACCGTACTGGCCAATGCGTCCCACAACACACTCTCGTCGACCACCAGGTTCAAGTCGCGCGACACCGCGGGAAAGACTGGCGGCTGGCGGTATTTTGGAATAAGCTCGGCGATCTGTTCGAACGCCGACAATTTTAGCTCAGCCACAGTCGTGCCGCCGCGCAGCTCGAATCGTTCGAGCCCAGTGCGGCTGACCTCTCCCAAATATCCCAGCAGCAGATCGCGGCTCTCGCCGACGCTGACCAAAAGTTCGGCTGAGCGCTCGAGATCGAGCAACTCTTGCGCGGTGGGTCGGACGACCAACCGGGCAGCTGGGTTGAGTGCTGCTAAAAGTCCTTCCACAACACCCTTGGTGGCAAAAAAGTCGCCCCCGCTGGTCAGAGCAATCATCAACTCTTCGCTGGGCAATTGCGCGCCTTGCGGCAGATAGACGTGCGCGATTTCAAACAGCTCGATCACCGGATTGGCCAGTGATTCGTTCGTCTGCCGCGCGCCTAGCAGGCTCGGCACCAGGCTGCGGCGCAAGCGATCGGCCCGTCGCAACACGGGCATCGAAGAGCGCAGCGGCGGTGCGGTCGTCCAGGGGCTGAACGCCTCGGACCACGGCTCCTCGACGGCGCTCAGTGTCATCGCTTCGTCGAAGCCGGCCGCGGTCAATACATGCCGTACTCTGGCAAGTACCCGATCTTCGTCGGTGCGGTGCGAGGTCGCCATCGGCACGCTCACATCCTCGGGTATCTTGTCGTAGCCGTGAATCCGCGCGACTTCCTCGACCAGGTCGATCTCGCGGGCCAGGTCGCGCCGCCAGGTGGGCGGGATCACTTCGACCCGGCGCTCGTCGGCCGACACTTCGCGATTGCCCAAGGCCGTCAAAATCTCGCGGGCCGTGGCAGCCGGCACGTCGATGCCGAGCACGCGGCGCAGTTGCACAAATCGTAGCGTGATCGGCTTGCGCTCTTCAACCTGGCGGCCCACGTCGAGCGAGCCGGTGGCCAACTCTCCGCCGGCCAACTCCAAGATCAGCTCGGCCGCGCGGCGGCTGGCCCAATCGACTCCGGCCGGATCGAGCCCCCGCTCGAAACGATAGGACGAATCGCTGTGCAGGCTGAGCTTGCGAGCCGTGGCGCGAATCGACATAGGATCGAACTCGGCGCTTTCCAGCAGTACCTCTTTCGTGGCGACGGTGACTTCGGTGGCGGCGCCCCCCATGACACCCCCCAAGGCCACGGCCCGCTCGGCGTCGGCAATCACGCACATCGTCGGGTCGAGCGTGTACGCCTTGTGATTGATCGCCTGAAACGTCTCGCCCGCGCGCGCCTGGCGCACGATGATCCGTCGCCCGGCCAGGTGGGCCAGGTCGAAGGCGTGCAGCGGCTGCCCGCACTCCAAAAGGACATAGTTCGTGACGTCGACGACGTTGTTGATCGCGGCCACGCCCACGGTCGACAGCCGATCCACCAGCCATCGCGGGCTGGGGCCGATCTTCACGCCTCGAATCACGCGCGCGGTATAACGCGGGCATTGAGCCGGATTCTCAACGCTGACCTTGGCCAGCTCGCCCACGCTGACTTTCGATTCGAGCGGAGCGGCCGGCGGAATCACGAGCGGAATCTTCCACAACACGCTCACCTCGCGGGCGATGCCCAGGTGTCCCAGGCAGTCGGGCCGATTGCTGGTGACCTCGAGGTTAATGGCCAGATCGTCGCCTATCGCGTGCGTGTCCTCATGGTTGAGGCCAGCCATCATCAGCCGCTCGGCCAATTCGGCCGGCGTCATGTCGAGTGCGACGTATTGCTTGAGCCAATTCCAGGAGACGATCATGCCGCGTCACTCGCGTCTGAGCGAAGTTAAAACTGGCGAAATTAAAACTGATGCAAAAAGCGGACGTCGTTCTTGTAGAACTCGCGAATATCGGACACTCCGTGCCGCCGCGCGCAGACGCGCTCGACGCCGATGCCGAAGGCAAAGCCGGTCACCTGCTCAGGGTCGTAGCCCACGGCCGCGAGCACGTTGGGGTCAACCATTCCGGCGCCCCCCATTTCGATCCAGCGGATGGCGCCGCCCGCCTTCGCGTCGTGCCAGCTCATGTCGACTTCGACGCTGGGCTCGGTAAAGGGGAAAAACGAAGGCCGGAAACGGATGTGAACGTCACCGCCCAAGAAGCTGGCGGCAAACAGCCGCAACACGCTTTTGAGGTCGGCCATGGTCACGCCCTTGTCGACCAGCAGACCTTCGATCTGGTGGAACATGGGATAGTGCGTGGCATCGGCCGTGTCCGGTCGATAGACGCGGCCCAGCGAAATCACGCGCACCGGTGGCGGCGTCGTTTCCATCACGCGGATCTGGACCGTGCTGGTCTGGCTGCGAAGCAGCAAGGGAGCGCCGGTAGCGAAATTGTCGGTTGCTAAGCCGCCAGCGGAGAGGGCACTAGCCGGCACAGCGCCGGTTGAAACGGCCGCCGTCGACAGATAAAAATTCTCGAGCGAGTCGCGGGCCGGGTGCGAAGCCGGAATGTTGAGCGCCTCGAAGTTGTGCCACTCGTCTT
>JANNQN010000227.1:0-2235 GCA_031400775.1 Planctomycetia bacterium | reverse complement strand
ATGCGTCGTGCGATCCGATCCGCCGCCGTGGCGATTGTGGTGCTGACTTTTGCAGGGACGGCCGAATCCGCCGAGACCACAGCCGCCAGCGGGCCCGCCGGCGAACTGCCGCGCGGTCTCGACGGTCAGCCGTTGAATCTCGATTTCGAACGCGGCACGCTCGAGCATTGGGCCGCCTCGGGCGAAGCCTTCGGCCGGCAGCCAGTCGAGGGCGATACGGTCACCGCTCGCGGCCGCGGCATGAAAAGCGAGCACGCCGGGCGGTTCTGGATCGGCGGATTCGAACGCACGCAGAGCGACCAGCCGCAAGGCACTCTAACCTCGGCGCCGTTTAAGGTTTCGCACGTTTTTGCCAGCTTTCGCATCGCCGGCGGATCGAGCCGCGAGACCCGCGTCGAATTGGTGCGGCAAGATACGGGCAAGGTCATCTTCCAACGATCGGGGGACGACACCGAGACGCTTAAGCCGGTGGTGGTCGATTTGTTTGCTGACCTTGGCAAAGAAATCTTCATTCGAATAGTCGACGCCAGCAGCGGCGGCTGGGGACACGTCAGCTTCGACGATTTCAAATTCCACGCCACCAAGCCCGACTTTCCGAATGCGGCCAACCAGTCGGCGCCGGACGAGTATCCACTGGCCGGCGCGACACCCGAAGAAGCGGCGCGGCAGATGATCGTGCCCGAGGGCTTTCGCGTGACACTTGCGGCCGGAGAGCCCGAGGTCATGCAGCCCATCGCGATGGCCATGGACGATCGGGGCCGGTTATGGATCGCCGAGGCCTATACGTACCCGATCCGCGCGCCCGAAGGAAAAGGCAAGGACCGTATCCTGATCTTTGCAGACGACGACGGCGACGGCCGGTTCGAAAGCCGCAAGGTATTTGTCGAGGGGCTGAACCTGGTGAGCGGCTTGGAGCTGGGTTTCGGCGGAGTATGGGTCGGTTCGGCGCCGCAGTTTCTGTTTATTCCCGACCGCGACGGTGACGACCGGCCCGACGGTCCGCCCGAAGTGCTGCTCGATGGCTGGGGTTTCGAAGACACGCACGAAACGCTCAACACGTTTGTTTGGGGCCCTGACGGCTGGCTCTATGGCTGCCACGGAATCTTCACGCACTCCAATGTCGGCAAGCCGGGCACGTCCGCCGACAAGCGCACGCCGCTCAACGCCGGGATCTGGCGCTACCACCCGACCCGACACACGTTCGAGGTCTTCGCCCACGGCACGAGCAATCCCTGGGGCGTCGATTTCAACGACTATGGCCAGGCCTTTGCCACGGCCTGCGTCATTCCACACCTGTATCACATCATTCAAGGCGGGCGCTACCAGCGCCAGGCTGGCGAGCATTTCAATCGTCACACCTACGACGACATCCAAACCATCGCCGTGCATCGCCATTGGATCGGTGATACGCCCCACTCGGGCAACAACCGCTCCGACGCCGCCGGCGGCGGACACGCCCATGCCGGCGCCATGGTCTACCTGGGCGGAAGCTGGCCCAAACAGTACCGCGGCCAAATCTTCATGAACAATATCCACGGCCAGCGAATCAACGAGGACCTGTTGAGCCCGCAGGGTTCGGGCTATGTCGGCAATCGGGCGCCCGATTTTTGCCTGACGCGAGACCGCTGGTCGCAGATCCTGAATCTGCAATATGGACCGGACGGCCAGGTGTACATGATCGACTGGTACGACGCCAACGCCTGCCACCACCGCGATCCCAACGGGCACGACCGCTCCAACGGACGAATCTTCAAAATCTCGCACGAAAGTGCTAAGCCCGTGACGGTCGATCTGCAAAAGCTCGACAACAAGGCACTGGTTGCCATGCAATTGGAATCCAACGATTGGTACGTGAGGCATGCGCGGCGGATTCTGCAAGAGCGAGAACCGAACCGCGAAACGCACCGGCAATTGGCCGCCATGGCGCTTACTCACCCCGACGAGACACGCCGCTTGCGGGCCTTGTGGGCATTGCACGTCACGTACGGACTCTTCGACGAGTTCGCGATGTCGGCTTTGAAGAACGATTGCGCCCACGTGCGGGCGTGGACAATCCAGTTGCTCCTTGAAGATGGCAAGCGCGAGCTATCGTCGGCGGTGTTTGCCCAATTGTCGACGCTGGCTCGACAGGACGATTCGCCGGTGGTGCGGCTCTACATCAGCTCGGCGCTACAGCGACTGCCACTGGAAAATCGCTGGGAGATCCTGCCGGGACTGCTGGCGCATTCCGAGGAC
>JANNQN010000226.1:0-3916 GCA_031400775.1 Planctomycetia bacterium | reverse complement strand
GTTATTACTTAACGATTTTAACAGATCAGCAAGACTAACATCAAGTGTAACACTGATACCGCCCTGCAGATCCAAACCAAGGTTTAATTCATTGGCTTTACACTGTTTGTAAGTATCTCCAAAAAGAGGATAGATCTTTTGGTCTGCAGTACTGTCCAGAATTCTTTTTTTTCTGAACTCAATTGCTGCATCACGCTCATCTCCTTTTAATTCAGGATTTGTATTTTTTACAATTCTGGTTGCTTTTACTGTAACTGAGTTTTCGTAATTACGCACCACCCAGGTATAGGATAATTTCCAAAGTGATATTAAAGTAAGTGCAATTGTAAAAAACCAAACTGACGTAGTGCGGCCGATAGGGAAAGTCCGGGAGATTCGCGAATCGCTCGTCGGGAGTTCGCAGTGCCTTCATCGAACCCGTCCTTTGCTAAGCCGCAAGCGTACACTGTGCCCGCAATACAATTCCCGTCCGACTACACGCACGCTTCGAACAATCCCGCGGCGCCCTGACCACCGCCGATGCACATCGTGACGACGCCGTAGCGGGCTTTGCGGCGGAGCATCTCGTTGGCGATCGTGCCCACCATCCGCGACCCGGTCATGCCGAACGGATGGCCGATGGCGATCGAGCCGCCGTTGACGTTGAGCTTCGCCGGGTCGATGCCCAGCCGGTCGCGGCAATAGAGGACCTGCACGGCGAAGGCCTCGTTCAGTTCCCAAACGTCGATGTCTTCAACCTTCAGTCCGTTTCGTTTCAGCAGCTTGGGCACGGCGAACACCGGGCCGATGCCCATCTCGTCCGGTTCGCAGCCCGCGACTTGAAAGCCGCGAAAGATCAGTTTCGGCTTTATGCCCAGGGCTTCGGCCCGCTCGCGCGACATGAGCACCGTGGCGCTGGCCCCGTCGGACATTTGCGAGGCGTTGCCCGCCGTCACGCTTCCCTCGCCGCTGTTGGGATCGAAATAGGGCTTGAGCGCCGACAGTCCTTCGAGCGTCGTATCGGCCCGGTTGCACTCGTCCTTCGTGATGGTGTGCTCCTCCTTGCCGACGACTTCGCCGGTTTTCTTGTCGAGAATGCCGCGGGTCACCGTCAGCGGCGTAAGCTCTTCGTCGAAGAATCCCTCGACCTGTGCCCGAGCGGTGCGCTGCTGGCTGGCTAGCGAGTATTCGTCCTGCGCCCGGCGGCTGATGTTATAGCGCTTGGCCACGACTTCGGCCGTGTCGCCCATCACCATATAGATGCCGGGCTTGTGCTCCTTGACCCATTCGTTGGGCTCCCCCCGGCGACCGGCGATCGCCGTGATGCTCTCGACGCCGCCGCCGATGACCGCGTCGGCTCCTTCGTTGATGATCAGATGCGCGGCCAGAGCGATGGCCTGCAAGCCCGAGGAGCAAAAGCGGTTGATCGTCGCGCCGGCCACGGTCACGGGCAGCCCGGCGCGGATGGCGGCAATGCGGGCCACATTGGTGCCCTGCGTCCCCTCGGGATTGGCACACCCCAGGTATACGTCTTCGATCTCGGCCGTATCGAGCGCGGGCACTTTCTTGAGCGCGGCGCCGATGCAGTGTGCAGCCAGGTCGTCGGGCCGGGTAAGGTTAAACGAGCCGCGAAAACTCTTGGCCAGCGGCGTCCGCGAGCTGGCGACCACGACGGCTTCTCTCATCGAAAGGATCTCCCACGTCGAGTTATCGCGCCGGCGGACGAAAAGTCCGCCACCGCGCGGTGTATTTAATCGAGCCGAAGCCGCCCCCAAGCTTCTTGCCAGGCGGCAGCAAAAACGCGAGACGCCCACGGCAAGCCTGTCTGGCAGGCCTCGCCGGCATGGCGATCGCCTGAAAAGGGGCCGCCCGCGACAAAGGTTCCCGGAATCCGCGAAAACGAATTGCCGCCTACCGTCCGTTCGGTAGAATGTACACCGCCGCCGCCGGGCTGGGAAGTATCCGGCTAGAAGGGCGGCCAAAACTTTTCGACAAGCTTTGTGATCAGCGGACAGGGCAGGGGCATCCGCGCCGATTTCCCTGGGCGCAGGTTGAGGCTTACGCCCACAAAGTCTGCTAACTTGAACGTTCGTCATAAGCCGGCCACACATTGGAGCCGGGCGCTGCACCTTCGTACCAGGCAAGAACGAGGAGACGACTTCGATGCTGAATCTGGCCATCGTGCTGATGGAGAATGCCCAGCGCTTTCCCGATCGCGCCGCCGTTGTTTACGGTGACCGCAAGCTTTCCTACGCCGAGCTCGAGGCGACCACCAACCGGCTGGCCAATTCGCTGGTCAAGCTTGGGCTGCAACCTGGCCAGAAGATGCTGATCATGCTGCCGAACATTCCCGAGTTCGTCGTGGGGTATTACGGCATCTTGAAGCCAGGCGGAGTCGTGGTGCCGATCAACGTGCTGTACAAGGCACGCGAGATCGAGTTTCTGTTGTCCGACAGCGAGGCCGTTGGCCTGATTGCTTGCACCGAGTTCATGGACGAGGCGCTCGAAGCCTTTCGCAACGTCGAGACTTGCAAGCATTTGATCGTGGTCGACTTTCCGCGCCCAGCGACGGCCGTAGCCGATTCGGGCGTGCATCGGCTCGACGATTTGATCCGCGCCGGTTCCGACGAGTTTGAAATCGTGGTCCGTTCGCCCGAGGACACGGCGGTGATCGGATACACCAGCGGCACCACTGGCAAGCCCAAGGGGGCCGAGTTGTCGCACTTCAATTTGTTCTATCAATGTCGCGTGCTGCCCGAGTTGACCGGCGAGCCGCGTCAGCCCAACGAAGTGCGGATGGCCGTGTTGCCGCTGTTTCATTCCTTTGGGCAATCGTGCGTGATGAACACCGTCTTGGCACTGGGAAGCACGATGACCTGCATGCCTCGATTCGAGCCCGCCCTGGCCATGGAAATGATCGAGCGCGACAAGGTCACGCATTTCGCGGCGGTGCCGACGATGTATCTGACGATGCTCAACCATCCCGATCGCGCCAAATACGACTTGAGCTCGCTGCGCACCTGTGGCAGCGGCGGCGCGCCGATGCCGGTCGAAACGCTCGACACCTGGCAAAAGCACTACAAATTTCAGATTCAAGAGGGTTACGGGCTGACCGAAACTTCGCCCACGGCCACCTGGAGCCAGGGCCCAATCAAGCCCAAGGCCGGCTCCTGCGGCAAGGCCATCTGGGGCTGCCAGATCAAGGTTGTCGACGACGAGGGCAACACGCTGCCGCCGGGCAAGGAGGGCGAAGTCCTCATCCGCGGCGTCAACGTCATGAAGGGATACTACAAGCAGCCAGAGGCCACGGCGCAGATCCTCAAGAACGGTTGGTTCTATTCGGGCGACATCGGCAAGTTCGACGAAGAGGGCTACCTGTACATCGTGGGTCGCAAGAAGGACATGATCCTACGGGGCGGATTCAACATCTATCCGCGCGAGATCGAGGAACTGCTTTACGAGCACCCGGCCGTGGCCGAAGCGGCCGTCGTGGGAGTCAAGCACGAGGAGCTGGGCGAGGAGATCAAGGCGGTCATTTACTTGAAGCCCGGCTGCCGCGCCACGGAAGACGAGATACAGGCATACTGCAAAGAGCGGATCGCGGCTTTCAAGTATCCCCGCATCATCGAAATTCGCGACCAGCCGCTGCCCAAGGGGCCATCGGCCAAAATCCTCAAACGCGAGTTGATCGAAGAACACGAACGGGCCCGCACCGCCACCACCCACTAAACGCGCGCGGCAATCACGTGCCCGTCATCCCAGCGACCGAACCTGCAGCAGGAGCAATCAAAATCATGGCATACCAGGAAATCCTTTACGACGTCGCCGACCGCATCGCAACGATTACGCTCAACCGGCCCGCCAAGCTGAACGCTTGGACGCTGCAAATGGAGAAAGAGGTCGAGCAGGCAATGCTCGCCGCCGGCAAGGACGACGA
>JANNQN010000225.1:0-12843 GCA_031400775.1 Planctomycetia bacterium | reverse complement strand
TTGCCTTTTGTTGTTTGGGGGGTCTTTTTTTGGTTTTTCAACTCCGCGGGCCCGGGGGGCCAAAAATATCTTTTTCCTTTTAATGGTTTTGGGTTTTGTTTTTTGGGTTTTTGGGGTTTGGGGGGGGGGGGGTGGGGGGTTCGAGGCTGGAGTTTTGGGGTCGAAGATTCTGCCTCCTTCTTCCCAATCCCCACCCCCCAACCTCCGACCCCCATTCTCAATTTGCCGGCGGAAGTGTTCAATAGCACCTGGCCCAACCGTCGCCTGTTCGCCGAATTGTCCTTTACGCTCAGGAGCCCGTCCAATGTCTCAGCCGCGCCACGTGCAACCGATGCTCCCGCCGGACTCGTTTCGCGACCAGACGATCGTCATCACAGGCGGCGGCACGGGCTTAGGGCGATCGATGGGCGAGTACCTCGTCAGCCTGGGAGCCAACCTCGCGATATGTGGCCGTCGCCGCGTCGTGCTCGACAAGACAGCGGCCGAAATGTCTCCCTCCGGTGGAGTCCTGGCCCTGCCTTGCGACGTGCGACAGCCCGAGCAGGTCGAGGCGATGCTCTCGGCCGTGGCCGAGCGATTCGGCCGGATTCATGGGCTGGTGAATAACGCGGCCGGCAATTTTATTTGCCCCACCGAGCGACTGTCGTACAACGCCTTCAACTCGGTCGTCGACATTGTGCTCAAGGGCACCTACAACTGCACGTTGGCGGTGGGCAAGCGATGGATCGCCGAGAAAACGCCCGGCGCGATCCTGAACATCAGCACGACCTATGCCTGGACCGGCTCGGGCTACGTCGTTCCCTCGGCGGTCGCCAAGGCCGGCGCGCTGGTCATGGTTCGCTCGTTGGCCTCGGAGTGGGGAAAATACGGCATTCGCCTGAACGCCATCGCGCCCGGCTCGTTCCCGACCGAGGGCGCCTGGTCGCGGTTGCGGCCTCCGGGGGTGGGCGACGGAACGGAGACGTTTCAAAAAGTACCGCTGGGCCGGACCGGCGAACACCAGGAGTTGTCGAACCTGGCGGCGTATTTGCTCTCGGATTTCGCGGCCTACATTACCGGAGCCTGCGTGACCATCGACGGCGGCGCCTGGCTGCGCGGCGCGGGACAGTTCAACGGACTCGAAGAAGTCAGCAGCCAGCAGTGGGACGAGCTGCAAGCCATGATGAAGCCCCGCAAGTAACCCCTTGCCCCGTTCGCGGACGGACGGCGATATACTCGGTGTCGTTGTTCCCAACCTCCAACCTCCACACCCCAACCCCCATCCACATGAAGTCCTATCCGTCAATCTGCATCCTGGGGGCGGGCGTCAGCGGTCTGACGATGATGAAAGCCCTGCGCGAGCGCGGCATTCCCTACACGACGTTCGAGAAGAGCGACCAGATCGGCGGCAACTGGGTGTTTCGCAACAAGAACGGCATGTCCTCGGCCTATCGCTCGCTGCACATCGACTCGTCGCGCTACTCGATCGCATTTGACGACTTTCCGTTTCCACCCGACTATCCCGACTTCCCGCACCACACGCAGATCGCCGCTTACTTTCGGGCCTATGCCGAGCACTTTGGCGTGCAGGATTCGATCTGGTTTAATACCGGGGTGCAGCGCGCCGAGCGGATGGCCGACGGCGGCTGGCGGATCACGCTCGACAACGGCGAAGTCCATGCCTTCGACGTCCTGATCGTGGCCAACGGCCACCACTGGGACGCGCGCTGGCCCGAGCCCCCTTTCCCCGGCCAATTCGACGGTATTCAGATTCATTCGCACGAATACATCGACGCCTTTACGCCGCACGATCTGCACAACAAGCGGGTGCTCGTGGTCGGAGTCGGCAATAGCGCGATGGATATCTCGTGCGAGCTGAGCCATCGCGGCGTGGCGGCAAAGCTAGTTGTGTCCACGCGGCGCGGGGCACACGTTATTCCCAAGTATTTGTATGGCCGGCCGATCGACGCGCTCATCCACACCGTGCCCTGGTTGCCGCTCCAACCGCAACGCCTGCTGGGGTCGCTGTTGATCCGGCTGGCCGTGGGCAGGATGAAAAACTACGGGCTGCCCGAGCCCAAGCACACCATCTGGCAGACGCACCCCACTGTGTCGAGCGAGTTTCTCATCCGCGCCGGCAGCGGTGATGTTACCGTCCGGCCGAACATCGCCCGACTCGACGGCAGCCAGGTACACTTCACCGACGACAGTGTCGAGGAGTTCGACGCGATCATTTATGCCACCGGCTACCGGATCAGCTTTCCGTTTCTGGACCCGGCGCTGGTGCAGGCCGAGGACAACGACTTTCCGCTGTTCAAACGGGCGTTCAAGCCGGGGATCGACAATTTGATCTTCGTAGGTTTTGCGCAGGCGGTGCCCAGCATCATCAAGTTTGTCGAGATCCAGACTCGCTGGCTGGCGGCCTACCTGGGCGGCGATTACGCGCTGCCATCGGCCGACGAAATGCAGCGCGCGATGGCCGTTGACCAGCGCCGGGCCAACGCCGGCTTCGTCTCCACCCGCCGGCACACGATGCAGGTCGACAATTATCTGTATCAATGGGATCTCAACAAGGAATGGAAGCGCGGCGCTCGCCGGGCCAAGAACGGCGCCGGCACCGGTCCGAGGCGGACGGGCGCGCCATGAACGTCGTCGTCACCGGCGCGGCCAGCGGCATCGGACGCCAAATCGTTACGCTCCTGGCCCAGCGCGGGCATCGGGTACTGGCGACCGACGTCGACGAGCAGCGGCTGACCGCCTCCGCCGCTGAACAGAACTGGCCGACCGGCGCGGTCGTCACCGCCGCCCACGATGTCACCAGCGCCCAAGCTTGGACCGCCGCGATCGCGCTGGCGCTTGAGACATTCGGCGCGCTTGATGCCCTGATCAACGTGGCGGGTGTTTTGCGAGTCGAACCTGTCGAGGACCTTCAGCCCGAGAATGTCGTGCTGCAGTTGGATGTCAACACCAAGGGTGTGATCTTCGGCACGCACGCGGCGGCGAAGGTCATGGTCGGTCAGGGGCACGGCCACATCATCAACATCGCGTCGATGGCGGCCCTTGCGCCCGTGCCGGGCATCTCGGTGTATTCGGCCAGCAAGTTTGCCGTGCGGGGGTTTTCGCTGGCCGCTGCACAGGAGCTGGAAGACCGGGGCGTGCGGGTCACGGTGGTGTGTCCCGACGCGGTCGACACGCCGATGGTCGACTATCAGCTCGACCGGGCCGATGCGGCGCTCACGTTTTCCGGCTCGCGCGTGCTGTCGGCCGACGAGGTCGCGCGGGCCGTGATCGGCCTGCTCGATGGCAAGCCGCGATTTGAGCTGGTCATTCCCTGGAGTCGCGGATTCTTGGCGCGGATCAGCACGCTCTTGCCCCGCTTCATCCACCGCCGCATCAGCGCACGGCTGACGCAAAAGGGCCTGGCTCGGCAACAGAGCATTCGCCAGCAGCGCAAAAGCTAAGGGAGAACGTCGTCGAAGGTCTGCCGTCGGTCACTGGTCCTTCGGCTCTTCGCGCCGAACGCCTGCCAGAGTTCCACTCAGCATCCGAGTGAACGTCGGCAAGATGGCGCCCAAGGCATCGAGCCCTCCGTTCTCCTCGGTCAGCTCGAGCGTCAGGCGGTCGCCGCTGGCCGTTGGCACAAGCCGCTTGGAAAGTTCGTCGAACTGTGGCACGGCCTCTTTGAATTGCGGGAATTCGCCAATCGCGGCGAACAGCTTGCGGATTTCCGCTTCGACCAATGTCGCCGCTTCGGCATCGGCCGATTGCAACACGACCCGCACTGCGATGGCCTTGGGCGGCAAGTCGATGCCCACGGCCGCCCAGACGATTCCCTGGGTAAGGGCCTTCGTGGATCCGCCCCCCAGTCGCTCCGGAAGTTTTGGCGCCAGAGTTTCGGCCAGCTTCCGCATGGCGGCCGACGGCACGATGGCGACCTGCAAACCGCCTTGGCCTGCCGCCTGAAAGGCCGCGGCAATCTCAGGCCGCACCACCGGCTTGGCCTTCTTGAGCCGTTCGATTGTCGTCGGCGCGCCGGTGACCAGCGTTTCGCCGATTTCTTCGGTAATTACCTCGCGTCGCCACGACTCTCCGATCGAGCGCCGCGCCTCCAAGGCAATCGCCTTGGCCGGCGTTGTCTTGTCGACGGGTAAGACCAGGAAAAACGGCAATTGCGCCAGGTCGGCAAAGCTGATGACCAGGATCGCGTCCACCGCCGCGGTTTCGGGAAGCCCTTGCGTGACAACCTGGATCGGAGCGAACTGGACTTGCAGTCGGTCGCGAACGCCTGCGGGCCATTCGAGCCCCCGCGCGACGAGGTCGATGGTCGTCGCCATGTCGAACGCCATCAAATTGGCATGCACGACGGCCATGGTTTGCTCGTCGACCAGCGGGGCGACGATTTTGGCCACCCGGTCGTGCGCCGGTTCCTGGGCCAAAAGCGCACTGGCGCTCGCCGCCGCAACCATCATCCAGCGCGTGGCCGCCAAAAAGGGACGCATAAAACGACTCGGGTTTGCGGACATCCTTCCCGCAGTTCAACATGACACCCCGGGCAACATTGGGCAAGTCCCTCAAGTCGCCGCGTAGCCATCGCCGCGCTCGATCCTTGGTTCGCCGGCCGCTCGCGGGTATTCTGGTGCAATGACGTCAGTCAACTCCGGAGACTTGTCGATGCATGCTCGTCCCGTCCGCTGGCTCATGGCGCTGGCCGCCGTGGTTTTCTATGCGACCGCCGCTCGGGTCCATGCGGCGCCGGCCGACGACCTGGCCCGGCTGTTTGCCGACAGTTGGGAGTTTTCGCTGGTCGAAGATCCGCTGTTTGCCACGTACACGGGCGATCCGCGATACAACGACCGCTTGCCGCGCGAGGCCCTGGCCGATCAGCTTCGCCGACTTGCCGCCGATCGCAAGTTTCTGGCCCGGCTCGAAGCCATTCCTCGCGACCGGCTCGCGCGCAGCGAGCAGGTCAACTACGACATCTTCAGGCGCTTGAAACGCGACTCGATCGCCGAGAGCGAGTTTCAGGCGTACTTGATGCCGATCACGAATCGCTCCGGGTTCGCTGTCTCGTTTCCCGAATTGCCGCGGGGGATACCGCTTGTTACGGTGCGCGACTTCGACAACTACATCGCCCGGCTGAATGCCTTTGAACAATATGTGGCTGACAACATCGAACTGATGCGCGAGGGGATCAAGCTGGGAATCGTGCCCCCCAGCGTGGTTCTCGCAGGCATCGACAAGGTATTGTCGCCGCATATCGTCGACGATCCCACAAAGAGCCTGCTCTACAAGCCTTTGGCCGACATGCCGGAAGGGTTCAGCAAGGCCGACCGCGAGCGGTTGATGGCCGATGGCAAGGCCGCGATCTTGGCGAGTGTCTCGCCCGGCTATCGCAAGCTGTTGGAATTTGTCACGAAAGAGTATCAGCCGGCATGTCGCGAGCAGGTGGGCGCCGCGGCGCTGCCCCGTGGCCGCGAGTTCTACCGCCACCGGGTGCGACATTTCACGACCTTGGATGTCGAGCCCGAGCGGGTTCACGAGATCGGCCAGGAAGAAGTGCGGCGAATCAAGGCCGAGATGGAAGCCGTCATCAAGCGCGCCGAGTTCAAAGGAGACTTTCACGCCTTCGTCGAGTTCTTGCGCGTCGACCCGCGGTTCTACGTGGACACGCCCGAGCGGTTGATGCAAGAGGTGAGTCTGGTACTCAAGCGGATGGATGGCGAGCTGCCTAAATTGTTCAAGACGCTGCCGCGCACGCCCTACGGCGTGCGTGAGATTCCGGCCTTCGTCGCTCCGCACACGACCACCGCCTATTACATGCCGCCGGCCGGCGACGGCTCGCGAGCCGGCTTCTACTATGTGAACACCTACAACCTCAAAAGCCGTCCGCTGTATGAGGTCGAGGCCCTCTCGCTGCACGAGGCCGTGCCCGGGCACCACATCCAGATCGCTTTGCAACAGGAACTTCAGGGCTTGCCGCCGTTTCGCCGCTTTTCCCACGCCACTGCGTTTGTCGAAGGGTGGGGTTTGTATTCCGAGCGGCTGGGGCTCGAAGTTGGTTTCTACAAAGACCCCTACAACGATTTCGGCCGGCTGAGCTACGAAATGTGGCGGGCTTGCCGGCTGGTGGTCGATACGGGCATGCACTACTTGGGTTGGACCCGCGCGCAGGCCATTGCCTTCATGGCCGACAACACGGCGCTCACGCTGCACAACATCACGGCCGAGGTGGATCGCTACATTTCGTGGCCGGGCCAGGCGACGGCCTATAAGATGGGCGAGTTGAAAATCCGTGCCCTGCGCCGGCTGGCCGAGGAGCGGCTGGCGGGTCGCTTCGACGTTCGCGAATTTCACGACGCGGTGTTGGCCGGCGGCGCGGTTCCGCTGGATGTTCTGGAAGGCAACGTCGAAGCCTACATCGCGAGCAAGACAGGCGGCAAATCTCCATGAGCGGCGACAGCCCCGAACAATCGGCAGTTCCCCAAACGGCCGACGTCGTGGTGGTCGGAGCGGGCCTGGCAGGACTTTGTGCCGCGCGCGAGCTGACACAGCGCGGCGCGACGTGCGTGGTGCTCGAAGCTCGCGATCGAGTGGGCGGGCGCACGCTCAGCCAACCGCTGGCCGGCGAGACGATCGATTTGGGAGGCCAATGGATCGGCCCCACGCAAAACCGCCTGGCCGCCTTGGCCAAGGAATTGGGCGTCGCCACGTTTCCGCAATTTCATAACGGCCGCAAATTGCTGTCCTGGGGCGGTACTCTCACCAGCTACACAAGCGACTTGCCCAAGCTTTCGCTTTTGGCGCAAGCCGAGCTGCTGTGGACCGATTATCGCTGGAAGACGTTTCAAAACGAGATTCCGCCCGAGGCGCCGTGGAACGCCCCGCGCGCCGCTGAGTGGGACGGCATGACGCTGGAAACCTGGAAGCGCCGCCATCTGCGCTCCGCCGGCGCCCGGCTGTTCGTCGACGCCGTCACGCGGGCCGTGCTGACCTCGGAACCGCGGGACGTGTCGTTCTTGTTTTTTCTCAGTTATCTGCGCTGGGGAAATGGACTGGAAAGTCTGATCTCGATCAAAGGCGGCGCCCAGCAGGAGCGCTTCGTGGGCGGCGCGCAGCAGATTTCTCAGCGCCTCGCCGACCAGTTGGCGCCACGGGTGGTGCTCGATTGCCCAGTGCGCGAGATCGAGCAAACGGCCGACGGCGTCATCGTGCGGGGCGAGCGGGGCGCGTGCCTCGCCAAACTGGCGATCGTCGCCCTGCCGCCCGTGCTGGCCGGACGCATCCACTACTCGGCCGCCCTGCCCGCTCGCCGCGATCAGATCACGGCACGGATGCCGATGGGCTCGGTGATCAAGTATGTCGCGGTCTACGAGCGGCCATTCTGGCGTTCTGCGGGTTTTTCGGGCGAGGTCGTGAGCGATACGGGCATCACGGTGACGACGTTTGACGACTCGTCGGCCGATGGCCGGCACGCGGCCCTGGTCACGTTCAGCGATGGCGACGCCGCGCGCAACTGTTCCGACTGGTCGCCGGAGGAACGCCGCAAGTCGGTGTTGGCCGAGTTCGTGCGGTTCTTCGGTCCCGAGGCTGCCCGGCCCGTGGCGTTCGCCGAGAAAAACTGGAACGACGATCCCTGGAGTCGTGGCTGCTACGTGGGCGTGGCCGGTCCGGGCGCTCTGACTGGGTTCGGCTCGGCCCTGCGCGAGCCGTGCGGTCGGATCCACTGGTCGGGCACCGAGACGGCAACCGAGTGGATGGGATATCTCGACGGCGCTATACAATCGGGGCAGCGGGCCGCCAGCGAAGTGCTCGCCCGCTTGCAATAACCGCCGGTCAGACAAGACGGCCTGGGATTTTCAGCATGTGCGACACGATGGTCAGCGTGCAGTCGGACCGTGTACTGTTCGCCAAGAACTCGGATCGCGATCCGAACGAAGCGCAGTTTCTCGACTGGCAGCCGCGGCAGTCGCACACCGACGGCGCGCGCTTGAAATGCACTTGGATCGAGATTCCGCAGGTTCGCCAGACGCACTCCGTGCTGCTGAGCCGTCCCTACTGGATGTGGGGCGCCGAGATGGGCACGAACGAACACGGCGTCACGATCGGCAACGAGGCGGTTTTCACGCGCGAGCCCTACGCCGCCAGCGGGCTGACCGGCATGGACCTGTTGCGGCTGGCGCTGGAGCGCTCGCGCACCGCGGCCGAAGCCGTGCAGACGATCGTGTCGCTGCTCGAAGAGTTCGGTCAAGGCGGCCTGTGCAGCCTGGAACGCTCAGGCTTCACCTACCACAATAGCTTCATCGTGGCAGATCCGGCCGGCGCGCTGGTGCTGGAGACCGCGGGCCGTCACCACGCCGTTGAGATGGTGCGCGGCGGGCGGAGTATTTCCAACGGCCTGACGATCCCCGACTTCGCCCGGCATAGCGACATCATCAAGACCCACGTCACTGCCTGCCGCCTGCGACAAGCCCGAACCCAGCGGCTGGTCGACCGGGTGGATGAGCCGCTCGATCTGATGCGGATCTTGCGAGATCACGGCGACGGGCAGGCTGCGCCCAGCTACTCGTGGCTCAACGGCGGGCTGGGCGTGCCGTGCGTGCATGCCGGCGGATTGGTGGCGGCCTCGCAAACAACCGGTTCCTGGGTCGCGGAGCTGCGGCCGGGCGCAATCCGGCACTGGGTCACTGCCGCCGCCGCTCCCTGCACGGGGCTATTCAAACCGGTTTCCATCGATCAACCGCTCGACATGTCACCGCTGCCGGCCGAGCGGGCCGACGACGAGTCGCTGTGGTGGCGACACGAACGGCTGCACCGCGCTGTGATGCGCGATCCGAACCGCCTGGGGCCGCGCTATTTCGCCGAGCGCGACGAAATTGAAGCCGCCTGGGCCGCCGATCCCATGGATTCGCAGGCGGCTTTCGTCGAAGGCGATCAACTGCTGGCTCGATGGACAGCAGACGTGTTGGCCCAGCGCGGGCCTGATGTGCGCCCTTGGTATGTGCGGCGCTATTGGGCCAAAAGAAACGCCCGAGCCGGACTTCATTGGAATGTGCCCGCGCCTGCCTTGGCATAAATTGCGCGCAAGGTAACGGGGCTACTCAATCTGCGCCAGGGCCTGCGCGAATTTCGGCAGGCGCTCGGCCATCGGGCCTGGCGCTTCGAGATGATATTCGGCGCCCACCGGCTCGACGGATAGCGCAACGAAACGCGGACCTGGACGTCGCAAGATCTCGGCGGCTTGGGCTTGCCAATCCTGGAGCCGGTCGAATCGCTCGGCCACGGCGAACCCGGCAGCGCGGGCAAAACCGGAAAAATCCACCTCGGCGTGCCGCCGCGCCGCCAGTGCGGCGGTCTGTTGTCCGCCGGTGACTTCGTAGATTCCGTTTTCCAATACGATCACGGTGATGTTTCGCGCGCCGCTGGCCACGATCGTGACCAGGCACCCCAGATTCATCAGCATCCCGCCGTCGCCGTTGAGCACCAGCACTTCGCGCTCGGGCTTGGTCAGTGCCAGGCCCAAACCCAAGGGCGGCGCCTGACCCATCGACGATGGGACGTAGTGAAAATCCAACGGATTTTGCGACAATTTGGGCCACTCGCGAGCCGAGCCCATCGTCGTAACCACGATCTGATCGGTGCGCAGTCGGATCAATATCTCAAGCGCCGCCACCAGTGGCATCCGCGAACCGGTCGAATCAGTCATGGCATGTTTCTCACGGTCAATACTTCGGAAGAGTCGCCCGCTTTTACATCCGCCCCTCGGCCACCAGCGCCACGCCGGGCCGCCCCGCTTCGCGGCAGGCCAGCAGGTGGGCTGCCATCAGCGGCAACTCGCCAGGCTCGCGCACGATTACATAGTCCAAACCCCAGGCATCGAGAACCGGCTCGGTAAACCGCCGCGCCGAGTCGGTCGAATTGGGGATCAAAAAACTTCGATAGCCCACGATCGCCGAGAGCGGCAGTCGCAAATCGAACAGGACGTTGCGCATCGCGTCGCCCGATTCGAACAGCCCGGTGTTCTGAATCATCACCAGCGGCCGGAGGCCTCCCAGGTGCAACCCGGCGGCGATCGCCCAGGCCTCGCCCTCGCGGCAGACTCGCACGAGTTCCAGCGTGCCGGGCCGATCCAGCGCTTGCTCCCACAATCCAAGAGCCGAGTCGGGCAGCCACACCACGTGCGTGATGCCCAATTCGACAAGGGTCTGTCGGACTTGCTCGGCGGGAATGTCCATGGTTAGTCCCATGCGGATAAATGGCTAGCGGCGGAAAGCTTGGTGCGATCGCTGTCGACTATTCTATGAGAAAGCGTCATGGCCTCCAGCCGACCGGCTCGCTAAATTTGGAATCGCCTGAGTTATTTGACCTAACCAACGGCACAAGCACGCACGCCATGGAACCTTATCCGACGTCGTCCTCTCCAGCATCCCCTTCGCGAGCGACCCTCGTGTGGCTTTGTCTGCTGTGCTCGCTGGCGATGGCTTATGGCTGGGGCTGGCGCGGCAGTTACGGCCACGAGGCCGGCGCGATGTATCCCGGAGCCCTGTTGGGAATGGCCGTGTGCCTGGCCTCGGGCCGCCCCGAGTGGTATCGGCGCACGGCGGCGGCCGGTCTCTTCGGCGCGGTCGGCTGGGCCTGGGGCGGCGGCCTGAGCAACATGGAACAGACCTTCTACGTCGTGAGCGATTCGTTTCCCGACGTGCTGTGGGCGTTTGGCGGCGTGTTTCTGGTCGGGTGTCTGTGGTCGGGCATCGGCTCGGCGATTCTGTCGCTGGCCTTGACCCGGCCGCGGTCAGAGTTGAATGGCTTCATCGGTCCGCTCTCCGCCAACGGCTTGGCTCTTTTCGCGGCGTATCTTTACTTCCTGGTTCGGCCGGAAGATCGTTCCGCGATCAACGACTGGGGCAAAACGCACCTGCACGACATCAAGTATTTCGCCGCCACGATCGTGCTGGTGGTCTCTGCCGCGTATTGGCTCTTGCGGCCGAAGGAACGACTCCAGGCCGGGCTGTTCGTGCAAGCGGTCGTGGCCTGGTGGATCGGATACCTGGCCTTTACCAGGCTGGGCGGCATTGAGCTGGCGCCGCCGAATCGCAGCGAATCCTGGGGCGGATTTGTCGCCGTGCTTGTGGTCCTGATCGCGCACCTGGCGCGCACTCGGAATCGCGCCGCGGTGTCGATGACCCTGATTGGAACTTTGAGCGGCGGCTTGGCGTTTGTGGCGGCCCTGTTTCTCACCCATCCGCTCGTCGTTCGCTGGGGACCGTTTGCCGATACCACGATCACCGATACTTGGAAGCTGACCGAGGAAAGTTTTGGATTCTTGATGGGCCTGGGCGTGGCCCTGGGCGTGGCGCGGTTGCTGCACGGAGGGCTGGCGCCGGCGGCCGAAGACGCGGATCGCGCGCGGCCGAACGAATTTTCGGCGCTGGTGCTCTTGATCGTGATGATGTGGATGAATTTGCGCGGCAACGTTCGCGAGTGGGGGCAACGCTACGACGTGCTGCCGCACCACGCCGTCGGTGGGCTGTTCGCCCGGCAGTGGTTTCTGGCCGTCGGCTTGCTGCTCACTGCTTTGGGGCTGTACGTGCTGTGGCGCATGCACCGCGGCACCTTGGGGGCCATCTTGCCGCAATCGGCCTTTGGCAAAGGGGCGATTCTGTTCTTGAGCGTTCTGTGGATCGGTCAATTCGGCGTCGCCATACAGCGCTTCGCCCAATGGAAATCCGGCGCCAACATTTTCACCGAGGTGACGTATTGGACGCTGGCCACGCTGACCACTTGGGCCCTTTTGGCCTGCGCGCCCGACGACGCCGAGACAACAGATCAAATCGCCGTGATGCGAGACCCTTGGGACCCTGCCTGGGAACTGGGGAGGCGGTATTGGCTGTTGTGGGCCTGCGTGCCCGTGTTGCTTTTGGCGCTGACCGTCGGCGCGATGGCCATTCAACAGGCGCCTCACGTCAAGGGCCGCTTGCGATTCGGCCCCGATGCGTACTGGCGGCTACAACTGCAAAAGGCACAAAGCGAAGCGGGAGGCGGCTAGCCGAACGTGTCGGTCACCAAAGCCGCCGACCTGCTTTGTTCCGGGCGCCTTTGTGATTGCCCAACACATTCGCTAAGCTAAGCCGACCGTGGAAACGTTTCGAATTTCGCTCTTCTTGCCGGTAACAAAATCATGTCGCACGTCGAATCCGCCCTGCCGATCGTTGCATCAACTCGGCGATCTCGCCGTGCCTGGTTGCCCCTGTCGGCGATTGCCGTGGCGCTTGTTGCCAGCGCGGCAATTTGGTTCTTCGCGCCGGAGCAAATCGATCGCGGCACGCGTCTTATATTCTGCTTTCTGTTCGCGGTGGTTGCCGGTCTGGTGGTGTTGACGTGGTTCTTCCTGCTGGGGCGCTTCGCGCTGGTCGGCCGACTGCTGGTGGCGCTGCTGCTCGTAACGGCGGCAACCGCATTCGGATTGTCGATTCGCCGGGTCGAATTCTCGGGCGATATGGTGCCGGCGTTCGACTTTCGCTGGTCGCCCGATAGGACGGAAGTGCTCGAAGCCCATCGCACGCGTCAGCGGTCGATGCAGGGCGCCAGCGGTCTCGCGCGCCCCGCTGCGGAGCTCAACGAGCGCGCGACCCAAGCGACTGACGTGCTGGAATACCGCGGTCCGCGCCGCGATGGCGTGGTCGACGGGCCGGCACTTGCCCGCGATTGGTCGGCCAGCCCGCCGCGATTGGTGTGGCGGCAGCCGATCGGCGGCGGCTACGCATCGTTCGTGGTCGGGGGAGCGCTGGTGATCACGATCGAGCAGCGCCGCGATAACGAGGCCATCGTGGCCTACGACTTCGACACGGGCCGCGAGCGCTGGATTCA
>JANNQN010000224.1:0-6877 GCA_031400775.1 Planctomycetia bacterium | reverse complement strand
CCACTCCGTCCAACTCCGACACGATCCCTTCGTACAACCGATCGCGCAGCGCCGCCAACCGCGCCGGTTCGCGCGGCAGTTCTTCGAGGCACAACGCTAGCGCACGTGCAAAGCCCATGATTCCCGGCACGTCGAGCGTGCCGCTGCGCAGTCCGCCCTCGTGACCGCCGCCGGCGATTTGCGGTTCCAGTCGCACCTGCGGCGAGCTGCGGCGGACGTAAAGAGCGCCGACGCCTTTGGGGCCGTAAATCTTGTGGGCGGAGAAGCTCATCAGGTCGACGCCCAACGCCGCCACGTCGACCGGTATTTTTCCCACGGCCTGCGTCGCATCGCAGTGCACCAGTGCCCCGCGCTCGTGACAGATGGCCGCGATCTCGGCCAACGGCTGGATCACGCCGATTTCATTGTTGGCCAGCATTACCGAGACTAGCAGCGTGTCGTCGGTAAGCGCCGCGCGCAGCACGTCCAGATCCAAGAGCCCTGCGCTACCGCTGCCGGCCTGCTCGACCCCAAGTTGCACGACGTCGTACCCTCGCCGGCCCAGTCGTTCGATCGGATCCAACACAGCGCGATGCTCGGTCTGCACCGTCAGGATCCGGTTGCCGCGCCGATTATGACGTTCGGCCACGCCGCGGATCGCCAGGTTGTTGCTTTCGGTGGCGCCGCTGGTGAACACGATCTCGCGGGCGCTGGCGCCGATCCCTGCGGCAATCGATTCTCGGGCCGCGTCGACCGCCTCCTTGGCTTCCCAGCCGAAGCTGTGTCCGGTGCTGGCCGCGTTGCCGTATATTTCGATGAAATACGGCAGCATCGCCTCGACTACCCGTGGATCGACGCGCGTCGTGGCGTGGTTATCGAGATAAATCGGGGCGTCGGGCATCGGGATTCGTAGAACGCTCGGGGAATCAGTATTCGGACGGGTCCTACCGCTAATTATACGCCGCCGTGATCTCGGGCTTAATGGCTCACCCAAGTCCGGGCGATGCATTTATCGAGTTCACCCGCTTAATCGCGACTCGTTTTCAAACTTCATCGCCGTAAATCAGGTGCCGGACGAACTTGATGGCTTCGATGACGACCGCGGGACCGAGCGAGCAGGCGACCACCAGCAGCCAGTCGCGGCCACCGAGCGGCGTGGTATGCAAGACGCGATTGAGCGGCGCAAAGTAAACCGCGGCGAGTTGCAACGCAATACACAGGACCACGGCACCCCACAGCCAGGCATTGGCAAAGAACGCCGACAGTACCGCTGAGCGCCGTTGCGATCTGCAAGAGAAGACGTGGAACACCTGCGCAAGGGCCAGCGTCATGAACGCCACGGTCGTCGAGTGCGTCACTCCGCGATCGTTGACGCCATGCCATTGCATGGCCACGTAAAACGCCGCGAGGGTCGAAGTCGACAACAGCACCGCTTGCCAGGTGATCATCCACAGGAAGGGGGCATTCAATAACGGCCGCTTCGGATCGCGCGGCCCACGCCCCATCAGCCCGGGCGTCGTCGGTTCCAATGCCAGGGCCAGCGCCGGAAAGACGTCGGTGATCATGTTCAGCCACAGAATCTGCAAGGCCACGAGCGGCAGCGGCCAGCCGACGAGGATGGGAATGAAGACCGTGATGATCTCGGAGAAGTTGCAGGAAAACAGGTAATGGATAAAGCGGATGATGTTGGAGTAAATGACGCGTCCTTGTTCCACCGCGCCGACGATCGTGGCAAAGTTGTCGTCGGTAATGATCATCGCCGACGCTTCCTTGGCGACTTCAGTCCCCTTGATGCCCATCGCGATTCCGATATCGGCCTTCTTAAGCGCCGGCGCGTCGTTGACGCCGTCGCCGGTCATCGCCACGATGGCCCCCTGCGTTTGCAACGCCTCGACGATTCTCAGCTTGTGTTCCGGTGAAACGCGGGCAAACACCGCCGTGTCGGCGACAATCCGCTGCCAGCCCGGCTCGTCGAGATTCGCCAGGTCGCGGCCATGCACGGCTTCCAGCAGCGCGGAGCCCGGATTGCCATCGAGTCCCAACTGGCGGGCAATTTCGCGGGCCGTGGCGGGTTGATCGCCGGTGATCATGACCACGCGAATGCCGGCCTCGCGGCAAACGGCGACGGCATTCTTCGCCTCCTCGCGCAGCGGATCGAGCATGCCAACCAGGGCCACGAATATCAGATCCCGCGAGTGCTCGGCTTCGTCGAACGGCTCGGAGACCTCTCGATAGGCCAGGGCCAAGACACGAAGCGCCCGGCCTGCCAGCTCGTCGTTGAGCGCGCGAATGCGGCGCTCGTCGCCTTCGGCAAGTGGCCAGGCTCCTGCGTCGGTTAATTGCCGGTCGCACAGCGCCAGTAAGGCGCCGGGCGCGCCTTTGACACAGGCAATTGCCTTGCCCTCTGGCGCGCGATGGACCGTGATCATGCGTTGAGCGTGGCTGCTGAACGGCACCTCGGCCACGCGCGAGAATTGTTTCTGCAAGTCTCCGTGTCGGAGGCCCGCCTTCTCGGCGGCCACGACCAGAGCTCCTTCGGTCGGGTCGCCCAGGATCGTCGCCGGCGGACCGGGCGAAAGCTTAGAGTCGTTGCAAAGCGCTCCGATTTCCAGCGCGCGCCGCAGCACGGCATCCGCGAGCGGGTCGATTTTTTGGCCATCTACTTGAAAGTCCCCGCGAATCTCGTAACCGGCCCCGCCAACTTCTACCCGTCGCGCGAGCGTCTGGTAGACGCACACGGTCATTTCGTTGCGAGTCAGCGTGCCGGTCTTGTCGGTGCAGATGATCGTCGTGGAGCCCAGCGTCTCGACCGCCGACAGACGACGCACGATCGCCCGCATCCGAGCCATGCGTTGCATTCCCAGCGCCAGCGTCATCGTCGCCACAGCGGGCAATCCCTCGGGCACGGCGGCGATCGCCAACGAAATGCCGACTTCGAGCATCTTCAGAAACGAGTTTCCGCGGAGCCAGCCGGCGATCACGATGACGGCGCACAGCGCCAATACGATGACCACCAGCGCGCGGCCGAGTTGGTTGAGCTTGCGATCGAGCGGACTCTCGCGCGTCCCGGCCTCGTCAATCAGCTTGCCGATTCGGCCCATCTCGGTGCGTGCGCCGGTCTCGGTGACGACGAATCGTCCTCGGCCGTTGGTCACCGCCGTGCCGAGAAAGACCATGCTGCGGCGATCACCCAGCGGCGTGTTCGCGTCCCCCGTCGGCTCGCAGTCCTTCTCCGCGGCCACCGATTCGCCCGTCAGCGCAGCCTCTTCCACTTGCAGGCGAACAACCTCGAGCAGCCGCCCGTCGGCCGCAATGCGATCGCCGGCCGTGACGAGCACAACGTCTCCGGGAACCAGTTCGGCCGCGGGGATTAGCATCGGATTGCCGTCGCGGAGCACGTGGGCCGTGGGAACCGTTTGCTTCTCCAGGGCCGCCAGCGTGCGTTCCGCCTTCCACTCGGTAAGGAAACCAATCGTGGCATTCAGCACGACCACGACCAGGATGGCCGCCGCTTCCACGTATTCGCCCATCAAGAACGCCACGCACGTGGCCGCGACCAGCAGCCCGACCATCAGGCTGGCAAACTGAGCCAGCAAAATCGACCAGGGCGATCTGCCACGCGCGTGCTCGAGCAGATTCTTCCCGAATCGCTGCCGACTTCGCTCGGCATCGGTGGCGGAGAGCCCCGTCGTGGGATCCACCTCTAGCAGCCGCGCGACCTCCGGCCCGGGCAGGGTGTGCCAGGCATGGGTTGCAGGGGGGGCGTCAGGAGGCGGAGATGCGGACATGGGCACCAGTTTGATACGAAACAGCCAATCCACGGGCCGGCACCGCCGCCGCCCTGAGGCGGATTCTAACAGGCCGAACGTGCTGCACCACCGCTCGGCGACGGTACACTGGTGCAGTCGTCGCTTCAGAATCAACAGCCACCGGCATCATCGAGCCAGAAGTTCGCGAGCGTGTTACGTATGAATCGAAGCGTATTACTCGCCATCGCGTTTGTTTGGTCGGTTCCATTCTCGAGCGAAATCGCTGCCGCCGAACCGCCGCCAACGCAACAGCCGCCAACTCCGCAAGTAGCCGCGGATCTCAAGCGCGATCTGGCCGGGTATTGGCCGCTGGCCGGCGATGCACGAGATCACTCGGGGCACGGTCAGCACGCCACGATTCGCGGCCCGGTCGATCTGACGGCTGCGGGACCCGGCGATCGACCCGGCACGGCGGCCGCCTTCAACGGGCGCGACGCGTTTCTGGAGATTCCCGCGTCGCAGAACATCGCAGTGGCCAGCGGTGACTTTTCGATTTCCACCTGGGTGCTTTGCGACGATACGGGCGACGACGTGCCCGGCGATCTGCTCAGCCAGTACGATCCGGCCCGGCGCCGCGGCTTCCATTTGACATTGAAAACCAGCGCCGGCGTAACGACCAATCAGGCAAACTACCGGCACCTGCAATTCGGCATCGATAACGACCGCCAGGCGCCTTGGACCGATTGCGGACAGCCCGGCAGCGCAATCCTGGCCTTCGCCCTGGCCGCGCACGACGGAAGTCTGTACGCCGGCACCTGCGAACCGGGCGCGAAAGACTCGGGCCGGGTCTACCGATATGGTGGCGAGCAAAAATGGATCGACTGCGGCAGCCCCACGCCAGCCAATTCGATTACGGCCCTGGCTGTTCATGACGGCGCCCTGTACGCCGCCAGCGGCCAGTATCGCTTGGGTGGCTCGGCGCTTGAAGAATCCAAGAATGCGAACACAGGCGGCCGCGTCTATCGGTTTGCCGGCGGCACCGAGTGGGTTGATTGCGGACAACTGCCCGGGGTCGAAGCCATTGGCGGTCTGGCTGTCTTTCGCGGCCGGCTATACGCCTCGTCGTTGTATCGGCCCGCGGGATTTTTTCGCTACGACGGTGGGACCAAGTGGACCGATTGCGGCACCCCCGGCAAACGGGTCGAAGCACTGGGCGCATATAACGGATTTCTCTACGCCACCAGCTATGACGAAGGCCACGTGTTCCGCTACGACGGAACGTCCTGGACCGATTGTGGCCAACTCGGCGAGGCTCAAGCCAACACGCAGACCTATTCGTTCGCGGTCCACAACGGGCGGCTGTTCGTGGGAACGTGGCGCACCGGCCGTGTGTACCGATTCGAAGACGTCAACCGATGGACCGACGCGGGCCGGCTGGGCGAAGAATTGGAAGTGATGGGCATGCTCGTGCATAACGGCCGACTGATCGCCGGCACCCTGCCGCTGGCCGAGGTCTATCAATACGCGGGCGGAACCGACTGGCGACAGATGGCGCGGCTGGATCACACCCCGGATGTCACCTACCGCCGGGCCTGGACCATGGCCGAACTTGGGTCGCGGGTGTTTGTCAGCACCCTACCTTCGGGCCGCGTCTATTCGTATCAGGCTGGCCAGACCGCCAGTTGGAATACCAGCTTTCCCACCGGCTGGCGGCACGTAGCGGCCGTCAAGCACAAGGGCCAACTGCGGCTGTACATCGACGGCCGGCAGGTGGGCGAGTCCGAGTCGTTCGACGCGGCCGGGTACGACATGACGAGCGACGCCCCCTTGCGCATCGGGCTGGGCAGCAGCGACTATTTCGCCGGCCGCCTGAGCCAACTACGGCTCTATCGCCGGGCCTTGAATCCGGCCGAAGTCGGCCAATTGGCCGAGAAGAAGTAGCCCGAAACGGCAAAGCGGCGTCGCCGTACCGCTACTCGGGCATAAAATCCTGACCGCGCTTGATGGCTCGCACCAATGCGACCAGCTTTTCCAGTTCGCCCCGAGTTTCGTCGATGCCGATGCGCAGCGTCCGCATGGCGACTTCCTTGCCGATGCGAACGCTCTCTTCCAAGGCCGGCGTGCCGAACACCGTGAACTCATTTTGCGTCGTGGCATCGACGCCGATAATCACGTCGGCCCGCGCGATCGCGACGCGACGTTCGGCCCGAATGCCCTGGCCCGGCGCGTCGTCGAACAGGGATTCCATGGGGATTACGTCCATGTGGTTTAGCTTACCCTGTGCCGCGGCCAATTGCGAACCGCCGGTGCCTGTCAGGCGATGGCGTAGTGCGTGCGCAGCAGGTGGCAGGCCTCGCCGCCGACGGCAAAGTCGCGGCACACCAGCGGCCGGATCGTGTGATGCCGGCAGGTCTTGGCCTCAAGGTCGAACCACACGCACGGCCCGACGTTGCCCCCGGCCGCATCACGCGCTCTGGCAACTTCGGCGCGAGCCCAAGCCGGCAGATGCGCATGCTCGTTGGCTTTGAACGGCGGAGCCGAGACATGCAGACAGCAAGCGCCGCAGCCGCCACAGTCGGTTGGACCGGCCAGATCGCTCGTGGGAAGCTCGGTATTCGGCATCGGGTTGGCTTGACTCGTGTGCATGGTGGTCGGGTGCGAAGCGAATATGGCCTTGTTAAGTTTGTCGCGATTTGGCCTTCTTTTGCATCGCCGAAAAATCGCGCAACAGTTCGCGCTTGGGCGCGAGCCGCCCGAATAGTAATTTGCGAGTGCCGACCAGCTTCAGCACGGCGGCCTTCGCGTCGTCCGAGAGTGAATGGCCTTTCAGCCCGCCGTCGGGCTCGACTTGCTCGGTCTCGATGTCGAACAACTCGCTGGCTCGCGCGCCGGTTTGGAAGGCCACCAGGATCCAGGCCGTCCAGAAATCCGATTTTTGCACGCCCGAAAACGTGCCGCGCGTGTGCCGGGCAGCGCCCAGCAGGCGGCCCAGGAACTGCGGGTTCCATGTCTTCGATTGCGATCGATCGGCCTTGGCCATCGGATTCTCGTGGTCGTAAGGGCTCGCTCAAGTCCGCGGAGGACGGACGCTGCGCGCGGCGGTCGTGCTCCTAGAACTTAGCACTTCGCCACCTTATGCGTCATGCGTG
>JANNQN010000223.1:0-4232 GCA_031400775.1 Planctomycetia bacterium | reverse complement strand
CGCTGGGGCAAGATTGGCAAGCAGAGAATCGAGGACGCCGGCACCCTGTATCCCAAGCGAATGGAGACTGTGGATGACGAGATTCTCGATCTCTCGCTGAAGTTCGTCGACAAGGCCCGGAAGGACAACAAGCCGTTCTTCCTGTGGCTCAACCCGACGCGGATGCACGTGATCACGCATCTATCAGAGAAATACGAATCGATGCGCACGCCCGAGAACGGCTGGAGCATTCAAGAGGCCGGGATGGCCCAGTTGGATGACGTCGTCGGCTCGGTCATGAA
Organism: Planctomycetia bacterium; assembly: GCA_031400775.1. Lineage (GTDB taxonomy): Bacteria > Planctomycetota > Planctomycetia > Pirellulales > PALSA-1355 > PALSA-1355. The sequence goes on along the minus strand of JANNQN010000223.1, from coordinate 3,951 downwards.
GTACCTGAAGGACAATGGTCTGGAAGACGACACGATCCTCGCGTTCAGCACGGACAATGGGGCCGAGAACTTTACCTGGCCCGATGGCGGCCAAACGCCCTTTGCCGGCGGCAAGGGGACGGCCATGGAAGGCGGCTTCCGCGTTCCGGCCATCATCCGTTGGCCGGGCAAGACTCCGGCTGGCAAAGTCGAGAACGGCATTTTTTCGGGCCTCGACTGGTTCCCTACGTTTGTCGCCGCGGCTGGCAATCCGAATATCGCAGACGAGTTGAAGAAGGGCAAAAAACTCGGCGACACGGATTACAAGGTGCATCTCGACGGATACAACCAGATGGACCTGATCTCCGGCAAAGGACCCTCGAAGCGCCAAGAGATCTTCTACTTCACCGAGAGCACGTTGAGCGCCGCGCGGGTCAACGATTTCAAATACCGCTTCACCGATCAGCCGAACGGCTGGCTGGGCGCCACCGAGAAGGTCGACTGGCCGATCCTGGTTAATCTGCGGCTCGATCCTTTTGAGCGGACCGGCATCTCGAACGGCAAAACTGGGTCGCTGAACTACTACGATTGGTTCGTGTACGAGTTCTGGCGATTCGTCTTCGTGCAGCAGGTGATAGGAAAAGCCGCCGAGACCTTTGTCGAGTTTCCGCCGATGCAAAAGGGCGCGAGCTTCAATCTGGAAGCCGTCAAGCAGTTGATCTTGGAAAAGATCAACCAGCGCGGCAACTAACGGGCGGGACTGCTTCGGACTGTGGCGACCGATCAGGCACGCTGATTGCGCTTCAGTCGTTTGCGCGGCGGGCACGTAGGCACGCGACGCACCATACGGCAAGCGCCAGGTGCAGCCCCCACAGTCCGGCCCCGAACAAACCCAGGGCGATGGCGACATACGCCAAAAGCGAGGCTACTGCCGAATTGTATAGCAACATGCCGCCGACGATGCCGGCCGCGGCGCTGCTATCGGGGTCGAGCCGCGCGTGCCAACAGGCCACCCCTAGCGCGACGAGCGCAGCTCCCGCGACGCGGGCGACCACCAGGCTAATGGGCGTATCGAGCGTGTTGCCGAGCAGCACGAAAGCAATCGTCGCCGGCGCGAGCAGTAAGCCCAACCCGGTGACCCCTTCCAAGGCAGCCGTGAGGATCAGAAGGGTTCTCATTTCCCCCGGTACCTAGAACTACTTTTCCGCGCCGTCGCCGTCGCTGCCGCTGGGCTGTTCGAGTCGGACAAGGAGCCAATGGTCGGTTTTGCCGTTCTTGTGAATCAGTGCGGGCGCTTCGCTTTCGGTGAGATCGCTTAATCCGGCTTCCATGACGGTCTGCTTGTTGTCGCCAACCGTCCAAGCCGCTCGCTGGGTTCGCTTGTCCACCGCGCCTTGGATCGGAAGCGTGTGATCCGTTAGTTCGTCGGTGTAATTGCCGCGCAGGATGCCTTGCTTGTTGATCGCCAACTGCAGGATCAATTGCGGATGCTGATTCTCGTTTCGCACCATGGCGAACACTCCGATCGGCATCCACTCGTCGGTATCCGATAGCGCCGCCGCCGCGCCGGCCTCGGCCAAGTCGGCCGCTTGCTGGCTGAACTCATCGGTCGTGCCCACACTTTGACCGTCGACAATCACGTTGCCATCCTGGGCGTTCACGTTCACGCCGTAGTTGTACGACGTGGGAGCCGTGTTGCCGTATCCGCAAAAAACAGCAACGGCGCCCCATGCCGCCGGAGCCCAGGCGTTGCCCGCGGCCCAGCCGGAGGGAGCCCAAGCGCCAGGATGGTCGCCATACCACTTCTGGCCGTAGATGTTCGGATGGTTGAACGAGCTCCTCACGGCCGCGTATCCGGCTGCCGCTCCGCCAGCGCCCGAGACTGCGGGGGAATTGCGATTGGCAGCGGCGGCACCGGCCGCTGCGCCTGCGGCGCCTGAAACTTGTGGTGAGTTGCGATTCGCAGCGGCGGCGCCGGCTGCCGCTCCTGCGGCACCAGAGACCTGCGGTGAGTTACGATTTGCGGCGGCGGCTCCCGCCGCGGCGCCCTGGGCTCCGGAAGCTTGCGGCCCCCTGCGATTAGCGGCGGCGGCGCCCGCCGCGGCGCCTTGCGCACCCGAGGCCTGCGGCGACTTGCGATTGGCCGCGGCTGCGCCCGCGGCGGCGCTTTGGGCGCCCGATGCTTGCGGCGACTTGCGACTAGCGGCGCCAGCCGCGGCTGCGGCGTCATGGGTGCCAGACTGCTCGCGATGACCGCCGGCTTGTCCGCCGGACGGTTTTCCGCCATGAGAGCGCTGCGACCAATCGCCACCGGGGGATTTCTTGCCGCCGGCAGTTCCGCCGCGATGCTCTTCCGAGCGCTCTGATTTGGAGTGCTCGTTTCCTTGCTTGCCCTGAGAATTGCGCTCAGACTGATTTCCGCCCGGCGACTTGCCGCCACGTTGTTTTTCGCCTCCCTTGCCCTTCGGCGCGGCGTGAGCCAGAGAAACGGCAAGGCACAATGTCATCACCAGCGCCGCAAGAGTAATTTGCCGTGCCATGGTACTTCCCTCACGTTTAGAGCGCGACGAGTTGGGGCCAAGAAGTTCGCGATTCCGGCGATCGGCCGCGCGGTTGCCGTCGCCATTCTCCCTATCGTCGGGCATACTGTGCCTTACTGCAAGTAGCACCTTGAAATGCAGGGCGCCGCCGACGGAGTATTTGCCGCCATTCGCGGTTGCTGACCGTGTCGGCGTGAGTAGAATCGACAAATCCAAAGCAAGTCGCAAGTGGGATAATTCTTGAGCTCCATTGTTATCGCCGGTATCGTTTTTATCTGCACCTTCGGCGGCGCCATGTTGGGCATGTCGCTGCGCTCGGTTCTTCCCGAGTCACACCTGAACGCCGACTCGAAAGAGGTGATACGAATCACCTCCGGGCTACTCGCGACCTTGGCTGCCTTGGTGCTGGGGCTGCTGGTGGCCTCGGCCAAGAGTGGATTTGACGCCCAAGAGAACGGATTCCAGCAACTGGCGGCAAATGTAGTCGTGCTCGACCGGCTCTTGGCACGCGCGGGCCCGGAGGCGAACCCAGCCCGCGAGGCGCTGCGCCGCACGGTCAGTCGCACGATCGACAGCCTGTGGCCCCCGACCGATTCGGTGTCTTCCGGATTGGATGCAGTCGAGATCACCGCCCAGAGCGATTCCTTCTTCGCCGCGATTCGCGATCTCGGCGCCGGCAACGAGACCCAACGGATCGTGCAATCGCAAGCCGTGCAGCTCGGCGCCGAAATGGCACGCACGCGCTGGTTGCTGAGCCAGGAGCAAGACAGTGCTAGTTCGATCCCCTTCCTCGCCGTTCTCTCGTTCTGGCTGTTCGCTCTTTTCGTCAGTTTCGGCTTGTTCGCGCCGCGGAACGGAGCCGTCATGACGGCTCTAGTGGTGTGCGCGCTTTCGGCGGCCGGCGCCGTTTTCCTGATCGTGGACCTGAACCGTCCGTCGAGTGGCCTGATTCAGGTTCCCAGCACGCCGCTACGTTACGCGCTTTCGCAGTTGGGGAAATAGTCTCGCTTGCCGACTTCCATCGCTAGCTGAATTGGGCGGTCAGGATCCATTTGGTCGAGTTTAGCGATTGTATTGATTATTCTGGCTTGGAAACGCCGACATTGGAGGGGATGGCCGTCCATCAGGCATTCAAAACGCAACGAACGCAGCCCAATCAGTTAAGCCAGGAAGGATGGAGAGCAGCAACATGCTCGTCAAGCGTTGGTTCCGAATGGCTTTGGCTGCGCTGGCATTGCTTGCGCCCGTGGATTTAGGTCGGGCGGCCGATCCCGATTGGATTGCTCCGGACGTGACCCCCTTCCCGAAACCTGATCCAGGGAATATGAGAGAATCCAGCCGGCACAGTGGGCCGGAAAGGATTCGTTATGAAGAAGCGACTTGGAGTGGACCAGATCATCCCGCTGCTGCGTCAAGCGGACGTAGCCTTGGG
>JANNQN010000222.1:0-3302 GCA_031400775.1 Planctomycetia bacterium | reverse complement strand
AGTTTCTCTACGCTGTCAACCGAGCGCCCCATCTGGCTTGCCACCTCGGAAAAGGGCAGGCCTTCCAGATGCCGCAGAATGATGACCTGGCGGTAATGCTCGGGCAGCATTTCCAAGGCATTGGCCAGGAGCATCGCCGATTCATGTTGCACGGCTTCTTCGCTGGGCGAATGAATCGCCGCTCCCAGTTGGCGGTCCAGAGCGAAGGATGAATTATTCAACTCCGAGACAAGCGATTGCTCGAGCCGTACGTCTCGTTGCTTCGTGCCCAGGAATCGTCGCACGTGATTCGCCACCAGGCCGGCCAGGATGCTGCGCGCCCAGGCGGCGAACTCGGCTTCCGTCGTGCCGCGAAAGTAATCGAAATGGCGGTGAATCTGTAGCAGGGCTTCTTGCACCAGGTCGGATGAGTCCGCCTTGCCTTGCAATCGCTTGCCAATCTGCGAGCGCGCCACCAGCCGCAGGTACTTTCGCGTGATCGCCAGTAAGCTGTCGAAGGCCGCTGGGTCGCCGGACTGTGCCAGGTGAAGCAGGTGCTCGGTGTTCTCGCCGGCTCGGCTGTTTTGCATCGTTCCTACTCCCTCGCGTGCCATCGAAGAAGGCCCGCAGCCCTCTCAGCCCCCAGGTAGCATTTTACCAAGTGATCGCCGCCGAGACGCGGCGCGGCCGCGCTCTAAGTGACAACTGTTGGCCCGAAGGTTCCCACTGCCCCCTGAAGTCACGAAGTGGCGGCCGAAACCGTCATGGAATCAATTTTGGATTGATCGAAACCAAGCCCGAGGGCGGAACAAAATGGTGACCTCAGTCGGCGGTCGCTAAGGCGAAAAGCAGAAAATCCTTGGCTGTCGTGTTCTTTTCCTGGCGGATTCGCACGCCCCGCGTGACCGAACACCTGGAGAAGATTTCCCGGGTCCGGGGCAACCGAACAGATCGAGGAGGCAGCCATGACGACACGACGCCGTAATCTTTTAGGTTCCCGACTTCGCAATCCCGAATGCTTGGAGGCTCGCGAGTTGCTTGCCGGGCACGGCTTTGGCGGAGCGTTTCAACACTTCCAGCCCGCGTTTGCCGCGGCGCTGCACGCGGGCCCCGTGGCCGGCGCTTCGGCCTTCGCATTCGCCGGGGCGCGCGGCCAGGCATTTGCCGAGTTCGGGCCCCATGCGCCAGAGGGGGACCGGACAGTCCTTACCGCCACGCTCGTGGACGCCGAGGGCAGCGCGGCTGGCACGGTCAAGCTCACCACGTACACCGAGGATGACGCGACGGAAACCCGGCTCAAGGTCAGCGTCACGGGCGCCGCCGCTGATAGCACCCTGGACGTCACGATCGGCGAGACCGTGGTCGGACAAATCACGACCGACGCCGACGGCGCCGGACAGTTGATTTTTTCGAGCGACCCGGAGGACGACGAGCAGGCATTGCCGGACGATTTCCCGACCGACGTCGTGGCCGGCACGGCCGTTAGCGTCGGCAGCTTGACCGGCACGCTGGCCGCCGGCCGTGGCCATGCGGGAGGCTGCCACTCCACCGACCGTACGGCACTGGACGCCGCGCTGACCGACCCCGACAACAGCGCCGCCGCGGGAACCGTCGCCTACCACACGAGCACGCGGGATGGTGTGACGACGACACGATTTTCGGTCAGGGTGACCGGCGCCGCGGCCGACAGTTCTTTGGACGTATCGATTGGCGACGTTGTCGTCGGCCAGGTTGCGACCGATAGCACGGGCGCCGGAACACTCGTGCTATCGAGCGACCCCGCCGACAATGAGAGCGCCCTGCCGGCGAATTTTCCGACCAGCATCGCCGCAGACACGATCGTAACGGTGGGAACGCTGAGCGGGACTTTCGCGGAGACGTACACTGAGCACAGCTTCCGATCGCGGCGTTTTCGCTAGTCGATGAAGCATCGACATTTCGAGCAATGGCAACCTCCGTTTGCCAATCGTGCGCTTCCGCCGCGGGCTCGTAGCCCCGGCGGAAGCCTATTTGGCGCGGTGAATTCACCGCAACGACTCGAACTTATGGCTTCACCAGCGATCGCCCGCGTTCGATGTCGCTTAGCGAAACGCACGCGAGCGAGTGTGCTCCAGCCAATGCAACGGCCGCGGGATTGTCGTCGGGAAGAGCTACTCGAGCTTGCCAACATTGCAGCAGTATTTCCCATTGATAGCGGTCGAATCCAACACCGGTGGTCGAGATGTTCGGGCAAGGTGCATCTTGGGAAGCAACGGATGCAAATAGCTCGCGTTTGACCTCCGAGACAAGTTTCTCGGCGAAGCCGGGTGGTTCGTGTGCCGTGTCAATCAAGATCGACACTCGGCCAGCGTCGGGATGGGCCAGCAAGGAGGCAAATAGACGCCGCAACTGAAACCGCAACTGCTCTCTGGGCTGCGTCCAACTTGGGAAGACCAGCAGATTGATCTCTCTGAGCCGTGTCGCGGCCTGTAGCGCGAGCTTACACGAATCCTCCACGATCTTGCTCAGCGTGTCCACGACGTGCAGATAGATATTCGGATGCACGCGGGCCAGCGGAGGATCTGGACCAACGCGTCCAAACTCGCTGGCCAAGCGCGGATATTCGCCGAGACGTTTGCGCTCGACGAAGAACAACATATTTTGAGGGTACCAAGGCATGATGGTGGGACTCTTCCACAGCCGTGTTCGCAGGCAATCAACGACGACGTAGTCGTGATGCACGAATTTTTCGTGCCAATATTCCGGCCACTGCAGATTGATGTGCCCGGTGCCTCCCTGATAGGGAATCGCGGCAGAAAACAGCACCACAGGGGCTAATTCAGTTAGCGAGGCTACGAACGATTCGGCCGACTCTTTCGGCAAGTGCTCGGCTACTTCCAGGCTGACGGCCAGATCAAATCGCCGGCCGACGCCGAACGGTTGTGAGAGATCACGCGACTGGAATCGGCTCGGATCGATCAAAAGCTTGTCGCGACGCACATAAGCGCCATCGATGCCCAGGTAGTCCTCGACTCCCGCCGCCTTGAACTCCGCCAACCAGATCCCCATTCCGCATCCGACGTCGACGACGCTCGCTGCCCGCACGTGCTCAAGCACCACCGGAACGGCTTCGCGCGCGCTGACGCGGGTCGGCTCTTCCTGCATCGCGAAGAAATCGTCCGTGTAGAGCGTGTCGGCCATCGCGGCACCCCTAATATTTCCGCCAATCGAGAACTCGAGCTCCGCCGATTCGAAGCCGGCGGGCGGTATCCCCGGCGAACTGGATCCGTCGGACACGGACCGAAGGGCATCCGCGACCGGCGACAGTTGCAAGTGTAGCGACG
>JANNQN010000221.1:0-21740 GCA_031400775.1 Planctomycetia bacterium | reverse complement strand
TTCGCCCCTGGGTCCCCTGGGCGTCTCGTCGAAATACACGGCCTGGTGGTCGTGGTGCAGCAACGTCGTCGACATTCCGATAGCCGGCGGAACCAAGAACACCTCGCCCGTCTCAACGTCTCCTGCGGCTTCATCAACCAGCACCAGCTCCGTTCCGAACGACGGCGTGGAGAACACGGCGGGAACGTTTGGCTGGGCCATCGTGCTGCCGATGTATCCGCCGCCCAGCTCGGTACCGCCGCAATACTCGATCACCGGCCTGTACCCGGCAAGACTCATCAAAAACAGCATGTCGTCGGGATTGGAACACTCGCCAGTCGAGCTAAATCGTCGAATGCGGCTCCAATCGAGCCCTCGCATGCAATCGGTCGCCCGCCAGGTACTTACCAGGCTCGGAATGACGCCCAGCATGGTCACCTCCGCGTCCTGAACAAATTGGCCGAAATCGCGGCCCGTGGGCGCGCCGCCATACAAGACCATCGTAGCGCGATTCACAAAGCTCGCGTATATCAGCCAGGGGCCCATCATCCAGCCGAGATTGGTCGGCCAGGCGACGCGATCATCCTCGTGGATGTCCTGATGCAGATAGCCATCGACCGCGCACTTGATCGGGGTGACGTGCGTCCAGGGAATTGCCTTCGGCTCACCGGTGGTGCCGGAAGAAAACAAGATGTTGGTCGGCTCGTGCGGATCCGCCAGCCAGGCGCTAAATTGTTCATGGGGACTGAGAAACTTCTCCCACTGCAAATCACCGGGCCGCAAGGAAACCGTGCCCGCCGCGGAAATTACGATCGTCCTCGGACCGTTGGCTTCGACGATCTTGGAGTACAGCGGCAGACGTTTTCCACCTCGCAGTATTTCATCTTGCGTAAATACGCCTTTGGCATCCGACAGCCGCAGCCGAACCGCAATCTCCTCGGCCGCCAGACTGTCCGCGATCGAAACCGCCACGCAGCCGGCGCGGATGATGCCCAGATAGATCGCGACCGATTCGATCGTCATCGGCAGGTAAATCGCCAAGGCATCGCCGGGCCGAAAACCGGCCGCCAGCAAGCCGTTTGCCACTCGATTGCAAAGCGCCGCCAATTCGCCGTAGGTAATTCGTCGAGCATTCTCCCCCTCGCCGCGATACTCAATCGCCAGCTTGCTCGCTGGGGCTTGGAAGCAACTATCGACAATGTTGAGCTTCGCGCCGCTGAGCCATTTTGGCTGCGTGACGCCTTCGGATAGATCGAGCACGGTCTCATACGGCTGGGCCAGGCAAATCCCCAGTCGCTGGATCATTTGGTCCCAAAACCCTGAGCGATCGGCCACGCTCCAGGCGTGCAGCTCCGCCACCGACGTGCACCTCCGTTCGGCCATCATGCGGCCCAGGTGCGTTTCGCGAATCCCGTCGTTCGTTGGGGTCCAGGCCGGCGCCGGGCCCTGGCTAGCGTCCCAATCGCAAAAAGCGGCCTCGAACAACTTCCGGTGTAACGCAAACGGATGCTCGGGCCGTAAAATGCCTTGCGAAATCACCCGCCAGGCCTCGACCGGCGGCCATCGCAACACTTCGTTGACGCGAATTGCCAGAAACCCAGCCTCGTCGGCGGGCACGCCGCAGCTCGTCGCGTCGTCGGAGTCGAACTGCTTTCGTATCAATTGATCGGCCCTTAATTTCCCACGAATTCGGCCCCGGTCTACGCGGCCTATCTCGATGGCGAGACAAAGGCTAAGCCCGGCAATTCGACGTGTCAAATTCTAAAGGAGGCGCGAGGCTTGTCCGAGGCTTTTTGTAATCTTTCGCCTTGCGCGGCCATTCCCGGGTCGTTCGCACGCGGCGGGCAGATTGGTGCCGGCGACAAAGTTGTCGAGTATAATGTGAGCCAATCCATGCCGCCGGGCGATGGTTGCACATTCCGGAACTCCCTCCATGCGAACTCTCCTGTTGGCAGTCGGCGTTGCCGCGAGCAGCATGCTTCTCGCCGCGGCGATATCTTACGCCGCCGACGCCCCGGAATCCGTCGCCGATCGCCCATTCGGCATTCAGGATCGCACTCCCTGGACGACGTCCAAGATTCACGGAGCACCCGATCCTCCGGCTCCTTATCGCACCGAGCGGGTCTTCGAAAAGCTCAAGTTCGCCGAGCCGTTGGAGATGGTCAGCGCACCCGGAAGCGATCGTCTGTTCGTCGTCGAACGCTATGGAAAGATCTACTCGTTTCCCAATGACCCGCGCGTCGAACAGGCCGAATTGTTTCTCGATCTCGGCAAAGTGACTTATGGAATGGCCTTTCATCCCAAGTTCTCCGAAAACGGCTTCGTCTACATCACGTACATCACCCATCCCAAGGACGAGTTGCCCGATGGCACGCACGTCTCACGTTTCAAGGTCCGCAGCAACGACCCGTTGCATTGCGATCCCGCGAGTGAGCAACTTCTTCTGACCTGGCCATCCGGCGGTCACAACGGCGGCTGCCTGCAATTTGGTCCCGATGGCTACCTCTACATTGCCGTCGGCGATGCCGGAGAGATTGCCGATCCGAATGAAGCCGGACAAGATCTCTCCGAGCTGCCCGGTTCGATCTTGCGAATCGACGTCGATCGCCGCGACGCGGACAAAGCGTATGCCATTCCCGCCGACAATCCTTTCGTGGGCGTCGCAGGCGCGCGGGCCGAGATCTGGGCCTTCGGGCTGCGGCAGCCCTGGAAGATGAGCTTCGATCGTCAAACGGGCGATCTGTGGACCGGCAACGTCGGCCAGGACCTGTGGGAAATGATCTTCCGCATTGAGCGCGGGGGCAACTACGGCTGGAGCATCACCGAAGGCAGCCACCCGTTTCGGCCCGAGCGCAAGCGCGGACCCGGCCCGATCATTCCGCCGATCGTCGAGCACGATCATGCCAACTTTCGATCGATCACCGGAGGCTTCGTGTACCACGGACGGCGGCTCCCGGAATTGATCGGCGCGTACATTTACGGCGACTACGATACCGGCCGCATCTGGATGCTGCGCTATAACCGAAAAGACAATAAAGTCGCGGAACACCGGGAGCTCGTGGATTCGAGCCTGCGCCTTGTCGGATTCGCCGAAGACCACGCCGGCGAGCTCTTTCTGTTGGACCACATGAGTGGCCAGATCAGTCGGCTCGTGCCCAATCCGGCCAGATCCACCGGCGACTTCCCGCGCAACTTGAGTGCGACTGGGCTGTTCGCATCGGTCGCGGACCATGTGCCGGCTCCGGGCCTGATTCCCTATTCGGTCATCGCGCCTCAATGGTGCGACGGCGCGGAGAAGGACCGCTACCTGGGCATCCCGAACGACGCGCGGATCGAGTTCGAAACGCTTACCTACCCACAGAACGCCCCCGGTGCTCCTCCCGGTTGGAAGTTCCCGCACGGCACGGTACTCGTGGAAACGCTTTCGCTCGAAATGGAGAAAGGCAATTCCCAAAGCCGCCGTCGACTGGAAACGAGGATTTTGCATCACGAGCGCCTGGCCGGGGACGAAGACGTCGGCGATCAAAGCTGGCAGGGCTACACCTACCTGTGGAACGACCAGCAAACCGACGCCGTTCTGCTCGAAGACCCCAAAGGCCTCGACCGCACTTTTACGATCCGCGATTCCGACGCGCCCGGCGGCCGACGGCAGCAAGCCTGGCATTTTCCCAGCCGCACCGAATGCGCCGTCTGCCACAACATGGCGGCCAAATATGTGCTGGGCGTGCAATCGCTGCAAATGAATCAGGAGCACAATTACAACGGCATCGTTGCCAACCAACTTCGCACCCTGGAGCATCTGAGCATCTTCACGGAACCACTGCCCGCGTCCCCAGAAGAAATGCCGAGGCTAGTGAATTACCGCTCCGAACGCGAAGATCTCGCCCGCCGGGCCCGCTCGTATCTGCACGCGAACTGCTCGCATTGTCATCGCAAGTGGGGCGGGGGCAACGCTGATTTCCAGTTATTAGCCACGCTCGACCTGTCCGAGTTAGGAACCGTCGGCGTCCGTCCGGGACAGGGAACCTTCGGCATGCCGCACGCGCGCATCTTGGCGCCGGGCGATCCCTATCGGTCCGTCTTGTTTTACCGCATGGCCCAGGTTGGCCCCGGCCGGATGCCGCGCCTCGGGTCCACGGTCATTGACGAGAGCGGCCTGCGGTTGGTTCACGACTGGATCCGGCAGTTGTCCGTCGTCGACTCGGCCGAAGCCGCGTCCGTGGCGCCAGCTCGCGCCGAAGCCGTTTCGACCATCCAGCAACTGGCCGGCGAATCCACCTCGCCGGAGCAGCGCGCCCAGGCGGTCGAACGCCTGTTTGCGTCGACCAGCGCCGCGGGCCAATTGGCGCAGTCGATGGCCGAGAAGTCGTTTCCAAAATCGGTCCGCGACGAGGTGATCGCCAAAGCAACGAGCAGCCCCAACTCGGAAATTCGCGATCTGTTCGAGCGGTTTCTTCCCGAAGAGCAGCGCACCAGGCGGCTCGGCGCCGTGATCGATCCGGCCGAGATTCTCGCCCTCGGCAGCAACATTGAAGCCGGCCGAAGAATCTTCTTCGAGGCCGAAGCGGTGCGCTGTCGCAACTGCCACCAGATCCGCGACAAGGGCACCCCCCTCGGTCCGGACTTGAGCGAAATCGGCAAACAGAATACTGCCGCTCAATTGCTCGAAGCGATGCTCGAACCGTCCAAGAAGATCGACCCCAAATTCCTGGTCTACGTTGTCGAGACCGACGCCGGCAGAATTCACACGGGGCTGCTGGTCGAAAGAAGTGCCGACGAGGTCGTGCTCAAGGACGAGAAGAACGAATTGATTCGCATTCCCGCCGGTGAAGTCGAGCGTCTCGTCCCGCAGCAGAAATCCATGATGCCCGAACTCTTGCTCCGCGACATGACCGCCCGCGAAGTTGCCGACTTGACGGCATTTCTGCACTCGCTCAAATAGTCGCGGAGTGGACGATATCCGGGCCGAACGATCAATTAACGCTTCCATCCGCTACAAGCGTGAATTCTGATTGTGAGTCGATCGGCAATCAAATTGAGGTGAATTTCGAGGTCAATTAAAGGAACCCATTGCACCGCTTTAGCCTTGCCGGGCTGTAGGGGCGCTGGGCATACTCAGGGTGAGCCGTTGATGCACCGCAGCGGTCACGGAGTCTCCGGATAATGATCATTCCTTCGGCACCTTAACGTTGATCCGGGTAGGGAATTATTCCCATGATTCATAGGCTGATATCGGCCTTGCTCTTGGCGGCCAGCCTGGTCGAAACGTGCGCTGCCGACGAGCAATCGCCAACGCCCCCCTCTGGGAAGGCGTTACCCGACAAGGCTGTTCTCAAGCGATTCATCGAGTCAAGCTGCCTCGACTGCCACGATAAAGTCACCAAGACGGCGGGGCTGGCCCTCGACGACCTCAGTGCGGAGGACATCGGACGAAATTCGGAGGTCTGGGAAAAGGTTGTTCGCAAGCTTACCGCGCGACAGATGCCGCCCCGGGAATCACCACGGCCAGAGGAGCTCGCTTACGACGCGGTCGTTTCGTGGCTGGAATCGTCGCTGGACGCTGCTGCCATTGCATCTGGAAATCCTGGCCGCACCGAAACATTCCGGCGCCTCAACCGTACGGAGTATCGGAACACGATCCGCGACATGCTGGCGCTGGATGTGGACGTCGCCTCGCTGCTGCCGCCGGATGAGTCCAGTCACGGCTTTGACAACATCACGGTCGCCGACCTCTCGCCGACCCTTCTGAACCGCTATATATCAGCAGCGCAGAAGATCAGCCGTATGGCGGTCGGCACAGCTTCGCGAGCGCCCGGCGGTGACACGGTCCGGATTCGTCCCGATGTCACGCAGGACTCTCACATCGAGGGCTTGCCGATCGGCACGCGAGGCGGCGCCTTGATCCGGCGCAATTTCTCCCAGGACGGCGAGTACGAGATTCAGGTCCGGCTAATGAGGGACCGAAACGAAGGGATCGAAAGCCTCAGTGAGTCTCACGAGCTAGAAGTGCTGCTGGATCGAGAGCGGGTAGCGCTATTTGCCGTCAAACCTCCGCCGAAAGGGCTCAGCGATCAATCCGTCGATGCGAATCTGAAGTCGCGCGTTAAAGTGACGGCCGGTCCGCACAGTTTGGGAGTGACGTTTCTGAAGAAGCAGTCGTCGCTGTTGGAAACGATGCGGCAGCCGCTGAATGTGCATTTCAATTTCTACCGTCATCCCCGGATTGGACCGGCTGTTTACGAGGTTTCCATTGTCGGTCCTATTGAAGCCACCGGTCCGGGCGAGACTCCGAGCCGGCGCCGAATCTTCATGGACAAGCCCACAGGTCCTCGCAACGAGGAAGACCGCGCCAAACACGTGCTCTCCAACCTGGCGCGGCGAGCCTATCGAAGACCTGTCGATGATGAGGATTTGAAAGCATTGCTGGACTTCTACCGACTGGGGCGTGCGGAGGGCGACTTTGAATCTGGCATCGAAACGGCATTGAGTTCGCTGTTGGTGAAGCCGCAGTTCCTGTTCCGGATTGAACGGGATCCTCCTGGCATCCCACCAGGGACCGCCTATCGCATCGAGGGACCGGAGTTGGCCTCACGCCTGTCATATTTCCTGTGGAGCAGCATGCCAGACGACGAGCTGCTCGATCTGGCGATCCGCGGCGACCTGAGCCGAGCTGATGTGCTCGAACGACAGGTGCGGCGAATGTTGGCGGACGAGCGTTCGCGGTCTCTGGTCAGCAACTTTGCGGGACAGTGGCTTTATCTGCGCAACCTGGAAGCGGCGATCCCGGATATGCGTCTGTTTCCAGATTTCGACGACAACCTTCGGCAGGCCATGCGGCAGGAAACAGAGCTCTTCTTCGAGAGCATTCTGCGCGAGGATCGCAGTGTGCTCGATCTAATCAAGGCTGACTATACCTATCTCAACGAACGTCTCGCCAAACATTACGGGCTCCCTCACGTGTACGGCAGCCGGTTCCGCCGCGTTGCGGTTGACGAGGGGAGTCATCGCGGCGGTTTACTCCGCCACGGTAGCATTCTGACGGTGACTTCATACGCGACCCGCACTTCACCCGTGATACGCGGCCAGTGGGTTCTGAAGAATCTTGTCGGCATGCCACCGCCACCGCCGCCGGCCAATGTGCCGGCGCTCGAAGACAATACCGTCTCCAGCAGGCTTTCCGTGCGCGAGCGGCTGAAGCAGCATCGTGCCAACGCCGCCTGCGCCAGTTGCCATCAGCTGATGGATCCGGTGGGGTTTGCGCTGGAGAATTTCGACGCGGTCGGTCGCTGGCGGGGGACGGATGCCGACCAGCCGATCGATGCCTCGGGCGGCCTCCCAGATGGCAGCGAGTTTACGGGAGTGTCCGGTCTTGAGCAGGCCTTACTCAACCGCCCCGAGCTGTTCGTGCGAACGCTGACTGAGAAACTCTTTACCTTTGGGTTGGGGCGCGGTATCGAGCATTTCGACGCGCCGGCAGTCCGCCAGATTGTGCGAGACGCCCAGGACGACAACTACCGTTTCTCGCGGTTGATTGTGGGCATCGTCAAGAGCACGCCATTTCAGATGAGGAAATCCCCATGATCATCAGCAAGAGAGCCCTACCGCGACGGACGTTCTTGCGAGGGACAGGAGCGGCGCTCGCCCTTCCGCTGTTGGACGCCATGATTCCGTCGCTGACCGCTCTGGCTGACACTCCCGCCAGTCCGGCTCGTCTGCGTCGTTTGGGTTTCGTCTATATGCCGATGGGATGCGACGTAACCCGCTGGATTCCGCCTGGCGGGGACACGCTTGATGAATTGTCGCAGTCGCTCAGCCCGCTTGCACCCGTGAGGAACAAGATTGCGGTGATCTCCAACCTGGAGCTGCGGAATGCGTACCCGGGAACGCATGCGACGTCGAACGCCGCGTTCCTGAGCGCAGCAAAGGCGAAACGGACTGAGAGCACGGATTATCATCTCGGCACGACGGTCGATCAGATCGCAGCGCAGCAGATCGGCCGCGACACGCAGCTCCCCTCGCTGGAACTGTCGATGGACCTGCTCTCCGTTGTCGGCCAATGCGACAACGGCTATGCCTGCGTCTATCAGAACAACCTCTCGTGGTCATCTCCGACGACGCCGCTTCCGGCGGAAGCTCATCCGCGGATCGTGTTTGAGAATCTCTTTGGCGAGGGGGGCAGCACGGCGGACCGCCGCAGCGCGCTCAGGAAACGAGCAAGCCTTCTAGATTCCGTGACCGAAGAGCTCGTCCGCCTCCAGAAGACGCTCGGAGCGGGCGATCGCAATCGGGTCAGCGATTATCTGGAATCTGTCCGCGACGTTGAACGACGAATCCAGCAGTCCGAAGCGGCCGCAGGAGAAAATCCACTGCCGGATCTGGATCGACCGAACGGCGTTCCGGCGGCATACGCCGACCACGCCCGCCTGATGTTCGACCTTCAAATGCTAGCTTTGCAGGGGGACATCACACGCGTCATTACTTTTCAACTGGCGCGAGAAACCAGTAACCGGAGCTACGCGGAGATCGGCGTTTCCGAACCCCATCACCTGCTGACACACCACGGCAACGATCCTGAAAAGATCGCGAAGGTGGCAAAAATCAATCAATTTCACGTCTCGTTGTTCGCGGGTTTTCTGCAAAAGCTGCAGTCCACTCCGGAAGGCAACGGTTCGCTGCTGGACCACGTGCTCTACTTATACGGTAGCGGGATGGGAAATCCGAACGTTCACGACCACGTGAACCTGCCGATTATCGTCGCCGGCGGTGCCGCCGGGAACATGCGAGGCGGCCGGCACATCCGGTACAACGAGGCCACGCCGCTTGCCAATCTGCACTTGACGCTGCTCGACAAGGTCGGCGTGCGACTCGATTCATTTGCCGACAGCGATGGCAAGGTCGATGAGCTATTTAATCCGCTTTCAATCTGAGGCGCGCGGAGACGACTGCCATGAGCATAAGACGAAATGCCGGGTGTGGATGGGCCGCCTTGTTGCTCGTCGCTGGCCGGGTCAGCGCAGCAGAGGCTCTTCTGGCGGACGCCGCCGAAAGTAAAAATTCGGCGGCGATCAGTACATTGCTCGAACACAATGCGAACTTGAACGCGTCGCAAGCCGACGGCATGACAGCGCTCCACTGGGCGACCTACCATGACGACTTAGACACGGTGAAACGCTTCACCGTCGCCGGCGCAGATGCCAAGGCACCGAACCGTTATGGCGTGACGCCTCTTTCGCTCGCCTGCACGAATGGCAATGCGGCCATGGTCGAGTTGCTGCTCGAGGCTGGGTCAGATGCGAATGCGACGCTTCCCGGCGGTGAGACGGTCCTGATGATAGCGGCTCGCACCGGGCGGCTGGGTCCAGTTCGGTCGCTCCTGGCGAGGGGAGCCGACGTCAACGCTCGTGAAAGCAAGGATCAGACCGCATTGATGTGGGCTGCGGCCGACGGTCACGCCGAAGTTGTGGATGCCCTCATCAAGGCCGGGGCGGACTTCCGCACGCCGCTCTCGTCCGGATTTACTCCCCTGTTTTTCGCCGTTCGCGAAGGACGCTCCGAGGTGGTTTTCCGACTGCTTAAGGCTGGGGCCAATGTGAACGAAACGATGCGGCCTGAGCGAGGGAATGGGCAGGCTCGCAGAAAGCCCTCCAGTCCACTGATTCTGGCGGTCGAAAACGGGCATTTCGAGCTCGCTGCGGCCCTGCTTAAGGCCGGCGCGGACCCGAACAATCGGCCTGCCGGCTACGCGGCGCTACATGCGATCACTGCCGTCCGTAAGCCCATTCGCGGCGACGGTGATCCTCCTCCGATCGGGTCGGGAATCCTGAGCAGCCTGGATCTCGTCCGGCAGCTTGTGGAACACGGTGCGGACATGAATGTACGGCTCGAGAAGGGAGAATCCGGACGTGGTCAGTTTACCACAACGGGTTCGACGCCGTTTCTGCTCGCGGCGCGGGCTTCGGACGTTCCGCTCATGCGGCTCTTACTCGAGTTGGACGCGGATCCCCTGCTAGCGAACGCAGACAACAGTACGCCGCTGTTGGCAGCGGCCGGCGTCGGGGCGCTTGGTGACGGTGATGAGGCAGCGGGCACGGAAGAAGAGGCAGTGGAAGCGGTTCGATTGCTGCTGGAGATCGGTGCCGACATCAATGCCGTGGACAACAACGGCGAAACTGCCATGCATGGCGCAGCGTACCAGAGTCGTTCCAAGTTGGTGCAACTATTTGCCGACCGCCGCGCGGACATCAACGTTTGGAACCGCAAGAACAAGTGTAATTGGACACCGCTGTTGATTGCCCAGGGACACCGCCCTGGCAACTTCAGACCAGCGCCTGAGACGATTGCTGTCATCGAACGGGTCATGCAGGCCGCGGGAGTTGCGACGCCGCCGAAATCGAAGCCTGACAACAGTCGCCGGGACTACTGACGATGCCCGAGCCATCGTTGCATACGACGTCGATCACGCGGAATTGGTCGAAGAGTTGGGCGGCTTGCTGATCGGCGGCGGGGCGCTTGGCGTGCGCGACGCCGTAGTTGCCAATCGACTATCGTCGCCTATTTTTTTGCCGCCCGCACTAGCGGCGCGTCGTCTTCGACCGACAAAGTTCCAAACCAGCCGATCATCATTTCGTGCCAGGTTTGCGGACCCCATTTCACCGTTTCATTCGGGTTGGGATTGGCCAGGTTGTCTTCCGAATTGTCGAAATGAGCGGTGCATTGCAGCTTCGTGCCTTTGGGCATCAGCTTCGGCTCGGTAGGAAAATACGTGATTTGCCAGTTGAAATCATACTTTGGCACATCCAGCAGGATCTCGCTTGTGCCGTCGGGATACAGAGCTTCGAATCGGAACGATTTGCCGCGCAGGTGCATGTGCGGCATCATGCGAAATAGCAATTGATCGGACGTGAAGACGTGCTGCGACGTGACCTCGTGGTTGTCGGCATGCGGTGGAATGGCGAACCGCAGATTCATTGCGCCGCCACCGTGAACAATCTTCTTCACGTCCTTCGGATCGGCAAACACGAACCCGATGTAACTCCGATCGCCTTGCTCGACGCCGTTGGGCGTGTAATGCATCTGGAAGCTAATCTTCGAACCTGCCGGCACGTATAGCGCGACACCTTCCGGCTGAGGCAAGACGGTAGAGCCGGGCGCGTAGCCGCCCACGCCGATCCTCGCGCCGAACGAGCGTCGACCACGACCGGCGGTCTGCCCATTCTCGGCTCCTTCGGGCGCATCGTCCACGTCGGCGAGTGATCCGCCCGGGGCGATCGCGGAGACAATAATGTGATGCACGACGGCGCGGTTGCCTGGCAGCGCTTCGGCGGCCTTGATCCACTTGTCCTCGGTCCAGCCTGGATCGACGACGAAGTTCTGATAGTCGACGACTCCCTCGGCCGGCACGATGAATGGCTTCTCCATCCGCACGATCTGATCGGGCTGGGGAATCCGCCAACCTTCGGTCCATTGCCTGGCCGGCGGAAGGTCGGCGTCGTTTCCTTTGGGGCAGCCGTTTGCGATCCAAGTGAACAAGAGTTTCCTTTCGTCGTCAGTCAGGCGCGCGTCGTTGCTAAAGTGTCCGTATTTTGGATTGGCTGACCAGGGCGGCATACGGCCCTCAGAGACGACTTCCTTGATCATCGCGCCCCATCCGGCCACGTCGTCGTAATCGGTCAAAGCAAAGGGGCCGACCTGACCTGGACGATGGCATTCCTGGCAGCGGTTCTGCATGACCGTGGCGATATGCTTCGTGTACGTGATGTCGCCCTTGGGTTCGGACTTTGCGACGCGGCCAATGATGCAACCTGTGACGGGAGTCGAGTCAGTCGATACTGCCTTACCCGCCAGAATTTCGTCAAGGGCCTGGCCCAAGTTGCGCTGCTTGAGTTCCGTTCTGGCGTAACCCGAACCGGCGCCCAAGCCATACTGATCATCCACTCGGCCACGATATCGAATCGCACGGTCGCGATCGAGCACGAAAACTTCTGGATTGCGCACGGCGCCGAACTGATCGGCGACCGCGCCGTCTCTATCCTTCAGCAACGGGAACTTCACGCCGTGTTGTCGGGCAAAGGCCGCCATATCGGTGAGGGAATCCTGCTGGTTGCCATCGATACCGACAAACGCCACGCCACGCGATGCGTATTCGTCGCTCAATTCTTGCAGCCGCGGCCCGTACAAGCGTGCGAGCGGACAGTCGGCGCCGAGAAATGCCACCACGACGATGTCGGACTTGGAGAACTCAGCCAGCGACCGGTCTCGGCCATGAACGTCCGGAAGCGTGAATGGTCCGATACGACTGCCAACGTCGGCCGCGCTGGCGATCGTCGAAGTCAAACATGCGGTCAGTGTCAACAAGACCGGCCAATTTAGTCGGCTTGGTCGTGAGGCGAAAAGCGTGCGTGGCATGCGATAGTTCCTTCGTTTCGCGCGGGAGGTGATGTTTAAGTAGATCGCTGAAAGCCGATTCCGATCAAGGCCGATCCCGTGCCCAAGATTGCCCAACAGTCTGAGACCGGATCCGATTCAGACTTGCAACAGCCACTGGCCTGCTCCCTGAAACTTGATCCATGTGTAATGAGAGTCTTTATCGCCCTAGTGGGCAAGGAGATTCTCGACGAAACGGAAGCGACACCTCACCGACTTGCGCCATGTCGCTTCAGAATGATCGGCGTCCAATCCGTGGACGCCTTGAACTCTGTCGGCCGATCATCGTCCTGCGAATCCGCGATACAAATCGTCAAGGAATCAGAACCGTACATGCGATTTGTGCAACATTCGGTCGTCAAATCGCCCGCGAACCTGTCCAGCCTTCAGGGTGGCGCGCTCCTGCCGGTCGCCGGACCGCTCCGGCAGCCGTCGATTTCCATTCACGGGTGTCGAGCTAGTTTTAACTCTGAATTGCAACTTAGGGCTGCCGTTCGATTTTTTTACGCGTCTCGGGGCTATCGAGATCTTGCACGATTTCGGCCGGTTCGATCATCCGTGGCGCGGCTACATTCTGTTGCAACTCGAATTGCTTCAGAGCTTGCTCGGCAAGAATCGATTCCATCGCTTGCTCGCGCTGAATGTCCACCGGTGACACTCCGGAAAGATCCGAAGCGACCCGGCCCTTGGCCCGGTTCAGACTGATTTTGTCCTGCAGCATCAGCTCGATCTGACCGAAGTCGGTGGTGATGTCGACGTTGAAGTTATTGGCCAGCTTGGCAATTTCGGCCTCCGCGTTGCTCATTTTCAGCTCGGCGTCGTAATGGGCGATTCGCGTTCGCACTTCAGCCAGCTTCTTGGCGGCATATTTGATCTTGGAGACGTTGTTGTGATAGGCCTGCTCGTGCATTTCGAGCTGGGCCTCGTTCTCGGCCAGTTCGTACTCGGCCCGTTGCAGTTCCAAGGCGAAGCGCGCGGCCGTTTCGCGATCGTTGGCTGACAGGTAAGCCTTGACCTTCGCATCGAGCGAGGCCAGGTGGTGCTGCGCGGTGGTCACCTGGCGGCAGACGCGCTCAACGAGCGCCCGATGTTGTTCGAGGCCTTCGCGGCCGTCTTTCAGCTCCGTGACCGCCAGGTCATATTCGTATTGCATCTGCGCGATGGGATCCGCGCTCCAGATCACATTGACGATCTTGTTAATGTGAGCCTTGATCGAACGCCACAGCTTGTCGAGGATCATTGGCATATCATCCCTTCGCTGATTTTTCCGTGAACAGGCCGCCGCCTTTCCCGTTATTTCTTGCTCGCGGGGACCGAGGCGGGCGCGACGCCGGCCGCAGGAAGCATGAGACTAATTCCTTTACCTTCCAGGTTGGTCCAAAACGTACCAGCGCCGCTGTGAAACAGTCGAAGCACCATTTTAGGATTAAGCTGCTCGGACAGCGAGTAGCGCAAAAACGCGTCGCCGTCGTGCTGAAACAGGTCCATTTTTAGCTGGTAGAGGCCGCTTTTGGCCGTCTCCGTGAGCTTGGTCACTTCGGCCTCGGCCCCGCCGGTGACCTGCCGGCGGCGGCTATCCAACGCGGCGATCTGCGCGTCGTACTCCGCCTTGAGCTTTTCGACTTCGCTTTCCGTCCTGGTGCCGATGTTTTCCGCTTGTCGCTCGATGCCCGCCACCAGGCGAGTGGTATCGGCCTCGACCTCTGCCACGCGCTGCTCAACCATCTGCTTCTCTCGCTCGACCTCTGCCACGGTCTGTGCCGTGATCTCCTTGGCTTTGTTCGTGATCTCGGTTTCGCCGGCGATTTGTTTGTCGCGAATCGGCTTCAGATACGCTTCGGGAATCACCAGGTTGCGAATAAAGGCTGAATGTACCGTCACGTTCTTAGCGCGTCCCACGCGAACCAACTCTTGGGTAAAGTCGGCCTGAAATTTCTCTCGCTTACTACCTTCAAGAAAATCCTGCACTCCATAGTCAATGCCCTTGTCGCGGCCGATGGAGTGGGCCTGCACTTCAATTACCGTCTTTTCAATCGACGAGCGCGAGCCATATTCGGCCACCAGCTCGGGCATGTCCTCGGGCAAGGTTTCCCATTCGACAGTGCAGTCCATGCTGATCGGAAATCCACCCTTGCAGGTAAACGTGATCGCCGTATTTGCTTCGGGTCGAACATCATAGTGAAACGATGTTTGGAAAATCCCTACTTCCGCCTTGATGATCTCATACTCCTTGGTATTGATGTAGTACATGCCCGGCTGCAACACCTCTCGCAAAATTCCTTTTTCGGTTTCATTCTCCGCAAAACGGTTCTTGCCGTCATGGCCTAAGAGTCGTCGTTGCACGCCGACATAGCCGGGCTTGATTTCGGTGGCGTCAATTAATTCGACCTTGTAGCCGCGCAAATTGATTCGGTACGATCCGGGCGGCAACACCTGTCGCTGAAGCCCCTGCTCCTCGTCTTTAGGATCGTCTGCCCTTTCGGCCAGAACCCGGCCGGGCGGCAGCAGCTTGCCGCCAAGCGCCGTCATGATTCCGACTTTGCCTGGCGGTACATCGGTATTCATTTCCTTTTCGGTCGCGTACACGATCGGCAACACGAAGTGCCAGCCTTCGCCCAGCACCTCGCGCAGGATTCCCTTCTGGCCGGCCTCGGCCAAGACATGGCCGGGCGTGAGCGGCATGCCATCTTTCGCAATCTTGATCAAGTGCTCTCCCGGTCGCACGTAGACAAAGAACGCATTCCATGTCAATACGACGAACAGGAGCGTCGCAAATACGAGGACGCCCCAAATGATTAGCACGCGCCGCCAGTGACGCAGGCCCTTGAGACTGTAACCTGATGCAAAGCTTTCAAACGTCTGATTCATGACAACTGGGCCTTTGTTTGGTTTTCGGACATGGCGACGGCCGGCGCTAGCTGTCGCCGGATCGCTCGCCACGTGGGCGGTAAGGTTATTTCTCGCCTCCGGCGGTTGCTGGCGCGGCGACGGTCGGAATCGTAGGTGGCTTTCGCGCCGCGCTCGTGGGTTGGGTCAAATAATTGCTGAACAACCGGCCGAAATCGCTGTCATCGGAGGCAAAAATCTCAGTCAGTGCCGGCCCTAATTTTTTCATCAGGTGAAACTGGGCGAACGTCTGCACGCTGTCAAAACCCTGCACGGCCTTGCGAAGGCCGGCCACCTCGGCTTCGTTTTGCAGATTGATGACCGTGGCTTCCGCCTTCCCGTTGGCCAAGGTGGCTTCGGCTTGCTTCTCGGCGGCGTCGAGCGCGAGCTGCGCGTTTTCGAGTTCTTGTTTGAAACGCGAAGACGCGACTTCCTTGAGTTGCCCGGCTTTGGTCTTGGCTTGGATCAGGCGGGTTTCCGCATCGACCTTTTCCTTGGCTTGCGTCTTGAGGGATTCCTTCGACTTGAGTTCTTGTTCGGCCCGGTATTGCCGCAAGAGCACGGCATTCTTGGCCTGCTCGACGCGCGCCAGCTCGCGCTGCGCGATTTGCTCGGACAGTTCGGCCGGAGGCAACATATCGGCCAGCGTTACCGCCCGCACTTCCACTCCCAGGGCCTCGCACTGTGGCTTGACCTTGGCCAAGAGCGCCCTTTGCAGCGCCTCGCGGGCATTGGCCGCTCTTTCGACCTTTGCGCCGGCATCGGGAGCGGCAACCACAGCGGCGAGAATAAAGTCACGAGCGTCGAAGTTGCTCCCCTCAATCCGCGCGTAGCCGCGGATGTGAGGCAAAATCACCTTTTGAAGAATCTCGTTCTGGAGTTGGTCTTCGGCGGTCTCATCTCTCTGATGCAAAATGCCTTCGTCAGTCAAACGCACCATCAGTTCGGGGGCCTTCTCGGGCTGCGCCGCATACTCGACGACGACCTGCGGCTTCAAGATGAACCCGTCGCGGCTAGGAAACTCTATGTCGCCCAATTTCACGCGATGGCTGCGCACCTCGACCGGAGTGATCGACTCCACATAGGAATTAATGTAATAGGTCCCCGCCGGCACGGTCGCCTGCTGAATGCCCCGATAGCCTTCGGGGACCACATAGTGGCCGCGCTTCACATCCGGCTCGAGCGTGCGCGGATCCTTGCCAATCTTGAGCGTGCGTACGCCGACCTGGTCGACTCCCACTTCGATCGCCGGCACAGACTCCCAAGAATAAGCATAGTTGTTCAGGCGATAACTGCCTTGAGTCAAGACGTCCCGGAGAATCCCGCGCTCGCCCTCGCTTGGGTTCGCGGGATCTTCCGCGCCCAGAATGTCTCCCTGCGCCATTCGCGCAACAGACAGTGGCTTGCCGAATCTTCGAGTCAAGACCAGGCATTGGCCGACGGGGACCTGCACCATGTCGTGAATTTCATAGGTCCAGAACAACGGATTCAGGAAGTGCCGGCCTTCGCCCAACGGCTGCAGCATCACGCCCTTGTACGAATCATCCGGCGCAATGATTTGATCGGGACCCAGGTCTTTTCCCCAGCGACTGATGCGAATGAGAAACTTGCCCGAGGGAACTTCGATCCGCTCGACTTCCCATTGCCAGACTTGCTGCAGGATGAGCAATCCCACAATGGCTATGCCAAGCGTCAGAAAGAAGCGAGGCTGCTTGTAAAACGTCACGATGATTTCTCCGGGTCGAGAGGGTTTTGTTCGGTGGTGCGTGGAGAATTGCTCCGCGCCGCCGATTGGTTTGGGGCCGCCCCGCCGGCGATCTTGGCCGACGATGCTCCGTTGTTGATTTGATTGGCTTTCTTTAGTTGCGCTTGGAGTTCCGCCAGTTGGGCTTCGAGGACGACCGGGTCGGGGGGCGTAGGTGGACCGGCCGCGGCCAATTCCGAAGTGTCGGCATAAACCCGTTCGATGGCCCGTGCGTTCAGGGCCTTCTCCTGGACGAGCCCCTCCGCCTTCTGCCAATTGGCCACGGCATTGAAGGGGTCAAAGCGGCGGGCAATCGCGTATTGTTCTTCGACTTTTTCCGCCTGGGCAAGCTGACTGAGCAAAATGCTGCGACCCACCTCGTACTGTCGCAATTGCAACTCGAGCAAATAAAGTCGGTGCCGCGACTCCGCAACCATGCCGCACTGACGCGCTAGTTGCTCGCGAAAATTTTCGATCGCTGACTTCTCGAGGTTGATCTTGTAGAGCGCCGCGCGAGCTCCCAGGTCGTCGCCCAGTTCGGCCAATCGCGCGGCTTCAGCAGCCAGCGCCTGTACGTGCTCCTCGCTTTGTCGCAAATGCTCCCGTATCGCCGCTTCGGCCTGTTCCGCCTGGTTCAATGCGGCGCCAACCGCCTTGACATGCTGCTCGTGCTGCTTGACGACTTGCGTCAGGATCTCTTCGGGGTCAAGACGCTTGCGCCACGTGATCGTCCAAGTTCGCTTCACGCCACGCCACAGCCGGCGCGGCCCGACCGCCAGCGCTACCAGCGCCGAGAGCAAGCCGAGCCAGATGACTAAGCGCAGTAAGAAGAACTCAACGAATGGCATGGGATCTCAATTCTGGCGTGGAGACGGACCGGCGCTGCCAGGGCCCTTACCGAGCGCTGGGTGACTTGCAGGTCGTGTCATCCCTCGACCGCGGGTCGCTATGCGTTTTGACCTGCTGCCAGACTAGGCACCGATCCGGCTAAGTCCTTCACCAAGGATAGGTTTTTGTCCTCCAGTTCATTGCACTTTCAGCGTGAAACGGGTCGCCCGGCCAGTTTGTGCTGCCCCGGTGGATCCGGCCCCGTGGTCTGAGTTTATCAAATGAACGGGTTATCGGCCCGATTATCCGATTATCTCCTAGTTGGGATGCACCTAACCCAATCCAGGCTCAGACTGAACGTTATCGTACCAATGCACGCTCCGCACACGATCCAATCGACATTTCCAATAGGGACCCGGCCCGAAGCCGATCCAACTCGCAATAGCCACGATTGTATCAACGTGGCCTCGCCCCCGGCGTCTAGCGCGAAGTGAATTTCTCTCCGTTTTTCACCCGCCGCTCCGGTTTCTTGGTTCGCGTGCCTGGAATTCTGCCCGACGAGGTGTTTTGCAGGAGCGCGGCGCTAGTAGCGCGAGGACTTTCCCCGTGGGACCAGTCTGTTCCATGTGTCGCTGCGACGGACTGGCACCCAGACAGCGGGCCGCTGATGATCGTGAGCGAGCGGAACGGAAAACACGATTTGTACGTTGTGCAGACCGATGCAGGAGATAATGAAACTATCGCGCATCGGCGATTATCCGAGTCGAGTTCCGAAAACGGATCGGGCTCGCGTGGTCGACCCTTCGGCAACAGTTAAACCGCCACTCGAAGCGGCCTATGCCAAAAGCGCCCGCACGATGTCGCCGTGGGGGATGATGTGCATCGGACGGTTGAGGCGGTCGGGAACCGTGGTCAGGTGAGGGTCGAAGCCCAACAGATGGTACATGGTCGCCAGGATGTCTTTTGGATCGGTCGGACAGCTCGTCGGGTAGCCTCCCTCGCGATCGGTAGAACCGATCACCTGGCCAGTCTTGATGCCTGCGCCAAAAAACATTCCCCAATAGGCGCCCGACCAATGTTCGCGTGCTCCGCCGGGCGAGTTGCCCAGCGTCGGCGTGCGGCCATGCTCGCTGATGACCATTACCAGGGTGTCGTCCAGCAGGCCGCGCTGGTCCATGTCATCGAGAAACGCCGGCAGAATTTGGTCGAGCTTCGGACACAGCCCGTCTTTCAGACGCGGATGATGGTTGTGGTGCGTATCCCAGGAGGCGTTGTTGTCGGTCCAGGTGTCCCAGAAGACCGTGACGGCTTTGACACCCGTTTCGATAAGCCGCCGCGCCGCGAGCGCCGATTGTCCGAACAACGTGTAGCCATACTTTTCGCGAACTGACAGCGGTTCGCGCGTTACGTCCAATGCTTGGGCCACCTTGGGAGTGGCAATCATTGCGAAGGCCAGGTCTCGGCATTGATCGAACGTGTTGACGACCGAGCCAACGCGGCGATCCGTGAAATCGAGCGATTGAAGCAACTCCTGGCGGCGCGTGAAGCGGGACTTGTTAACGCCCTCGGGAAGCTCCGCGCCGTCAAATTGAAATGTACTCTCGGGAGTTATGCCGTCCCAAGGATCAAAACGTGTCAGGATCGGAGTTGATCCCTTGATGGAAGGAGAGCCGACCTCGATCGAGCCGTTGCCGACGAACAACGGAATGATCGGATTGTATTGCAGGCCCAGCCACGCCGCATGATGTTGCCAGCGACCCCGGTCGGTCTTGGCGTTGAGCGCCCAGGGAAGGACCATGTTCACCGGTACGCCGCTGTCGAGCATGCTGACGCCCTGCTGCTTCCACAGATACTCGAGCACCGACCCAATGTAGGGCTGATGGCGCGAATCGCGTCCGTTCCCCTCGATCTCCGGCAGCGATTTCGACAAGCCGGACAGGGCCACCGAAACGGCATGGTTGTTCGAAGTGTGAGTCATCGAGCGAACCAGCGCGACGCGGTGCAGGATGCGCGCGATATTTGGCAGCAGCTCGGAAACAGCAACACCCGGCAAACTACTGGAGATCGCCTTAAACTCGCCGCGCCGCTCGAGCGGCGATTGAGGCTTAGGATCGAGCGTATCCATCTGGCTCGGCGCGCCGTACAAATACAAGATGATGACCGACTTGGCGCGGGGGCTTCTGGATGTCGGGACGGATACCATCGCGGCCGTTGGGTCGAGAAAATCGGCTCCGCCAAGGGCCACCAGTCCAGAGCCGCCGGCTGCCAGGAAGCGCCGCCGGTTAATACCGGAAGTGGTGTGCGGAATGTCGCCGTGCTGACTGGACATCGTGCGCTCCTGGGCTTCCGGCTTTAGTGTCGGATCTTGGCTGACGGACGTCAAGAATCGGTGGTTTGATGGACGTCTCAAGCACAACGGGTTATTGGGACGGTCAATTGTTTTCGGCGTAGTCCGGTTCCTAGCGCAGTCGGTGTGTCGGATCGGAGCAGGATGGAGGCAGACGCTTGCGCGCTCAGGACACGCCCTCATTACGCAGGGGGGCCGGTTTCAGGCGGCAGAAGACAACGAGTAATGAATGGTCCATCCAACACGACGCCACCCGGCCAGCGGCTAGTGCGCAAGCAGTCCGCAAAAGAGAGCAGATTAGTGGCGTTCCGCGGTCAGCGTGCCGGCGATATCGTCGTACGTGAGCCGATAGCGGACTTCGCCGGGCTTGCGGAACTCGATCGACTCCGTCCGCAACGCATCGCGCCGACCGAGGGAAAACCAAAACGTTTTCAGCGGCACATCGCCAAATTCGGCTTTGCCTTCGCCATTTGTCTTTTTCCACTCCAGTATGCTACTTGATGGATAAAGCTCCTCGCCGCTCAATTCGAGCGTATAATCGGCCAATGGCTCGCCCTTCGGATTAACCAGCTCAACGATAACCTGTGCCGCCGACAATATGACGAAGTCTAACTTGTACGGCTGACCGCGATAGACGATGGCCTTGAATTGCCAACCCCCCTTGTCGGATTCCTTCGGCCGGTAGTTCGCCATGCCGAGATTGCCGTTTTGACATAAATCACGTTCAAAGAATCCAGGTTTATGAGCGCGAATCGTCGCTGCTTGAAGATTCGGCCCTCCGCCGAGGCTTAACATCCCCGGACCAAAGTGAAGCTCATAGCGCCCCGCGACGTCCGTCTTGGCCGGTGTACCTGTTCGCAACGTGCCAATGCCGGTAGCCGCGTGAACTTCAACGCCTTCCATTGGGCGCCCCTCGCCATCCGTGATGCGGCCCATGACAGTAAATTGGTTCTCGGGCGTTTCGGGCGTCGGGCCAATCGATGCCTCACCGTCCAGCTCGATGTCTATTCTTCCAAACTGCCCTTTATTCACCCACAGCAGCGTGCGCTCGTTCGACCAAGCCAATTCCGCCGCCCCGTGATTGAGCAGCTTGCGGGCGCCGCTGCCGTCGGGTTGCACGATCCACACTTCGTCGCGACTGTTTTTTTCTTTCGTTGTGCTTAGCGACGACTCGCGATGACGATAGGCGAGCCGCTTTCCGTCTGGCGACCACACGGCGCCGTATGATCCGCTCATCGACAATAAATAGGGCTCTTTTGTCGAGATATTGGTGGGCGGGTCCGAAACGCCAGTGACCTGCGTCTCGCCGCTTTCAATAAACCTCGCCACGTCCAGGACGCCAATGGCGCCGTCCATTGGTATGCCGCCGAGCCAGCTGCCGCCTTGCACGATGTCGGTCACGATCGCCAGGCGCTGGGAGTCTGATGACCAGTGGGCGGCCGTTCCCGTCGCCACGGGCCGATGCAATTTGCCGGTCTCCCGTTCGACAATGACCAGTGGATAGTCCTTTACATATTGGCCGATGCCGCAGGC